>NZ_JACHCW010000026.1:0-46757 GCF_014200825.1 Pedobacter sp. AK017
TTTAGGATATTTTCAAGCTTGATTGCATCGTCCGCCAGAACCGCCAGCAAGGCTTCGTCTTCAAATTGGAGCCCCGCGTTTATAAATGCCTGTATGCAAAAGTGAAATTTTGGCCCGCGGCTATACATTTCTACCATGGTGGTGAATAGGGGCAAGTTGTTCAGCACGTCATTCGGACTGCCTCCATTTTTGAAATAATGTTGGATACCGCTGACGTTGTGGGTTTCGATATCGATCAGGATTTGTGGATAGTTGGTCATGTAGATTAAATATGATGGTTTGCACTATTAAAACTAATAAATTTGGCATAATTAGCCAGGATAAATAACTAATATGATCTAAAAATACCAATTGATGCCGCAGTAATCAACCTGATATTGGCTTTGCGCGATGCTGCAAAATTGACCAGCTAAAACGCCTAAGAAAAACACAAGCCGCCTATAAAAGGCGGCTTTTTTATTTGTTTTGAAGACGAATATTTTAATATTTTTATTAGATGCATTTGTATATTCTCCGCATGGGTAAATTAATTGCATAAAAAAGTCGTGACTATTTTTGTAACTTGCACTGAGCAACATACCAAATATGCAGGAGCACCTTGTATTTTCAGATCAGGAACTAATGGAAATGATTCGGAAGGACGATCATCATGGCTTTGAAATGCTTTATCGGCGTCACTGGCAGAAACTATATCAAAGTGCATTTAATATTTGCCGGGACAGGGAAATCTGCATGGATGTTTGCCAGGAAATATTTATCTGGTTTTGGGAACACCGGAATTCAATAAACTTAATCAGTACTGTACACAGTTATCTGCTCAGTGCAGTGAAGTACAAAATGATCAGCTATATCAGGAAGGATAAGGTGAAAGCGAATTTTTTAGAGATTGCTAAAAGCCTGCCGGAAAGTTATACGATAGAGGAAAACATTCAGGTAAAAGAATTGCAGAGCTTCATTACCCAATTTGTGGGCACACTTCCCGATAAATGTGGGGAAATTTTCAAGATGAGCCGCAATGAACACCTCAGTAATAAAGAGATTGCAAGAAAGCTGGGTATTTCGGAAAAAACAGTAGAGAACCAGATTACCATTGCACTTAAGAAACTTAAAGGATCTTTGGGTAACCTGAGCTGCTGGTTTCCGCTGATCTGAGCATAAATATTTTTTTTATTTTCCTTTGGGGGCTAAGGTACTTTAAAACGCCTTACTTATATGTCGCCCAATATTATGGAAAAGGAAAAACTGTTTAAACTTCTGGAAAAGATCGAATCTGGCTCAGCTACGACTGAAGAATTGGCCCAGTACAATCAACTTTATATGCATTTTCAAAAAGCTGAAGACTGGGATACCTTGACCATGGGAGAAAAACAGAAAATTGAAAAGGAGATGTATACAAGCATCTCGGAAGCGATTGAAGTCCCCTTAAAACAGAAAAAATCTTATTCACTTTTCAACTATGCGGCTGCAGCAGTTCTGCTGATCACTGTCTCAATAGGTTTTTATTTTTATAAACTCAATCCTGCCGTCGTCACAAAAAAGCAGGATTCAAAAGCAGTTCATATTCATGACAGGCCCCCTGGTGGGAACAAAGCCACCTTAACACTTAACAATGGTACTAAAATATCGCTTACCGATGCCAGCAATGGTGATCTGGTTAAACGATCAGGTATATCCATCACTAAAGCAGCTGACGGGCAATTGGTTTATAAAGTTTTGGGGCCCGCCAAAAATCAGGCGAATGCAGCCATGGAGTATAACAGCATCAGTACACCAAATGGAGGACAATACCAGATTTTGCTGTCCGATGGATCCAAGGTCTGGCTAAATGACGCTTCTTCCTTAAAATTCCCAACAGTATTTACCGGTGAAATGCGTAATGTAGAGCTGAGTGGTGAGGCATATTTTGAGGTTTCTAAAAATGAGAAAATGCCTTTTACAGTGAACGCAAAGGGAACAAGTGTGCTTGTTTTGGGAACGCACTTTAATATAATGGCCTATCCGGACGAAAAAGCGGTTAGGACGACATTACTGGAGGGGGCTGTAAAATTGGTTCATGCAGATGACGAGGCTTTTCTTAAACCGGGAGAGCAGGGGACAATTAAGGAAAAAGGTGGAGGTTTTAAAATACGCGAGGCAGATATTGCTGCTGTAATGGCCTGGAAAAACGGGTATTTCCTGTTGGATAACGCAAGTTTGCCCCAGCTGATGCGTCAGATATCAAGATGGTATGATGTAGATGTAGTGTATGCTTCCGGTAATCTTAAAGACCATGAATTTGTAGGAGAAGTAAGCCGAAAATATAGCCTGATGAAGATTTTAAAAATTCTGGAACTGAGTGGGCTCACCTTTAAACTGGAGGGCAGAACATTAACCGTTAAATAACCAATATAACCAAATATAAACCAATTCATGCATATGGAAAAATAGCTACACGAACCCTTCGAAGATTACCCTAGTTCCTTACAATAGGAATGAAAAGATAAAACCAGATCCCGATTGCCGTCGGGACCTGGAAAAGTCAGGCTAACCTTAAAATTCTTATTGACAGAAATCAAACCATTAACCTAACCGTACAAAAGTATGAAATTAAACCAATGTGGTAAAATCCCACCTTTGTGGATTTTGCCCCTGAGCCAAACCATCAGGGTTATGAAACTAACCGTAATTTTAATAACCATTACCTGTCTGCATTTATCTGCAAAGGTGTTTTCCCAACGGATAAACCTTAATGAAAAGAATGCGGCCTTTTCATCTATAGTGAAGTCTATTGAAAAGCAAAGCGGCTACAAATTCTTTTACGACAATAAACTGATCAATCCGCGGATAAAGCTCACCGTCTTTCTGAAAAATGTTCCCCTGGAGCAGGCCCTGGAACAATTGCTTGAAGATAAATCGCTGACTTATACGATAGTAGACCAGGTCATCGTATTGAAACAGGCTGATTTAAGTGTGTCAACCCCAGCCGTATTTGACCGGGTTACCGGAAGGGTAGTTGATGAAAAGAACATGCCTATGCCTGGTGTGAGCATTAAAGTGAAAAACAATACCGGGAAAGCTGTTACGGATACGGACGGGAAATTTCAGCTGGTAGCTAAAAAAGGGGATGTGCTGGTTTTTAGTTTTATTGGCTATACCAATAAGGAAGTAGTTTATGATGGGCAGGGCAATATGAGTGTTTCGCTTAGTGTAGCAAATATTGAGATGAATGAAATTGTGGTGGTTGGCTATGGTGAAGTTAAAAAGCGAGACCTTACCGGTGCACTTTCTTCGCTCCAGTCAAAAGACATTGTGAGGTCTAACCCGGTGCTGGCTGCTAAAGCTATCCAGGGAACAGTTGCGGGCGCTACGGTAACCAAAGCGAGTAACCGGCCGGGTGCGCCCTATAACATTACCATCAGGGGTGAAAATACGATCAATAATTCTACCCAGCCCCTGATCGTGATTGACGGACTGATGGGCGGAGACTTAAATACCCTTAACCCCAATGATATCCAATCTATGGATATCCTTAAAGATGCCTCTTCCACCTCTATCTACGGGGCAAGGGGTGCAAATGGAGTGGTTATCGTGACCACAAAGAAAGGTGTATCTGGTGAGCTGAAGTTAAGTTATGATGCCTATGTGGGCATGAAAAAGATGGCTCATGGGCCTGAAATGATGACCACACCGCAATTTTATAAGCTTGCCTATACAGATATGGTTGCAGCAGGGCTTACCGGAACGGTTTTTACGATTGCCGAAACCGCAAACATTGATGCAGGAAGAACCACTGACTGGGCCGATCTGATTACCCATAATGGTATTCAGACCAGTCATAACCTGAGCTTGTCCGGAGGTACGGATAAAACTACCTACAGGTTTTCGGGTGGTTATTTAAATGAACAGGGTAATGTTAAATATACCGGTTATAAACGTTACAATTTAAATGCCGGCCTGGACAGTAAACTGGGTGAGCATGTGAAGGCCGGATTCACTTCTTATGTAACCTATAGCGATCAGAACTGGGGCTCACAGGAATCATTAAGGGGTGCATACAGGGCACGTCCGACCGGAACACCTTATTATGCAGACCTGACCAATCCAAGCCAGAATGCGGATATCAATGTGGATGGACTGGCCATATGGATGGGTATCAATGATAAACAGGTACCCAACCCGCTTGCCGATATTGATCCCAAAACATCTTTGCTTAAAACAATGACGCTTACCGCCCTGGGCAATGCTTATGTTGAAGTGTCGCTGCTTAAAGGTTTGTCTTTCAGGAGTTCTCTTTCGGCTTCCTACAGCAATGCCAAAATAGGGGACTGGCGTGGTACCTGGTCGAAATCTCAGATCGGGAGTTTGCCAAGGACCCAGCTGGATACCAAGGGGATGGCAAATTATACTTTCGACAATATCCTCAGTTACAAAAAGGATATTGGAAAACATTCCATAGGTTTTACGGGTCTTTATAGTGCCTATTATCAGCGGGATGAGACCACCAGTATTGCTGTAAAAGACCTGCCTTATACTTCTTACTGGTATGCTTTAAATACCGGTACGATTACTGCAAGGAGCAGTAACCTGATAGAGCGCTCACTCCTTTCTTTCATGGGCAGGATCAATTATGGATACGATGACAAATATTTACTGACAGTTACCGGCCGTTCAGATGGTGCTTCTCAACTTGCAGCAGGCAATAAATGGGCATTTTTCCCATCTGTTGCCCTGGCCTGGAGAATGAGCGAAGAACAGTTCATTAAAGAACTCAATATATTCTCTAACCTGAAACTCAGGGGCAGCTATGGCGAGGTAGGTAATGCTACGGTAAACCCATACAGTACGCAGGCACTCCTGTTAAATACAGGTTACGATTTTGATGGTGCAGCAGCGATGGGCTTTGCACCTGCCAACCTTGGTAACAAGAGCTTGAAATGGGAAAGAAGTAAAGAGTTAAATATTGGTATTGATGCGGGATTTTTCAACAACCGCATTACTGCAGCGATTGAAATTTACAACAGAAAAACAGTGGATCTGATCCTGAATCAAAAAATGCCAACTGTAACCGGGTTTACCGAGGTAATTGCCAATGTGGGTAAAATCCAGAATAAGGGGGTAGAGATCACTTTAAATACCCAGAACATCATGAAGCCTGACTTTGGATGGAACAGTACGTTTTCTTTTACCAAAAACAACAACAAGCTGCTGGAATTGTATGGCGGAGGCCAGACTTTTGATAAAGGAAACAAACTGTTTGTGGGTTATCCCATCCGTGCCAATTTCGATTACCAGTTTGCCGGCATCTGGCAGCTTGCCGATGTGGACCAGGCAAAAGTTTACGGGCAGCTACCTGGTTCTGTGCGTGTGGTTGATCAGAACAAGGACAATAAGATTTCTTCTTCCGGTGATATTGATGACCGGGTAGTACTGGGTACGCAGTTGCCAAACTGGCTGCTGGGAGTTACCAACCGTTTCAATTACAAGAAATTCGATCTTTCTTTCTTCCTTTATTACAGGAATGGCGGACAATACAGCAATTCAACCCTGTCAGGAACATTTGGTGAACTGGGTACCCGCTACAATTCACTGGCTTCTTTAGATTACTGGACCAAAGACAATCCTTCCAATACTTATTTTTCACCTTATGTAGCCAATCCATATAGAAGTGCGATCAACTACCAGGACGCAAGTTTTTTAAGGATATCTGACATCACAGCAGGTTATACTTTGCCCAGGAATTTTCTGAGTAAATATAAAATTGCCAATGCCAGGTTCTATGCCCAGGTTTCCAATCCTTTTATTTTTACCAAGTATACCGGCTTTGATCCTGAATTTAATTCGGCTATTTACCAGGACGATGTACCATCGGCAATTTATTCTTTGGGTGTAAACATCAGTTTCTAACTTAAATCGACTACAATGAAATCAAGATTCACTACAAAATATACCATACTGGCCATTTCATTAATGTTGCTGGTTGCACCTGGATGTAAAAACTCTTTTCTCGATGAAACGCCGGTTTCTACACTCACAACAGATGTTTATTACAAAACAGAAGCGGGCTTTGAGGACCTGGTGAGGTCATGTTACCCTTTGCTGCGGAATATCCATCAAACCCGGAGCCTGGTTTTACTAGGCACCGACCTTTTTAGTCCGGGTGCTTACAATGACCCGAAATTTGCAACTACAACGCCCAATGCAGGCTCGTTAAACCAGTACGACGCAGGCCTGAATTCTTCTCTGGATGATTTCAGGGTGCTGTGGACGCTGTTGTACACAGAACTTGGCCGGGTAAATACGGCAATCAGCAGGGCAGATGGCGTTACAGGCATGAATGAGACCTTAAAAAGTACCCGTGTATCCGAAGCTAAATTTTTAAGGGCCCTGGTGCTCTTTTACCTGGTGCAGCAATGGGGCGATGTACCGATGCCCTTAACAGAAACACAAAGTGCAAGTAAAGTAGCAACAAGGATCGCTTCGGCAGAGGTATATAAACAGATTCTGGCTGATCTGCTGGATGCAGAGTCAAAGCTTCCTCCGGTAGCATCCAATTACGGACGCATCACAAAAGGCGCTGCGCAGTTCCTGCTGGCCCGTGTATATTTAACCCGTGGCTGGAATTTTAAAAATGCACTTGGCGGTTCCAATGCCGATTTTACGTCGGCACTGCAATATGCGGACAAGATCATTGCGGCCTATCCACTGGCGGCAAATTATAAAGATTTGTTTCCGGTGCGGTCCAAAAACCCACTTACCCAATACACCGGTGCCCAGAATGATAAAAACGCGGAGATTGTTTTTTCGGTACAGTATAACCCTGATGTGCTGACCAATAAAACCGATCCGGCTTTTGCTGTAGATGCTGCCGGAGGTAATAACCTGCATTCTGTTTTTGGTGGTACGGCTGAAAGTTTTCCTGGTACTAAAGGCAGAACAAGTGATTACAACCGCTCACAGCCTATTTACCCGCTGGCAGCGGCTACTTACAGGTTTTATGACCCTCAAAATGACAGCCGTTACGACCATAATTTTTTAGAAGTAGGTTATGCCTTACTACCTGTTACAGGGTTTAAGCCATTACCCTTGTTAGATCCCAACCTTAAGATCAATATTAAAAGTGGTGACACGGTAGTGTACTACCGTCCATGGAATAATCCTGCAACTGCACTTAAAGACAGAGGTGTAGATGTTGGTGGCACCCGAAACTATTCGGTGATTAACGGAAGCGAATGGGGAGGGGGCTATAATATTGTAAATGGTGTGGCTGCAAGTGGTTTTCCGTCGGGAGAACCCATTATGTGGAAGTTCTGGCAGCCAAATATTCCTTATGGCGATGCATACGGAACTTTCAATGAATCTATTTTCCGCTCTGCCGAAGCTTATTTAATTGCTGCAGAGGCAATTGTTAAAGGCGCTACAGGCGGTCAGTTGGGTACTGCCGATGTGTATTATAATAAAGTGCTTAACCGGGCCCTGGGTACTAAAGTTGCTGCGGATCCAAAATGCGCTAAATTCCCTGGCGATATCAGATCTCTGGAAACCGTTTCTTACCGGGCTACACCGGCCAATATCTCCATCGACCTTATTCTGGATGAAAGGGCCCGTGAACTGCTTGGCGAATATGACCGCTGGTTCGATTTAAAAAGAACAGGAAAATTGATTGAGCGGGTGTTGAAATACAATCCATGGGCGATAAAGAGCAATACGATCAAGGACACGCATTACCTGCGGCCGATCCCCCAAAGTGAGATTGATCTGTCGTTCCCGGCCATGTCTCAGAATCTGGGTTATTAAGATAAACATGTTGTAAAAAGGGATTTATTCGCATTGTTCACGTTGATGTGGATAAATCCTTTTTATACCATGCTATTGAATCCTAAAAATTGACAATATTATTATGTGTATAAAAAAATGCCTTTTACCCTTAAGCATTTTATGGGTAACCAGTGCCTGCGTTTTCGCGCAAAATACCAGCCGGCCTGCGTTGGAAAAGACAGCGCTGGTTGAACCCATGGTAGATGCTTCCCATTCGAGATTTTTTTATTTCAGCTCTGCATCAAGGCCTTTTGGTATGGTTAACCTGAGCCCGGATATGGAACTGGATGGTACCTGGAACTCTGGCTACCGTTATGACGAGGATACCATTAAATGTTTTAGCCATATCCACTGCTGGGAACTATCGGGCATACCTGTATTGCCTACTACCGGCGAATTTAAAGGACATCTGGGGCCTTCTGCTTATGGCTCTTCCTATTCGCACCAGCAAGAGGTAGCCAAACCGGGCTATCATAAAGTGGTATTGAAAGATTATGGCATTACGGCCGAGCTGACTTCTACCACAAGGGTTGGTTTTCACCGGTATCGTTTTCCAAAATCCCCGTCTGCCAGTATTTTATTTGATTTTACAACCGTACTCGGCTCATCCGGTACGCAATCGGCCAGTGTTAAAAGAACAAGTGCACATTCTATTGAAGGTGCCGTAACCATGGCTGCAACGGTACGGAGGCCTAAACCGATCACCATATTTTTTATAGCCGAATTTGACAAGGATTTCGAAAGTTTTAATGGCTGGCAAAATGGTAAGATCCTCTCCTTAACAGAGCGGGTTGAAGGTGAGCATACAGGCGTTTTTCTCCGCTTTAAAACTGCAGAAAATGAAGTCCGTAAAATGAAAGTGGCCATTTCATATGTAAGTACAGCAGAAGCGAAACGAAATTTGCAGACTGAATTGCCACATTGGGATTTTGATCGCATCGTAAAGGAATCTGCCAATGACTGGAATGCCTGGCTTGGCCGTATTGAAGTAGAAGGTGGCACACTGACAGCCCAAAGGCGTTTTTATACCGACCTTTGGCATGCCTTACAAGGCAGACGTATCGTAAGTGATGTAAGTGGCACTTATATCGACAATACCGGGTCAAAACCTGTAGCCAGGCAAATGCCATTGGATGCCAAGGGCAAACCACTGTTCAACTCCTACAATTCAGATTCTTTCTGGGGTGCACAATGGTCGCTCAATACCCTGTGGCACCTCGTATACCCGGAGGTAACGGAGTCGTTTATCAATTCTTTTTTAGAGATGTATAAAAATGGCGGCTTAATTCCACGTGGCCCTTCGGGCGGTAATTATACTTATGTGATGACAGGGGCCACAATGACTCCATTTATTGTAAGTGCTTATATGAAAGGTATCCGTGGTTTTGACGTAAATAAAGCTTATGAAGGGATGCGGAAAGACCATTTTCCTGGCGGAATGATGAGCAAGGCCGGCTATGAGCACAACACGTTTAAAGGCGGCGGAATTGAAGATTATATAGGCCTGGGCTATGTTCCGTATCCGCTGAGCAGCATTAAGTACGGCTATCACCAGGACGGCACTGCACAAACGCTTGAGTATGCCTATCAGGATTATGCCCTTTCGCAAATGGCCAAAGCTTTGGGTAAAACCGATGACTTTCTTTTGTTTAACAAAAGGGCCCTGAATTATAAAAATGTTTTCAATAAAGAGATTGGCTGGATGTGGACAAAAGACAGGACTGGCAACTGGAACCAGCCGGTTGATATTTTAAAATATGAGCATGGGTTTGTGGAGGGCAATGCGGCACAATATTCCTGGTTTGTACCACAGGATGTAAAGGGACTGATCGGATTGATGGGTGGACCTGATGCTTTTACCGGCAAATTAAATGAGTCGTTTACCAAAGCAAGAACGCATGGTTTTGTTTCGGGTAAATCTGAAAACCCTAAAGACCAGGAACTGAACAGAAGGGTTTACATTAACTACGGCAACCAGCCCTGTATGCAAACACCTTTTCTGTTTAACTATGCCGGTAAACCATGGCTTACCCAATACTGGACCAGGCAATTGATCGATTCTGTTTACAGTGGTATTTCGCCGCAAAAAGGGTACAGTGGGGATGAGGACCAGGGCCTGATGGGATCATTGGCCGTACTCATGAAAATTGGCTTGTTCTCTACTAACGGCGGGACTTCAGAAAAGCCGTTTTACGAAATTACCAGTCCCATCTTTGACAAGGTTACCATCCAGCTGAACCAGAAATATTACAGCGGTAAACAATTTGTGATCAGCACTAAGAATAACAGTGCTAAAAATGTATACATCCAGTCGGCCAGCCTCAATGGGAAACCTTTAGATCAGCCCTGGTTTTTACATGAAACCCTGGTAAAGGGCGGTCAGCTGATTTTGCAAATGGGCGCACAGCCCAATAAATTATGGGGCAGTAATTTAAAAATGGCGCCTCCATCTATGTCTACCGTACAATAAATAGATCCCGAATATGAAAAAAATAACCTATCAGAAGTATAGTACCTGGGTAACCGCATTTGCTTTTTCAGTTTGCCTGGTTTTGTTTGGCAAAACAAAATTGCAGGCCCAGCAACAAAAGAAGCTGCCCAATATTGTATATATTCTGGCTGATGATCTGGGCTATGGCGATATTAAAATTTACAATGCAGGTGCAAAAGTAAATACACCCCACATTGATAAACTGGCCGAGCAGGGCATGCGCTTTACAGATGCGCATACCACATCATCTGTATGCACGCCTTCGCGCTATTCTATTCTGACCGGTCGCTACCCCTGGCGCAGCAGGCTTCCGGTAGGTGTATTGAGAGGGTATAGCAGAACATTGATAGAAGAAGGCCTGCCAACGGTAGCCAGTTTGTTGAAAACAAGCTCCTATCGCACAGCGGTAATTGGGAAATGGCATTTAGGATTGGATTGGATGCCAAAAGAAGCATTCAAAGATTCTATTAATCCGGCCTTTAACAAAGACAGGCTGTACGGCATTACCGATGAAATGAATCCGGATCAGATAGATTTTGGAAGAGCACCCGTTCGTGGCCCGCGTACACAAGGTTTTGATTACTCCTATGTGCTGCCTGCCTCTCTGGACATGCCGCCATATGCCTATCTGGAGAATGACCAGCTAACAGAGCCGCTTACAGGCTATACACCAGGCAATAAATTGGCCAGCGGCTATACCGGCCCCTTCTGGAGGGCCGGCTTAAAAAGTCCCTCATTTGATTTTTACGGTGTATTGCCTGCCTTTACCAATAAGGCCACCGATTTTATTAAAAAAGAGGCTGCAACAAAAAATCCTTTCTTCCTGTATTTCCCTATGCCGGCACCACATACCCCATGGATGCCTACTGCCGAATACCGGGGTAAATCGCAGGCAGGGGAATATGGTGATTACTTACAGGAAGTTGATGCTGCAGTAGGTAAAATATTGCAGGTATTGGACAGCCTGGGCTTATCAAAAAATACCTTAGTGGTATTTACCAGCGACAACGGGCCTTACTGGCGGGATGATTTTGTGCAGCAATATGGCCACCATGCTGCGGGGCCATTCAGGGGAATGAAAGGCGATGCTTATGAAGGTGGCCACAGGGTTCCTTTTATTGTGCGTTACCCCGGCAAAGTAAAAGCAGGAACCATTAGTAATGTAACAACCACCCTTGCCAACCTGATGGCCACCTGTGCCGATTTAACTGGTAACCATGCTGCCCAGTTTGAAACGGAAGATAGCTATTCCATTTTACCGGTATTGCTTGGTAAAGCTGCCGGGATTGCAGAACAGCCGGCCATTGTCAATATTTCTTCCAAAGGGTTTTATGATATCCGGAAAGGCCCCTGGAAATTGATTGCCGGTTTGGGCTCCGGAGGGTTTTCGGTACCCTCAATAGTTAAGGCCACCGAAGGGCAAGCTGCGGGGCAATTGTACAACCTGGATACAGACATTAAAGAAGAGACAAATTTGTATAGCCGGTATCCTGAAAAAGTAAAAGAACTAAGCGCCTTATTGGAAAAAATAAAAGCAGCGCCCAAAGGAAAACGTGCAAAATAAAGCTGAATAAAGATGAAGAAAATATTTGTACTTATCGTGCTGTTTTGTTTCAGTAATATACTGTGCGCACAATCACAAAAGATAAGTTATGTTCAAAAATTTGCGAATGAAAACCATGAGCAGATCGGCTATTGGTTTATTACACCAGCGCTTATAGCTGATACCAAAAAGGCCCTGGCCAATATAGACAGCATTGCCAGCAAATGTAATTACACCATGCTGTTTTTAACCGCAAGGGAGGGTGCTGATTTTTATGATCTGAAACTGCTGCACCCTTTTTTTAAACAACTGGTAGCCGAAGGGCACCGGAAAGGAATAAAAGTTGGTTTGCAGTTGTGGGGAAATTACAAAGATAAAACGATGGAGGGTTCGCAGCGGATGATTGTTGAAAACGAAGTTACCCTTGATGAGCGCGGCAGTGCTTCTTTTACCGCAAAAGCCAGGTATATCCGTTTTGCAGACCGATTGCTAAAATCAGACCTGTTTAAGGTGTATGCATTTAAAAAAACCGGCGAAGGCTTTTATGATCCGGCTACATTGAAAGACATCAGCAGTAGCTGCGAAGTTGTTTTACCCGATAAAGCAACGGTGCAGGTCAGCATCAAGGCTGGTGCAGCTTTAAAAGGACAAACTGCCTGCATCATGACGCAGCAGTATTGCAGCCAGAGCAGCATGTGGGATGATGTGGAGATCAAGGGTTTTACGGAAGCAATGACCACTTTTGCTGATATCCCTTTTGATGGGTTTGCGCTGGATGAATATGGGAACAAATTCATTGAAAGAATATTTGACCAGCGAACCGCCCAGCCCTTCAGGGGGCGCTGGTATTCTACTGCAATGGCGAAAGCATATGCAGCTGAAACCAGGAAGGACCTGGCCAAAACCTTATTCGATGGCCGGTATGCACCTGAAGGAAAACCTGAAGTAAGAATAGCGGCAATCAACGCCTATATGGAATTTATGCGTAAGGGTGCATTAAGGGTTGAAACAGCTGTATTCCATAAATCGAGAGAAATATTTGGTAAAAATATATTCAGTGGCATCCACAATACTTACCACAATAGCCTGATCAACGATGAAATATGGGCCAATGGAATTGGCTGGTGGACTGCCCCGCGTGCTTACGGACAAACGGATGAGAAAACATTTTTGCCCACACAAATGGGCGTGGCCATGTCGCACCCCATGAATGCCATGTATAACCAATACTATGATGCGGAGTTGTCGCCTGTAGTTGTAAAAGCCATCCATGACCTGCGGTATGGCATCCGCACACATTATCATGCCTTAAATGATAAGCGACCCTTACGGTTTGATCTTGAATTCCCGGAAGCTATCGATAGCATCAACAAAATTGAAAACTGCGCGCGCTTGTTAAACAAATTTAACCCATCGTTGCCGGAGGTAAAACTGCTGGTAATTTTTGGTATGGAGGCGCTGAGCAACTGGTATCCAAATGATGCCGAGAGGGGCGTATACGACATCAATGATCAGCTGGGGATAGAAAATAAAGCCCTTGAAATCTGGAAGGCAGGTTATCTGAATGCCCTGGTGCCTTCCGATTTAATTGTAAACCAGACCTTAACTATAGGCAAGGATGGCAAGCCGGTGATGAACGGACATAAGTTTGATGCGGTCTTGTTTCTGAATCCTCAATATGCAAGGGAACCCGTTTTGAAATTTCTGGAAGCTTATCAAAAACAAGGTGGCAAACTGATGATTGAAGGGAAAGCCGACCGTGACTTTAAAGGCAAGCTGATTGCTGCAAGGTTCAAATCCATTTATGATAAAGCCACAGTGCGGGGGTATCAGATTGAAGGGCTTTCCAGGCTTGGTTTAAAAAAGAACTTTTTGCCTGACGGTTGTAAAAACGAAGATGGCTCTTATGTTTTTACAGATCTGAATTCACTGAGAACGGGTCGGACTGCAAGCTTTGCCCTGCGCATTAACGGCGATAAGTATACCGGCGAATATAAAGGGCTTGCGGTTCTTGCTGCGGATAAAAAAACAGGCGTCAAAAAGTTTGCAGCAGCCGGTTGTAAGTCATTAAGCCGGAACGGGCAGCTGGTGTTGAGCTTTTCGAAACCGGTAGACTTTTATATGGAAAAAAAGAACGGCATCCTGCAAATGACCATTGCGGACGGCAAAAGATCAGCTACACCTTTGATCAATAAATTGTAAAACACAAAGTCCTGAAGGATTTAAAAAATAAAAGGTTATGAAATATAAACTAGTGTTATTGTTTTCATTGATATACACCATCTCTGCAAACTGCCAGGTAAAAGACCAGTTGATCACGGCCAATGGAGCTGTGGCCGACGGGCAAACCAACAATGCTGCCGTCATTCAGCAATTGATTGATAAAGCCGCTGCCGGTGGCGGCGGAAGGGTAATTGTTCCGCCAGGTAATTTTATGTCGGGGCCGGTGTTCTTAAAATCTGGTGTCGACCTGCACCTGGAACTGGGAGCCCGCCTGCTCGGGTCTACAGACCGGGCTGATTATGGGGCCTATAACGGAAGACCAGCGCTCGTGTCCGCAAAAAATCAAAATAACATTTCGATTAGTGGCAAAGGGATCATTGATGGGCAGGGCCAGGAACTGATGCTGGATATTTTTAAGAAACTCCGGAGCGGGGAAATGAAGCAGGATTCGAGCTGGCTGTACAAACGGCCGGGAATAGGACGGACAATGATCCTGACCTTTACTTCCTGTACCAATGTAAAGGTGACGGGGGTTACCCTGAAAGATGCAACAGACTGGGTACAGGATTACCGGGAATGTAATGGAGTAATTATTGATGGTATTACCGTACAAAGTACGGCCTATTGGAACAATGATGGCCTGGACATTACCGATTCGAAAAACGTAAGGATAACCAATTGTTTCATCAATGCCTCTGATGATGCGCTTTGTTTCAAATCTGAAAATCCAGAGAGCTCATGCGAGAATGTTTTTGTAGACAATTGTACCTTAAGGTCGAGCGCAAACGGACTGAAGTTTGGTACCCGCAATTCCGGGGGCTTTCGCAATTTTAAGATCCGTAATCTTAGCATCTTTGATACTTACCGGTCTGCTATTGCACTCGAATCGGTAGATGGTGGTTTTTTGGAAAATATTGACATTCAGCACGTGGTGGCCAAAAATACCGGTAATGCCATTTTTATACGTCGCGGGCACCGCAATACAGATGGGGTAGTGGGCAGTTTAAAAGGCATCTATATCGCGAATGTAAAAGTGGAGACCCCTTTGTTAAAACCCGAT
Source organism: Pedobacter sp. AK017 (assembly GCF_014200825.1). NCBI lineage: Bacteria > Pseudomonadati > Bacteroidota > Sphingobacteriia > Sphingobacteriales > Sphingobacteriaceae > Pedobacter > Pedobacter sp. AK017. Next base: position 15,112 of record NZ_JACHCW010000026.1, read on the forward strand.
CAGGGTTACCCGATTGAAGGACCACCGGATCACCTTCGTCCGGGTTTTGATAAAATGCCAGTACGTCCGTCTAATTTTCACATTTACGGACATCCCTTTTTGCCGTACAACCTCATCCCTTCTTCGATTGTAGGTTTGCCGGGCTATCCTGTAGAAGATGTTACCCTTGAAAATATAGAGATCAGCTATGGTGGCAGGGCCAATAAAAATATCGCTTATATACCCCTGGATAAGATCACTGAAATTCCTGAAAACCCGGCTAACTATCCTGAGTTCTCCATGTTTGGTGAACTGCCTGCCTGGGGATTTTATATCCGGCATGCTGCAGGTATAAAAATGATCAATGTAAAAATAAGTTACCTGGAAAATGATTTCAGACCTGCAATGGTGCTGGATGATGTGAAAGGAATGAAACTCAGCAACATGAAAATTCCGACTGTAAAAGAGCTGCCGGTGATTCAACTGAACAATACGGATGGCATCAGTTTCCAACAGCTGGAAATGCCGGTTACTGAAGCGAAAGGGATTTTAAAAACAAATTATAGATAAAATGGAGCTGAAGCAAATGTTTAAAGTACTTCTATGTTGTATAGGCTGTGTTTTGATGGGGACCACGCTGGTTTACGGACAAAAAAACAATACCATCTGGATGGATGATTTAAGTATCCGCACTTTTTCGGAAGGGATTCCGGCAGTGCTGGCAAAGACTTCAGGTTCCGGTGAGGCGATCCGTATGAAAGGCATCACTTACAGCAGAGGGGTTGGTGTGAATGGTACCAGTGTGCTGAGTTTTTTACTGAATGGAAACGCCTCAGCATTTTCAGCGGTGGTGGGTGTAGATGATATGGGGATGAAAGGTTTGCCGTATCGGTTTTATGTGATCGGTGACCGGAAAATTCTTTTTGAAAGCGGAGATATGAAATGGGGAGATCAACCCAGAAGGTTAAATGTAAATTTAACAGGAATTAAGCGTTTGGGCTTGCTGGTGCTTGTTGAGCAGGGTATAACCAAAACCTACTCCAATTGGGCTGATGCTAAATTTATCATGAAAGATGAGCAGATGCCACTCAACATTCCCAATACAGATGAACGGATTATTTTAACCCCTGTTGCCGGAACTCAACCTAAGATCAATTCTGCGGCTGTGTTTGGTGCCAGACCGGGGAATCCATTTTTGTATACTATTGCTGCAACCGGCGAAAGGCCCCTGGTATTTTCAGCCAGCAATTTGCCGGACGGGCTGCAGGTTGATGCGAAGACAGGTATCATTACAGGTAAGGTGTTAGAGAGAGGGGTGTATACCGTAACATTGAAAGCTAGAAATTCATCCGGTGAGTCTGTTAAACAGCTGAGGATAAAAATTGGGGATACCATTGCATTGACACCACCTATGGGCTGGAATGGGTGGAACTCCTGGGCAAGAGCAATTGACCAGGAAAAAGTAATGGCATCAGCAGATGCCATGGTAAAAATGGGATTGGCCAATCATGGCTGGACTTACATCAATATCGATGATGCCTGGCAGGGGCAAAGAGGTGGAAAATACAATGCCATTCAGCCCAATGAAAAGTTTCCTTCTTTTAAACAAATGACAGATTATATCCATAGCCTGGGCTTAAAACTCGGTGTTTATTCCACTCCCTGGATTAGCAGTTACGCGGGTTATCCTGGTGGTTCTTCCAACCTGGAGCATGGATTTTTCCCTGATGCTGTGCGGGACAATAAAAGAGCTTTCCGCTATATCGGCAAGTACAGTTTCGAAAAAGAAGATGCCATGCAAATGGCGGAATGGGGAGTTGATTATTTAAAATATGACTGGCGGATAGAAGTACCTTCGGCAGAACGCATGTCGGTAGCCCTGAAAAATTCGGGCAGAGACATCTTTTACAGCATTTCCAATTCGGCTCCTTTCAGCAACGTAAAAGACTGGGTACGGTTAACCAATAGTTACCGTACAGGACCGGATATCAGGGATAGCTGGTTAAGCCTCTACGTAAGTGCATTTACACTCGATAAATGGAGCCCTTATGGCGGACCGGGGCATTGGAATGATCCGGACATGATGATATTGGGCAATGTGACTACCGGTTCTCCTTTACATCCAACCAGGCTTACTCCGGATGAACAGTATAGCCATGTGAGTTTATTCAGTTTGCTGGCCGCCCCGCTGCTGATTGGCTGCCCTATAGAACAACTGGATGCCTTTACGCTAAACCTGCTGACCAATGATGAAGTGATTGCTGTAAACCAGGACGCGCTGGGCAGGCCTGCAAGGTTGGTTGGAGAAGAAAACGGTGTGCAGATCTGGTTGAAACAACTGGAAAATAAGGAGTATGCGATTGGCCTGTTTAACATCGACGGATATACCAAAACGCCGCAGTCTTATTTTCGCTGGGGTGATGAAAAGCCTGTATCCTTTACCCTGGATCTGAAAAAAATAGGATTGAAGGGAAAATATACCATACGTGATGTATGGAGGCAAAAGAACCTAGGTGAATTTGAAGGAACATTTAACACCGGCATCAGGCACCATGGCGTGGTAATGATCAGGTTATCGGCCCATCAATCAACAAAACATTAAGACATTATGCAGTTCATCAAAAAAATAGTTCAGCTAAAGATATATGGGGCAGTGCTGTTGCTGCTGATCTTTCTAAGCATCAGTTTTTCATCGCAAGCCCAGCCGAAACAGGATATCTATGTGCAGGTTGATGCAAAAACAGGAAATTATTCGGTCAGCTCATCCAGCCTCAAATGGACCATGAGTGGCAGTATAGGGAAGGCCCTAAATCGTTTAAAAAAAGAAAAGGGAAAAGACGTTATTGGAACATATACCGATATCTCTTTTCAGTGGGAAGGCAATAATCTGTATAAGGGTAGTATCCGCTGGTATGCAGGATGCCCGGTCGTGTTGTTTTCTTTAACCACCCCAAAGGGGGCAGATGGCCAGTCTACGGAGGCCTTTCCTGATTTTACCCGCATGCCAGACTCTTTGTACCACTACAGTTATCATAACCGGATATTTCCCCTGGCACAGTATTTTTTAGAGGAAACATCTACCCCCTGGTTGTTCTTCAATGGTAAAAACGACGCTGCCATTTTATCGCCTGCATCGGATTTTATGGTGTCGCTGATGACAGGTGACGGTACTACCCACGTGAGGAGTGGCCTTAATCCGGAAGTACAAAAGCTTCCCGCAGGTTTTACCCATTCTTCTATCCTGGTGATGCGCAAGGGTATACGCAATACCTGGGACGAATGGGGTGCCGCATTGCGTAAAACCTATCACAGAAAAATTCCGGCAAATGATGCCGATGTAGTGCTCAAATACTTTGGCTGCTGGACCGATGTAGGCGGTGATTATTATTACAATTACGATCCGGCAAAAGGTTATGATGGTACCCTGCTGGCCCTTAAAGAACATTATAAAAAAGAGGGCATTCCATTGGGCTATATGCAGCTGGATAGCTGGTGGTACCAGAAATCCACTACGAGTGTACACAATGTACCCGGTGGCACAAAAAAGAAAGCGGAATTTCCTGAAGGCCCCTGGAACCGGTCGGGTGGTTTAATGGAATACAAAGCCGACACCGCTTTGTTCCCGAACGGGCTTGCTGCTTTTCAGCAGCAGCTGGGACTGCCACTGGTAACGCATAACCGCTGGATTGATCGTGCCAGTCCTTACCACAAACGGTTTAAGATCAGTGGTATCGGAGCGATTGATCCGGCTTTCTGGAAAGAAATTATGGGCTATCTGAAAAGTTCGGGAGTAGCGGTATACGAGCAGGACTGGATCAATTACATCTATACCAATAATCCGGAAATGAAATCGGATATCAATGTGGCCAATGCTTTTACAGATCATATGGCAAAGGCGGCGCAGGATGCGGGCATCAACCTGCAATATTGCATGGGCTTGCCCAGGTATTTTATGCAAGGTGTAAAATACAATAACCTGACTACCATCAGGACAGCGGGAGATCGCTTTATGCCCAAAAGATGGATGTACTTTTTATTTACTGCACAGCTGGCTTATGAAATGGGCATCTGGCCCTGGAGTGATGTTTTTAAAAGTTCTGAAATCGACAATATGATTGTATCTGTGCTATCGGCAGGTCCGGTAGGCACCGGTGACCTGATTGGTACAGAAAGCAAGAAAAATATCCTGATGGCCTGCCGTGCCGATGGTGTGCTGGTTAAGCCGGACGAACCATTATTGCCGCTGGACCAGAATTACGTGCAAATGGCCCGTAAGGAAGAAAAACCTATAATAGCAGCCACGCACACGCTACATGGTAACATAAAAACAGGCTATGTTTTTGCATTTGGAAACGATACCACTAAGATCAACCAGTTCAGTTTTGGTTTATCCGAACTGTCGATGAAAGGCCGATCGGTCGTATTTAATCCACAAAAACATACGGTGCAAGTGCTGGAGGCAGGAAAAAGATTTAGTGCAGACTTGCCGGAAGAAAAGTATGCCTTTTACATTGTGGCACCCATCACCGCTTCAGGAATTGCCTTTCTGGGAGATGCCGGAAAAATAACGGCTACGGGAAAAAAACGCATTGCCGGTATCATCGATGTCGGAAAAAAACTGCAGGTAAAAGTATTGTTTGCCAAAGGGGAACCAGCGGTAACCTTACAGGGCTATTCCCTGCAGCGCATAAAATCCAGCAAAGGGAAACTGAGCCAGGATGCAGCTACCCATTTATTTACCGTAGTTGTGCCCCGGCCCGCAAAAGGTGATGTAGAAAATTTAACACTTCAAACAAACTAACATGAATAAATTCATATCCGGATGTTTTACACTTTTATTAACCTTTTCATTTTTATTAAGTTTTGCGCAAAACCATGTAGTATGGCTGGACGACCTCCCTATCCAAAGTTTTTCAGACGGCATCCGTCCGGTGGAGGTAAAAGCCAACTATGGTAAGGATACCATGTGTGTAAAGGGTGTTAAGTATTTAAGGGGATTGGGGGCACAAAGCATCAGTATCCTTAAATTTGACCTTTCTAAACAGGCCATACGTTTTTCGGCAATGGCGGCAGTTGATGACCATGGCAATAAGGACATAGCCCTGCGGTTTTATGTATTGGGCGACGGTAAAATATTGTTTGAAAGCGAAGAAAGGAGGGTTGGAGATGAGCCGCTGAAAGTAGAGGTAGATTTGAGCGGAATTAAACAACTTGGACTACTAGTTACGGATCAGGTAGGTGGTGTTGGTAATAAAAGGACCTATGCCAACTGGATCAATGCCAAACTGGAAATGAAAGAGGGGCATTTGCCCGGATACCTGCGGTATCCAGACCAGAAATATATACTGACCCCGCTACCCAAACAAACACCTAAAATAAATTCGGCCAAAGTATTTGGGGCAAGTCCGGGCAATCCTGTCTTATACACAATAGCAGCAACGGGCAGGCGGCCTATGCAATTTTCGGCGCTTGGTTTACCCAAAGGATTATCCATATCTGCATCAACCGGCATCATTACCGGGGTAGTTAAAGAAAAAGGAAACTACAGTGTACTGCTGAAGGCTAAAAATAACCTCGGTGAAGCGAAGCAAAAATTAGTGATCAAAATTGGGGATACCATTGCATTGACACCCCCACTGGGTTGGAATGGATGGAATTCGTGGGAAACTAAAATTGACCGGGAAAAAGTAATGGCTTCTGCCCAGGCTATGGTAAATAAAGGTTTACGCGACCATGGCTGGAACTATATCAATATTGATGACAGCTGGCAGGGAGTGAGAACCGGGCCAGACACCGCCTTACAACCGAATGAGAAGTTTCCCGACTTTAAAACTATGGTTGATGCGATACATGCATTGGGTTTAAAAGCTGGTTTGTATTCTACACCTTATGTTTCCAGTTATGGCGGGTATGTAGGTGGCTCCTCTGATTTTCCGGCAGGAGGGGAAACACATGAGCGCATTAAAGTGAACAGGCAATCTTTTATGCACATCGGAAAATACAGGTTTGAAACAATAGACGCCAGACAAATGGCGAGCTGGGGCTTTGACTTTTTAAAATACGACTGGCGGATAGATGTAAATTCTACGGAACGTATGGCCGATGCCCTGAAAAAATCAGGCCGTGATGTGGTATTCAGTTTATCCAACAATTCACCTTTTGAAAAAGTGAAAGACTGGATGCGCCTTTCACATATGTACCGAACCGGCCCTGATATTAAAGATAGCTGGAATAGTTTGTACACTACGGTATTCTCGATCGATAAATGGGCAGCCTATACTGGCCCCGGACATTGGGCCGATCCGGATATGATGATTGTTGGTGATGTTGCAATGGGTCCGGTAATGCATCCTACAAAATTAACAGCAGATGAACAGTATAGCCATGTTAGCATATTCAGTTTGCTGGCCGCACCCATGTTGATTGGCTGCCCTATTGAGAAGCTGGATGCATTTACACTAAACCTGTTGACCAATGATGAAGTGATTGCCATTAACCAGGATCCACTTGGGAAAGCTGGCCGGCTTTTATTGCGTGAGGCCGGCATAGAGGTTTGGGTAAAACAACTGGAAGACGGTGCTTATGGTATAGGTATTTTCAACACTGCCGGGTATGGAGAAACACCCCAGTCTTATTTTCGCTGGGGCGATGAAAAAGAAAAACCATATGCACTGGATTTTACTAAAATAGGCCTGAAAGGAAAATGGCAGATCAGAGATGTGTGGCGGCAAAAATCCCTGGGGCAATATAGTGGACCATTCACAACGACTGTTCCTTATCACGGTGTGGTGATGCTTAAAGTTTCTCCGGTTGGATTGGCTTTATTGAAATAAAATTTTTTTATCAGTTATAAACAGAAAATTATGAAGACAATCGTAACGGTAATCGTGGTCATATTAAGCATTGCCGGCTTTGTGTTACGTGTGGCGGCCCAGGAGCCGGAAGGTTATAAAGTACCTGCTATGCCAAACCCTGCAGCACGTAAAGCCGTATTGGAAAAAGAATGGGCGGCTATGCAGGCCAATCCTCCGCAAATAGGTGTAAGGGACTGCTTCATGTTTTTGGCAGATGCCCTGGACACCCGTTTCCTGAAAGACGAGCAGGTAGAGTGGTTGCTGAAAAAGGTGCAGACCAGGATGATCACGGACCCGGCGGCAGGCCGTATTTATGGCAATATTTTTTGGGGCTGGCAGGAGCGTGGCTTTGATGTGGGCGATGGCAATAATGTGCAGTTCTGTGTGCAGTATGGGATTCTGGTTAAGTTATTGTTTAACGACCGGCTTTCAAAGGCTGCGGTAAAAACACTCGACGAAATTTTTATGCTGGCCGGTAATGGGGTATTGAACCAGGAAGTGCGGATCTCTTATACCAATATATATTTAATGAAAATATGGAACCTGCTGGCCCTGGGCCAGGTTTATCACCGGCCCGCTATGCTCGAAAGCGGACGTAAGCTTTTCGATACCTGGCTGAACCATGTAGCACAATATGGTAACCGGGAATATGACAGCCCAACTTACAGCGGGGTTGATATGGAGTCTTTATTGCTGATGCATACTTTTTTAAAAGACAATGACATTAAAACAAAGACTGCAGATGCCCTGAATTTTTTAATGACTGATTTAAGTGCGCATTACAACAAACGGGCGGGTATACTTGGCGGAGCCCATAGCCGTGATTACAACCGTGTTTTTAGTCGCGACCTGCTCGAAGAAAAATATATTAATCCATTGCTGGGCGGCCAGAATAACAATGTACACCTGTTTAACCAGATTTGTTTATCGGCCCTGCAAAAATTAGGCTTATCGGCCAGTCAGAAAGAACTGATGAACCGGAAGAACCGTTTCATTGTGCAGCGCTGGGATAGTCTGGCCAATACTTATGCCTGCGATTTTGTGGGCAATAAAGTATCCATTGCCTCGTCCAACCAAACTTATAGCCCGGATGACAAGCCTTTTGTGGTGTACCTGAGTAGTGAGCGTATACCTGCCATGCCCAATATTGCTTACGTACTGGAAGGGCGTGATGACCATTATGGTACCTGGGCCGCTACAGGTATGGGCGAAAAAATGAAAAGCCGGATGCCGGCCAATTATCCTGCAAATGGGGGCTGGAACAAAACCAGGCACCTAATGCCATTCCTCCAATCTGCTCAGAACAAGGCTGAGTTTGTGCTGTTGGCTGCCGGAGAAAAAGACCACAATTGTACCAATGATTACCTCAATTCTACCATTATTTTACCCAATGTATTTGATGAAATCTGGATGGGCAATAAAAAGATAAATGTCCCGGATGCAGGTAAGGGAATTGAACTTGATACCAGCAGGACGTTCTTTGCAAGATTTGAAGATGTAGCTATATCCTTCCGCCTGATATGGGATGATACCGGAGAAGGCCGCGCATCACTTTATAACGATGGTTTCAATTATCAGTCGTCCAGGGAACAGTTTCAATTGAAACACAACAAAACCATGCGCCTGACATTGCGGCACTCCAATAACGGCAAAGCGGCCATTGCCATGTGGTGGAAAGTAGAAGAAGGGATAAAGACAGCTGCCGATTTTTTGAAATTCAGGAAGAAAGTACTGTCGGCTCCCCTGATCGTGAATGTGCAAAATGGGGTGGTAGAAGTTGCCGTGGTGACGGCGAATGGCAAGCTGGGGGTAAAAGCAGATCTCTCCAGTAAGAAGCGACTGGCCTATTACAATCCATCGCCTTTACCTGCCAGCTTTTTATTCCAGGTAGATGGAGTGGAAATTGGCAGGCCCATTATGCAAAAATATAAAGTAAAATAAACCTCGTAACCAACGATAAACGATATGAAAAGAAAAGATTTTTTAAAAACCAGTTCATCTGCATTGGCGGCTGTTGCCGGTTTCATGATCCTGCCATCCTATGTGTTAGGGAAACCTTTTGGCCATACCGCACCAAGCGATAAAGTAAACCTGGCCTGCTGCGGCGTTGGCAACAGGGGCGGTGAGCTACTGAATTCTCTGTATAAAACGGGGCTGGTGAACGTTGTGGCGCTTTGCGATGTGGATATGGGAGCGCCACATACGCTGGAGAACATGAACAAGTTTCCGAATGCAAAACGTTTTAAGGATTTCAGGGAAATGTTTGATCAGATAGGTAAGGAATTTGATGCTGTTTGCATTGGTGTGCCCGACTTTTCTCATTTTCCGATAGCCATGCTGGCCATGAATCAGGGCAAAAATGTGTATGTAGAAAAACCAATGGCGCATACGTTTAACGAAGTGGCGCTGATGATGGATGCGGAAAAAAAATATAAGGTAAAATGCCAGATGGGCAACCAGGGCCACTCCGAAGAAAACTACTTTCAGTTTAAAGCATGGACTGAAGCAGGCATTATTAAAGACGTTACCGCCATCACTGCCTTTATGAACAATGGCCGCAGGTGGCATGGCATGACAGCTTCCGGTTTTTTACCGGCACAACCCATTCCTGAAACGCTGGATTGGGATAAATGGCTCTGTACGTCGGCTTTTAAGGATTACAATAAGGGCTATATCAATGGCGACTGGCGCTCCTGGTATGAATTTGGGAATGGCGCTTTGGGCGATTGGGGTGCGCACATCATCGATACGGCACATCAGTTTTTAGAACTCGGTTTACCTACTGAAGTCAATCCGGTTAAAATGGAAGGACATAGTGCATTTTTATTTCCGCAGGGCTCTACTTTATTGTTTAAATTTCCAAAGCGTGGGCATATGCCGGCCTGTGACATTACCTGGTATGATGGGTTTAATAACCGTCCCGAATTACCTGAAGGTTTTGGTGAATATGTACGGGCCAAAAATATTCCGCCACCAACAGCAGGGGCTGCCAATACCAAACGATATCCCGGAAAAATAATTTATTCAAAAGAGTTGACCTTTAAGGGTGGCTCGCATGGTTCAGCACTCGAGATCATCCCTGCAGAAAAAGCAAAAGAAATGGCATCTATACTGCCCGTAGTGCCGGAGAGTCCGTCAAATCATTTTGCCAATTTCTTAAAGGCCTGCAAAGGTGAGGAAGATTGCCGTTCCTCGTTTGCTATTGCCGGCCCATTGTGCCAGGTAATGGCATTGGGGGTATTGGCACAGCGTTTAAATACCAGGCTTGTTTTTGATGCCCATAAAAAGCAGATCAGCAATAGTAAAATTGGTAACGAACTGCTGGCTGGCCCTCCGCCAAGAAAAGGCTGGTCGCAATTTTATAAAATGTAAGGGCACCTGTTTTTAAATTATTTATTGATGAAACACTTAAATTATTTTTCGATGAAACATGCTGTTTGTTTATGGTTCGTATCCATTTTTGGTATAGCATCCACTCCTGTTTTTTCCCAGTCCTGGGTTGATGCGGTAGACCGTCATGGCCGTGAGATGTACATGCCAGCTGCCCAATACAAATGGGACTGGGGACAGGCCACTTTTTTGAATGCGCTGGTCCAGTTGTATAATGCCTCAGGTGAGGTGCAGAAAAAAACATACCTCAATTATATTAAACAGGCTATGGATGCCAGTTTTAATGTGGCAAATGGTAAGCACCCAAATGCAGTAGCTTCGGCGCATGGCATGGCTTTTCTTGCCAGGATAACAGGTGAAAAAAAATACCTCGATAAATGCAATGAGATTTATGCCGACTATTTGAAAATTCCGCGTGCCCCGAATGGTGGCGTTTCTCATCGGGCAGAAACGGTGGAGTTATGGGACGATACCGTATACATGCTGAATATGTTTTTGCTGGAAATGTACCGGTTAACCGGCGATGAGAAATATATTGCTGATTTTGTGAAGCAATTTAAAGCACATCAGGAAAAGCTGATTGATGCGAAATCCGGTCTGTGGGTACATGGCTGGGATGCAGACCAGGCTGATTACAATGATGGATGCAGTATTATGGGTTGGCCGGATCCGGTTACGAGGAAAAGCAGCGAAATCTGGGCGCGTGGAAACGGCTGGATCGGTATGGCGCTTTCAGATGCCCTGAATACCATCTCTAAAAAATCAAAGTACCGCAAACAATTGGAAAAGGCTTTTTTACAGTATGTAGCAGCCATTGCCCCATTGCAAAACCGTGAATCAGGCCATTGGTATCAGTTGCCGACTTTAGTGAATGAACCTAAAAACTTTTTGGAAAGTTCTGCTACCGCCATGTTTGCCTATACCATTACCATGGGCTTAAAAATGCACATGCTGGACCAGAAAAAATACGGGCCGATGGCAGATCGGTCTTACAATGGCATCATCAAAAATAGCCTAAGGGATGCCGGTAACGGATATCAGGTGCCTTCGAGAGTTTCAGGTGGTACCTGTATTGGTGATGAGAATTATTACCTGGGCCGAAAAATAACAGAAGGTACTGGGTTTGGCTATGGCGCATTCATCATGTTTGGGCTTGCCTATGAACAATATAAAGGATTACGTAAATGAATATTAGAAAATTAGTTTCACTGTTGCTGTTATTCAGCACGGCAGGTGTGTACGCCCAAACAGCGGGCTGGAAAAATTTATTTGATGGAAAAACGCTGAAAGGATGGCACCAATTGAATGGCAAAGCAAAATATGAAGTGATCAATGGCAGTATTATAGGTACTACAGTAACTGCTGAGCCGAATTCATTTCTGGCTACCAATGAAGACTACGGAGATTTTATCCTGGAACTGGAATTAAAAGTAGGCCAGATGAATTCCGGTATCCAGTTCAGGAGTTTGTCTGATCCTGCTGATCACAATGGTAGGGTGAGGGGTTATCAGGTAGAAGTTGACCCTTCTGACAGGGCCTGGTCTGGTGGTATTTATGACGAAGCACGACGGGGCTGGATGTACCAGACAGAGATGCATCCTGCTGCTAAGAAAGCATTTGTAAAAAAAGGCTGGAACAAGTATAGGATAGAAGCAATAGGACCGGTGATCAGGACCTGGGTAAACGATGTGCCTGTTGCCTATATGGTGGATGATATGACTGCGAAAGGATTTATTGCCTTACAGGTGCATGGTGTAAAAGAGCGGGCAGGTGGTGCACAGATCCAATGGCGGAACATTAAAATACAAACGGGTGCTGCTATGAGGCCGAGGCCATTGGATTTGTCGGTACCCGTAGCCAATTATACGCTCAATACCCTTTCCCCATTGGAACGGGCCCAGGGTTTTAGTTTATTGTTCAATGGAAAAGACCTGAGGGGATGGAGGGCCGTTTTAAAACAAAGCCCGCCTGAAAAAGGTTGGGAAGTAGAAAATGGGATATTGCAAATTATGCCTGCTGACAGCAGCGCAAAAAATAAATATGGCGACCTGCTCAGCGCCAGGCAATACAAGGCATTTGAAATGAACTTCGATTTCAAGTTAACAGAAGGTGCCAATTCCGGGGTCAAATATTTTGTAATGGAGTCGGAAAATGCTGCACGCGCCGGCCTGGGACTGGAATACCAGATATTGGATGATGAACGTCATCCCGATGCAAAGCTGGGGACTGCGGGGAACCGTACGATGAGCAGTTTGTATGACCTGATTCCGGCCGATAAGCTGGATGCACGCTTTAAGAAAAATATAGGCGAATGGAACCAGGGTAAGATCATTGTATACCCCAATAACCTGGTACAGCATTGGTTAAATGGATTTAAGGTAGTTGAGTATCAGCGTGGAAGCAATATCTACAAAGTGCTTGTAGCCCATAGTAAATTTGCCGGTAAAGAAGGTTTTGGCCTTGCAGAACGGGGACCGGTTTTGTTACAGGACCATGGTAATGCGGTGTATTATAAAAACATTAAAATAAGGGAACTTAATTAGTGCTATCGCTTGGTGTATCAAAAGAAGATTTTATTATAGATTGATTAACAATGTTTTATAAGATATATGAAAAATAATGGCTTCCAGATTTGTTGTGCTGATATTTTTCCTATATTTGCGCCATAGAATTTTTAGCTATAATTGAAATAATTAATAAAGCAAAGTAGGATTTATCAATTTTAAATTGTTTCTTTGCAATCCCTTCGAAAAAGGGAGAAAAGATACCAAGTTCGGGGTGTAGCGTAGCCCGGTATCGCGCCACATTTGGGATGTGGAGGTCGTAGGTTCGAATCCTGCCACCCCGACAAAAAATTGCTTAGCTGAGCAATGGTTATTTTAAAAAAAAAGAAGGTACCAGTTCGGGGTGTAGCGTAGCCCGGTATCGCGCCACATTTGGGATGTGGAGGTCGTAGGTTCGAATCCTGCCACCCCGACTTGAGAGGACAAATCAGATTTATTTCTGTTTTGTCCTTTTTTATTTTTATCTAATTTTTGGTAATCAGATAAATATACTGCAGGATAGTGTTCATTCGGGCGGTTCGAATATTTACTCCATCGAATGTGAAGTTTTCTGGGAACATTGCTGACACTAATCTTCGTAAATCCGCTGTATCTGCTTTTTTAGCCCCTTTGTCCAGTTTTAGCAGGTGTTCGATACCTTCGTTTAATAAATCTTCGACATTTGTACTGTCACGCTGAATCGTGGTTAGCCTTTCTTCCAGATGAACAATTTGTTCGGTATAACCAGTTTTTAATGCCCTGAAATCATCGTCATCTATTTTTCCGGATGCAATTAAGTTACGGGCATTGGAAAGTTTTGCTTCCAGGTCTTTAATCTGTTTCAATACCACCCGCTTTTCCGATTGGATTTATTTAGTCTGCCCATGATAATGTTCACTGATTACTATAGCATATAAATGCCTAACTTCTTTGCGCGGGAGAAACTGTTCTATTTCATCACTTTGACATTTCACGAAGCCACGGAATGGGAATTTTTCAGCGGTTACGATTTTAGGCTGGTATTGTCTGCCTCTGCCATCCAGTACATCCTGCGCCTGATAAAACACTTCCTCGGAAACTAAGGGTTCATGCTGGCTCTTGATGAACTGGGCTTCTTCGTCTTTAAATTTTGGAACAAATATCTTTCCGCAGTAGACCGGGTTGCGCATAGCAAAATGAAAGAGACTTTTCGCACGTTTAAAACCACGGTTGCAAGCTTCATTGAAAATTTGTTCCGTGTTGAATATCCCTTTGGCAATTTCCTCAAATGCCCAGCGGATAATTGAAGCATCCGGTTCCAGCGGTATAATGTATTTACGACCATCCTCAGATGTTTTATTTGTGTAACCTACTGGTGCCAGTCCCATATAACAAGTAATTTCAGGATGGGACAAAGTGTACACTAAATACACTTTAAACTGGTCATTCGGCTGATTTTAAGAGCTTTTAAATACAAAAAATTACTCAATAAGGATTGATCAAAACAGGGGGCGAAAGCCGTCTGTGGTTGTTTATTTTGGCCTATACGGAAAAAATTTATCCAGGGCCAGGTTTCGCTAACCTCTGAAAAATGGCTTTGGATACCCGGATTTGGTGTTTGGGATCAATAATCTCTCGATAGGCCTTTTGCCTCGCGTTAATTATAAGTCGCCTCTGTCAGTGTTAACTTTTAAACTAAGTTCAATATATTTGGTCGCCAACACAAAAATGTGAAGGTTAAAAGATGACCAAATCCATTAATTTTAGCTTGATACAAATCTAAAGGCGTTAATTTAAAACCGGGGCTTGTGGCCTGACAAATTCCGGTTTATTTTTTTGAGCAGAATAAGCTGAGCTAGCGTTCCGCGCTTGGTCAGTATGTCCACCATTTTGCGGTGTGAGATGTTGTATTCTCATTCTGGTCTTATGGTAAGACTCCTTTGATAAAAATTGGTTCATCGCTAAATGAGATGAGATGTATTGTTAGAAATTTTAACGCCTGACTTTTTCGCAAGAGCACCATTAAAGCATCATTATTGTGCACTTCCGGTTTTCTCAATCCCAGAATAAATACGGATATTGGCCTCGGAATTCTATTCACCGTATCTAGATGGCAGACAATAATGAGAACGATAATCAATACTGGATTAATGCATTGCGAGGAGGTGTTGATCAGGCATTGTCACATTATTTTCAGATGTACAATAAGTCATTGCTGTATTTCGCGACCAAGTTAATCCAGGATCAGGAAGAATCACAGGATATTGTCGCCAATTGTTTTGTGGTACTGTGGAACAAAAGGGCCAATTTCGAAACCGATGAAAGCGTAAAGGCTTTTCTATACATCAGTTGCCGGAATGCCTGTCTTAATTTCCTGAAGCACCTCAAAATCAAAACCAGGGTTCAACAGGTATTTCAGGATGAGCTTGCTCAAAATGAAGATACAGTGCTTTATCAGATCATACGTTCTGAAGTGCTCAGCGAGCTGCGACAGGAAATTGAACTCCTGCCGGAAAATTATCGGGAAGTGTTTAAGCTGATTTATTTTGAACACAAGAAAACAGATGAGATCGCCATGCAGTTAGACCTGTCTGTTCAAACAGTACGCAATTATAAGTCCCGCTCGGTCGAGTTGTTAAAAACTGCAATGCTCAGGAGAGGAATTACAGGCGCATTAATGCTGGCTTTTTTATTGGCATTGGAAGGCCGGTAACGGGATTGAAAATAAATTGCCCTTTTTGGGTTGTTTCATTTTCTGAGTTGTTTCTATATTAAATTGGCGTAAAGCCTTTGTTAATGAACAGCTATGTTGGAGGAACAATTCAAAATATCTAAACTGGTCACTGCGTCTTTGCAGGGCAAGTTGAATGAAGTACAGCAAGCCGAACTTGATGTTTGGTTGGCAAGAAGTGAGGAAAACAGTGCGTTTTTAAAAAGTTTCGCTGATGAGCAGCAGGTAGCAGATGAATTGAGATCGTTTGATGCTGGTGACGGACAGGCAACATGGAATAAAACCCAGGCCTTACTGAACCAGTCCCAATCAGAGCATAGAATCCTTTTATGGCCGAAGATCGCAGTTGCTGCGGCTGCGGTTGCCGCAATTGTTTTTGGGCTCTGGTTTTTTAATGAACCGCATCGACCTCAGCCTGTCTCAAAATCTGCGTACATCAATGACATTAAGCCTGGTGGCAACCGGGCGACAATCAGACTTGCCGACGGTAAGGTGATCGGCCTAGATTCGACAAGATCTCGTGTATTGGTGCAAGATAGTGTGAAGACAACTAAAATTGAGACGCTTGTTGCCAGTACACCAAGGGGTGGTACATACAGTTTTATCCTGCCTGACCGTACAATAGCTTACCTGAATGCGGCATCCAGTATCGAATTCCCTTCTAGGTTTACTGGAAAGCATCGGAGCGTCCAGATTGAGGGTGAAATTTATTTTGAAGTGGCGAAAGATAAGGAGCACCCTTTTATCGTAGTTATGAAAGGTCAGCAGATAGAAGTATTGGGTACACATTTTAATGTAAACAGTTACCATGATGAACCGGGGACAGCTACAACTTTGCTGGAAGGTTCAGTAAAGATTAGCGCCGGGAATGTACAGAAAGTCATCAAGCCAGGCGAACAGGCGATAAACCGGTCAGGTATGATTGCCGTCCGGCAGATTGATGTTGAGAATTATGTGGACTGGAAAAATGGAGATTTCAACCTTAACCATATCGAGTTTAAAACCGCGATGCGGAAAATTGCCAGGTGGTATGATATGGAAATCATTTATGACGAGTCTGTACCGGATAATATGGAATCGGGGGGATGGATATCAAGAGATAAGCCTTTGTCGACCGTCTTGAAGTCGATTGAATCGTCTGGATTGGTGAAATTCAAGGTAAGGGGTAAGAAAATTTATGTAATGCAATAATTGAAAGATATGAAGCGAATTATTTTATTGATTATACTGGTTCAGACTACGTTTGCCTCTTTTGCGCAGAATAATCATCCAGTTTCCTGGAAATTCAGCAGCGAACTAATTGCACCTTTAACTTATCAGATCAAACTGCATGCTGTGGTTAAGGTGCCTTATCACATTTACCCTCAGGGGGCAGCAGGTGGTATGGGAATGCCTACGGAATTTTTATTTGTTCAGGATGACAACGTAGAATTTGTTGGGGAGATGACAGAAAAAGGAGAAGAGCAAAAAGAGGGGGGAAGTTTAGCCTATTACTCAAAAGGGGTGACATTTACACAGACCCTAAAACTTAAATCTGAAAGGAAGACCACCCTGGCCTTTACCGTAAAATACATGGCATGTACCAATCAGATGTGCCTGCCACCATCGAAAAAACAGTTTACACTGGAATTAGATGATCATCTAAAGGGAAATGCCGTTACTGAGGGGACAAGCAATACCAGTAATTCACAGACTAAATCCGGGAGCTCATTTGCTTACGAGGATTTCAGCATGGCTGATATGGATGGGAAGACCGTGTCATCAAAGGACATTACCTCAAAAAGTAAATATACGTTTATTGACTTTTGGGCGAGCTGGTGTGCACCATGCCGTGCACAAGGGCGCGAATTAATTCCTATATATAAAAATTATAAATCTAAAGGTTTTGATGTGATTGCTGTTTCATTGGATACTGACGCCACAGCCTGGGAAAAAGCAAGTCAGGCGGATGGCTACACCTGGACAAATCTGAGTGATTTGAAGGGTTTTGAATCTCCTATGAGTAAAAAATATAACATTATTGCTATTCCCAGAAACTTGCTGATTGATCATAAAGGAAACATTATAGCTATGGACTTGCACGGTAAGGAATTGGAAGCAAAGCTTGCAGAACTATTTAAGATATAATAAACCTGATTGTAAACCTAAACCAACCAAACATGAAGAGAAATTTACCATAGAAATTGAAAAGAACCAGTCCCAACGTGGTTGGAACTGGCACAGCTTGGAATTAACAGAAAATGTCAACTACAGCAACCTGGTCCGTGGAAAGAAAAGGATTGCTGTGATAAACCAAACTAAACAAATGTATAAAAATTCTAACAGATATCGGGGGACAGGTCCGTCTTCCTTGTTTAAACTCATGCTGATTATGCGATTAACCACCGTAATATTAATAGCATCCATCTTGCAGGTCACTGCCTCGACATTCGGCCAGCAGATCACGATTAACCGTAAAAATGCTTCACTGGAATCCCTTTTAAAAGAAATCAGGACGCAAAGCAGCTATGATTTTTTTTATGACGGGAAAATCATACCAAAAAACAAGCTGGTTGATGTAAGTGTAACGAACGGTGACATTCATGAAGTGTTGAAAAAAGTTCTTGCCGGATCGTCACTGAGTTACACGATTGAAGGTAAAATTGTCACGATCAAAAAACAAAGTGAACCTACACTGATGGATAAGATCAAATCTGCGTTTGAGCATATAGATGTCCGGGGAAAGGTTATTGATGAGCACGGAAAACCGCTACCGGGCGCTTCTGTGTTTGTTGACGATTCCAATAACAGGACAACCACCAATGAAAGGGGTGAATTTTATCTTCAAAACGTGAATGACAATGCTAAAATATTAATTGCTTACGTTGGATATCAGCCGATAGAGCGCGCGGCCCGCAGGGACCTTGGTACCATACAAATGCAGGTTTCAACTGACAAGCTGGAGGAAGTAGAGATCACGTTCAATACAGGATACCAGCAGATCTCCAGGGAACGTGCAGCAGGTTCATTTGGCAAGCCTGATATGAAAGTGATGTTAAATAGGACAAGTACGACCAATCTCCTGACCCGTTTAGAAGGTCTAGTGCCCGGTCTGACCACCCGTGGCCCGGGTGGTTTGTTGGTTCGCGGACAAAGTTCTATTCCTATTACCACTCCAGGTGCTGCTCCGCTAACCTCTACCAGGCCTTTAATTGTAATTGATGGGATTGAATTTGAAGGTAACATCGAACAAGTTAATATGCAGGATATAGAAGATATCACCATTTTAAAGGATGCTACTTCTGCTTCGATCTGGGGTGCAAAAGCTGCAAACGGCATAATTGTAATCATTACAAAAAAAGGAAAAGCAGGTGAGGGCCTTAGAATCGATTATGACGGTTACTATGCTTTTCAAGGGCATCCGGATCTGGATTACGTGCCGAGATTAAATTCGCAACAGTTTATCGCTGTAGCCCGGGAATTGTTTCCTCAATACTTACCTTTTAATAAGAATTATAGAGCCGTTACTCAAAATTATGGTAGCGTACCACATTTGAAAATTCAATACGACCGCGCCAGGAGTTTGATCACCCAGGCTCAGGCGGATTTTAAATTAGATAGTTTAGCGAATCTGTCCAACACCGCTCAGATAGCGGACCTTTTTGTTCGCGATGCCGGTACCCTGAACCAAACTGTATCAGTTTCAGGGGGAGGAAAAGCGCATACTTTTTATGGATCGTTGAACCATATCGGTAGTCAAAGTAATGTTCCCGGGCAACAGTATAATCAGTATAAGATTAACCTGAACAACAGTCTGGTATTGAACAAGCGAATTACTGTTGCGGTAAATGCAGATTTGACAAATACGGTCACAAGGAATGGAAATACCTACCAACCAGAGCGCAGTATCGTTCCCTATCAGATGTTTAAGGATGCAAGCGGAAATCCGCTAAACATAAATTATTTAAATGGCATACCAACAGAAAATGGATTCATTGTACTTCCTGACTCCCTTAGAAATATTTATCAGGCACGAAGCCGGGTCGATTTAAACTTTAATCCATTACTTGAACAAGACCGGGCATATACGACAGAAAATGGTCTGTTTGCCAGATTGGTAGGGTCGGTAAAAGCCAATATCATCAAGGGACTGGATTTTCAGGGTACTTATGGTTATAATATTGGCAATACCAATACCAGGGCAGTCAGGGACCAGAATAATTATGACATGAGAATTGAAGTGATGCGGTTTGCCGTGGCTGCAAATCCGACGGTTACTCCTGTTTATAATATTCCCGCAACTGGTGGTAAGTTAAATGTCAGTACAAATTCTTCAAAAGCCTGGACGCTGCGTAATCAATTACTTTACAACCATGATTGGGATAAGCATCAATTATCCATAATGGCGGGCCAACAGGCAACCAGCAGTACACCAGTTAGTACTAATGCAACTTATTACGGATGGGACGATCAACTCCAGACCTCAAGGCCTGTAGACCTAGCCAGATTAGCTGCCGGAATTAGTGGTGCTGTTGCAGGCAGCATAGACCTTCCGGGCAATAACGTTGGCGGTGGGGAAGGACGGGTTGCCAGAACAACTTCCTATTTTGCGAACCTGGGGTATACTTTCGATAGAAAATATACCATAAACGCCAGCTGGAGAATCGATGAAAGTAATTTATTCGGAAGGGATAAATCTGCTCAGAACAGGCCGGTCTACAGTATTGGTGGGAAATGGGCACTGGGCTCAGAAGCTTTTATGCAGCCGGTGACCTGGTTAGGCCGATTGGATCTCCGCTTAACTTATGGGATTACAGGTAATGCACCATTTGCCGGAGCGGCGGCTTCTTACGATATCTTAGAAGCACAGAACGATCCAAACTATGTGACGGGAGCAGGATTTATCCTGCAGGCTCCTGCAAACACGAAATTAACCTGGGAAGCAACTAAAGTCTATAATTTAGGTCTGGATTTTGCGATACTTAAAAACAGGTTAAATGGTTCTGTGGACGGCTATATCAGAAAAACGGAGGACCTGATTGGTGATCTGTCTACTTCGCCCTTTACCGGTTATGAAAGTGTAATCGGGAATTATGGAAACTTAACGAACAAAGGGATTGATATTGGTTTAAGTTCCACAAATATCAGCACTAGAAATTTTATGTGGAGTAGTGGAATTACATTCAGCTATAACAAGAACAAATTGACCCAGTTGCGTCAAAATCCACCAGTTTCCGGCAGTGAAATGATTAATGCAAGCAGGCTTGTTGGCTATCCGTTGTACACCACTTTTGTTTACAACTATGGTGGCTTAAATACTGTTGGTGACCCGCAGGTGAGGTTAGCTGATGGAACAGTAACCTCTGCACTTAATGTCACCAAACCAGAAGATATGATTTATGCAGGTACGAGACAACCCGTATGGTCTGGTGGATTTCAGAATAGTTTCCAGTATAAATCTTTCGGATTGAGTGCAAGTATCATCTATAGCGGGGGCAATATTGCTACGAATAATGACAATCCCGCATTTCAGGAGTCCATAATTGGTGAAAATACCTTAAGTCCGGGTTTTTTAGATCGTTGGAAAGTCCCAGGTGATGAGAACAGAACAGATATTCCGAGATATGTACCTTCTGCTGCGCTTGCAAGTGCCCGCAACATCGGTTATTATAGTGTGTCTCAGCGCTATGCCTTAAATGGTGCATATGCCAAGCTCAGGGATATCACGCTTTCCTATAGCATCCCGCAACTTATCGTAAGCAAACTCCGTGCGCAGGCCATCTCTTTCAGGTTCCAGGTAAATAATCTGTTGCTTTGGACCGCAAATAAGCAAGGTATGGATCCGGAGTTTGTTGGGACTACCCGTGATGCGCAAGGTACGGTGAGTTTGGGTGCTCATATTACGTTTTAATTATTTAAATGACATTAGATATGAAAATTTTCAAAAAATATATATTGCGTTCAGCAGTCCTGTTTGCCTTGCTGTCGCAGGTTTCTTGTAAAAAGGAGTTCCTGGAAGTTATCCCCAAAGGACAAACCATAGCCGTCAATACAGAAGATTATGAAAAGATATTGAATGCGAATTATCTGAGCAATTCATTTAATGCGAGTGTATACAGGGGGGACGAGATGGCGGGCTTACAACCTGATTTTGATAATATGGCTGGCAATCTTTTACGTCGGCAACAACGCCTTTTCAGGTACGAAGACCGGGTATATGATGCGGATCAGCTACCTGACGAAATTACAGATGAATCAAATTATATCCGCAAGCTTTATCTTTTTAACAAGGTCATTAACGAAGTGATGGATTCAAAAGGTGGTACAGAATCACAAAAAATGGCCTTGCTGGCAGAGGCAAAAGCAGGAAGGGCCATCTGTAATTTTATGTTCCTTTCTGATTTTACAAAACCTTACAATGCAACTACTGCAGCGACTGATTTAGGCATTCCAAATCTCATTGTTGCGGATGTTAACCTGAGGGATTTTAAGCGAGAGACTTTACAGCAAGGCTATGATCGGGTGATCAAAGATTTAACAGATGCCTTGCCTGATTTAGATGTACTTACGCATCGCCGTAAAATTTCTAAACTGGCCGCTGAATTTTACCTGGCCAGGGTATATATGGCGATGTCAAACTTTAGCACTGCAAAGGTGCATCTGGATGCCGCATTTGCAGAAGTTTCTAAGTCTGCCATACCTATGGAATTATACGACTACTCGGTAGTGCTTAACCCTGATGATCCGGACGCAGCAGGATCATGGTTGCCTGATAGTGGTTTCGGACTTGATAATGAGCCGCTTGCTGCTAACAATACGGAGATTATTTATAATATCACAGCTGGCTGGTTTCAGTTACAGGCTATTGACGCATTTGTTTTCAGTCCTGAGACGGCTAATTTATATGGTGCAACTGATAGGCGCCTGAATTTGTACACCCCTTATTTGATTTTCTCGAATGAGACTTATCCTAAGAGCATGAGACGCAGGACTTCCGGTTTTTTTACGGGAACAGATGTTGGTCCTTCGCTACCTGATCTGTATTTAATGCTTGCGGAATGTAAAGCTCGTGCCAATGATTTAGCAGGTGCTGTTGCTGATTTAGAGATTCTGAGGGAAAAAAGAGTTTCCGGAACAGCGGCTAAAGTACCATCGAATATTGCTTCCAATCAGGAAGCTCTGGTGCGTTTTATTTTAGATGAACGGATTCGTGAATTCGCCATCACTGGCTTGCGCTGGTCAGATATGCGTCGCCTTTCTCTGGATCCGGTATACAGTAACCACATTAATTACACCCATAAAATATACAATGGAAATGGTAACGTAGTTTCTACTTACCAATTGAAACCAGAAAGGTTTGCCCTGAAATTTGGTGAACGCATGCTTAAAGAAAGCAATGGCTTAGAAGAGAATCCATAAATAAAAATAATCCACAATCAGCGAATTGCTACTTCGGCCGCAATTCGCTTTAATAGCTATACTTATGAATAAATTAATTGCAATAGCAGTTGCTGTGGTACTTCCAGCGTTAGTAAATGCACAAGCGAAGTACACCATTACCGGGAAAATTCCAAAAACACACAAAGCGAGAGCCGCGGTAATGTCCTATCCGCCGGATGACAAAGGAGGGGAATATAGAGCTGATACTGCGAAGATCAGTAACGGGAAATTTGAATTTAAAGGAACGATCGGCAGGCCTCAGATGGCTGAATTGAATCTAATTGTTCCCCGTCCGACAGGTGAGACGGGCCGCAGAAACCAATCAAACGAAAACCAGGGAATGAAGAACGTAGCCTTGTTTTATTTGGATGGAAATATTGACGTCAAGTTTGATACTGCAGGCATCGCTTCGTACGCTGGTGGCGGTAAAGAGCAAAAGGCCTGGGAATTTTATAGCAATGAAGCGACGACCAGAAGTAAAGCACAAAAGGATGCTTCAGGGGGGATGGAATTTTATGAAGTACTGGTTTCAGATATGGTAAAAAACTATCCAGATAGTTATGTCAGCGTTGATTTGATGGACCTGTTTACGCAAAGTTCCATACAGCCAAAATTGGTTGAACCGATGTACAATGCCTTGAGCAAAGGAATGCAGCAATCAGAAAAAGTGTTAGCTTGGAAACCAAGGTTAGATCAGGCAAAGCTTGCCGTTTCCGGTAATGTAACTGCCCCTGATTTCACCATCAACGACACTGAAGGTAATCCCATATCGCTTGCCTCTTACAGAGGAGGCTATGTATTGGTAGATTTCTGGGCAAGCTGGTGCATGCCTTGCCGCGCGGAAAATCCAAATGTACTTGCCGCCTACGATAAATTTAAGGATAAGAATTTCAAGATTCTTGGCATCTCCTTAGATGAAAAAAAAGACCTCTGGCTGAAAGCCATTGCCGAAGATAAGCTTCCATGGAAGCAGCTCTGTGACTTTAAGGCCTCCCGGAGCGAAGTAACAAAAGCTTATAATATATCAATGATTCCAGCCAACGTACTGGTTGATCCCAATGGAAAGATTGTCGGTAAAGACTTGAGAGGGAAAGACCTTCATGACCGACTTGCTGAATTGATTAAATAAAAGAAGAAAATTAAACTATATACGCATGAAAAAACTGATTTTACTGCTGCTGATTTCCAGTTCCGCCTGGGCGCAGAAAGCAGCACCGGGAAAATTCAACTTCAATGATTTTAACCTCATTGTTAAAGTTGAGGATAAAGAAAAGTACTTTAATGACATGCTTCAGGAAAAAACTGAGGGTCAGTCGAAACCTGGTCAATACGATCAATTTCGTGTTCCTCTGGCTGTTGCATGGCTGGCGAAAGGCAATCTGGAGCGTTACAAGTATTATACTAAGAACGAACCGAAGTTCTCCTATACAAACTTCCTTGACCTTACTTATGCACTGGAATATCTGGTAGAGGATAATAAGCATCTAAAGATCGTTGAACAGGTTTCAGGCGAAGCTTTGGATATGCTGGCAAAAGGTAAAGCTGAGGATATAGAAAATGATCGGATGCAGGTACTGCTTGAGGTAAGCGCTGTGGCCAATGCTAAGTTAGGAAACATTGCTGTCGCTAAGAAAAATATTGAGCAGTCTTCAAAGGTGAAGGGTTCGAGAGAAGGTAAATATTTCAGAGACTCGAAATCCAATTACCTGAACCGATACGGAATTGTTTTAGCTGCCGCTGGTGAGCACCAGAAAGCCCTGGATACACTGACCAAAGCTGTAAGAGATGCGGATTCCAATCCCAGCCTAATCGCTACGCTTAGAGCGGTTTATAAAAAAATTCATGGCAGCGACCAGGGCGCTGGCAAATTTATTGCAGCCCTTCAGGAAGAAGCTTATAAAAAATACTACCAGGAAGTAGAAAAATCTTTTATTTCGGATGTTTCTGCACCGATTAGTGGAGAAGTTGACGGACCGGGAGGTAAGTTAAAAGTCCTGAATGGTGAGCAACGTGCTAAGAACGTTTCCCTTCCTGATTTAAATGGCAAAATGGTAAACTTCGCTGATTATAATGGAAAGATCCTGGTCGTTGATTTTTGGTCAACTGGTTGTACGCCTTGCGTTGCGGCATTCGCCGGATTTGAGAAAGTAGTGACTGAATATAAAAATGAACCTTTCCAGCTTTTTGTAATTAACCTATTCGAAGAGCAAAAAACTGTTAAAAGTTTCATTGCGAAAAAGGGGATTACCCTGGATGTGTTATATGATGAGCCAAATAAGGCCTACGATATCCAGGCAACTCCAACTAAAATTGTATTTGACCCGATGGGCAATGTAAGATTTTATGCTATCGGTTACTCCGGTTCTACAGACAGGGAATACTATAAGTTAAAAGCTATGGTTGAGATCATTAAAGACCGTGTACAGGGAAAAGCAATCCAAAAATCGAAATAGTAAACTTAAAATTCAAGACATGAAACATATACTTCTAGTGATCTTAATGCTGAGCACGCTAAGCATGGTGGCACAAGAACCAGAGGGAAACCCGAAACTGGAAGCGTTACGCAATGAAAAGGATCAAACTGTACTTCAACAGAGAATCAAAGACCTGGGGAATGGCAGCGCAGAGGATCTGGATTTGCTCATTCAGTATTATGGTAATGATGTTGCTAAAAAAGATGCGGCGACCAAAAGTTTACTTAAAAAATTTCCTGATAGTAATCAAGCGAGGATGCAAAGAATGGTTTCATTCCTGAAACTGAAAGGAGCGGAAAATATGGAAGCGCATCTCCAGTCCATGATTAAAGCTTATCCTAAAGTAAATTTAGACATGGAAAAAAGTATGCTTTCCAGCCTGTATGCCGAAGAACCGAATTCTGCTAAAGTTCTTCAATATGTGAACACTATGGAAGATCCTGTATTCAGGTTGAGAGCGCTGGTAATGGCTATCGAATTGATGGCAGCGATTGATAATACACCAGCTTTGGAACTTGCCACTAAAGAGTTAGCGAATGCGAAAAAAATGAAAGGTCAGACCGCTTTAAGTAATCCTTTAAAAGCAGATCCTAAAGCCGCTTATAACGATTTTATCAATATTTACGGCAAACTGCTTTTTAAAGCAGGCAAGAATGACGAAGCCTATCAATACACGACGGAAGCTTACAACAGCATTCAAAACAGAGATGCTGAGCTGATCGAAAACTATGCCTTTTTGTCCAGCCTGAATGGTAAATATGAGGAAGCACTACCTGTTTTAGCCAACGCGGTAAAAGAAGGTAAGCATGAACAGAAATACATTGAACAGGTAAGAAGAGGATATGCAAAATTAAATCCGGGTAAGGATGTTGATGCCTATATAGCCAGCTTGCAAAATGCTTTTGTGGAGAAGATCAAGATGCAAGTCTCGAAATTGATGGTTAACGAAACTGCACCAGATTTCTCAGTAACAGATGTGAATGGAAAAAAAGTTTCTCTGGCAGACTTTAAAGGTAAAACGATTGTGCTGGATTTTTGGGCAACCTGGTGTGGTCCTTGTGTGGCTTCATTCCCGGCTATGCAAATGGCTGCAAACCGGTATGCGAAAGATCCGAATGTGAAATTTCTTTTCATTCATACCTGGGACAATGTGCCTGACCCATTGACCGATGCTAAAAACTTTCTAGCCAAACGCGACTATAAATTTGATTTATATATGGATCCTGTAGATAAGTCGACCAAAAGAAGTCCGGCCGCCGACTCATTTAAAGTAAAGGGAATTCCCGCAAAATTTATTATCGATGGGAATGGCAGAATTCGCTTTAACATCGAGGGTTTCGAAGGAAATGCTGAAGCTGCAGCAGAAGAACTTTCTCAAATGATAGAACTGGCAAGAAGTTAAACAGATGGCGATGAAACGGATTTTAATATTTCTTACCATTATTTTGCTGTCAGGCATGAGCGGCTACAGTCAGATCCTTAAACCGATCACCTGGAGTTACGCAGCGAAAAAAACAAGTGCTAAAGAAGTAACCTTATATATGAAAGCAAGTCTGGAAAAGGGCTGGCACCTTTATGCTCAAAAGGTAGGCGAAGGTGGTCCCGTGGCCACATCTTTTTACTTTCCGGTATCAAAACTATACGATCTGTTGGGTAGAACCGTAGAGCCACAACCGATAAAGAAGTTTGAACCTGTATTCATGATGGAGGTCAGTTACTTCGAAACCACTGCCGTTTTCCAGCAGAAGGTGAAACTAAAAGGTAAACAGGCTACCGTAAAAGGATCAATCAAATTCATGGTTTGTAATGACAAACAATGTCTTCCCCCTTCAGAAGTATTCTTCAGCATACCCATAAAATAAGTATCAGGTCTGTAGGAATCAAATCAAAAATTATAAATAATCATGATAATGAACGTAAAAGTAATAGTAGTAACCATGGTTGTGATGCTGGCAACGGGATCCACATATGGACAGACAAAGCAAATTCCAGCCGCAAAAAAAAGAGCTCCTATGGCCAGGGTGCCACAGGATAATGGAAAATTGGTCGCTGGTATGAAAGCGCCCGTACTGAGCGTGGAGGAATGGCTTTCTGAGGTGCCGGACATGAAAGGGAAATTTATTGCACTTGATTTCTGGGGCCCTTCCTGTAAGCCGTGTATCGCAGGTTTCCCGCATATCAACGAGTTGCACCATAAGTATAAAGATCAGGTTGTTTTTATAGCGGCCACTACAGATGAAGATCCGGGGGAAGTTTATTCTTTTTCAGCGGGTGCTCCAGTCGAATTTTATAGCATGATGCAGAAAGCAAAAGCCTGGGAAGACTACAAGATACAAGGCATTCCACATATGCTATTGATTGATCCGGCTGGAATTGTTCGTTACAGCGGAAATGGCTTTGAACTGAGTGAGGTCATGCTTCAGGATATCATTAAAAAATACGGGAACAAATAAGCAATCTATTTAATTTCTAAAGCAATGAAATACTTTTTTTTAGCCTTTACCATGTCGGTAACGCTGGCTGGCCAGGCTCAGAACCTAAAATTTGAAGGGGAGCTATCTGGATTAACGGCAGATACCAAGGTAATCCTTTCAGACATGATGAATAAAAAATTCCACGATACAGCCACAGTCGGCGCCAATGCCTTTGCATTTGACTGCAAATTGCCTGGTGCAGGCTTGTATGTATTAAGGGTAGGTTTGATCGGGAAAAAGCCTGAAAATCGGATACTCTATCTGGATGCAGGGAATGTTACCCTGAAAGGAGAACGTGGTAAGCTGAAAAAGGCTGCGCTTTCTGGGGATGAACCCTATATGAAAGATTGGCTTCGATTTGATCATATTCAGCAAAATGATCCCATTTTATCGCTTCAGAAGCGTCAGAATGATACCGTGATTATGCTGGCAATGAGGACCGGGTCGTATGATGGAATGATGCAGGACACGGCTTTTGTCAGGCGGTCGGGCGCTACCTATCCGTTGGTAGATGCAAAGAAAACTGAGCTGGCGAAATCCTGGCTTGCGGAAAACCCAAACTCCGACATCAATGCTTATATCATTTATAAGTTTCTGCGCAGGGAGTTGTCAGATGAGGAGATGAAACGTGCAATGGAGAAACTCAGTCCGGCGTCCCGTCATTCATTAATTGGTAAAAAGCTGATCAGCGGTGACCGGTAAACACTTGTAGCAAAAAAAGAAATAGAATCAGATGAGAAAAATCTCAGTTATATTATTGTGCGCTCTGCTTTCTGCAGCAGCATTTGCACAGAAAAAACCTTTTACCGTGCAGGGTAAAGTAAATGGAACGGTTAAAGAGGGCAAATATGTCTACAGCTTCTACATCATTGGAGAAGATATGGTACTGGATTCGGCAAAAGTCAAAAACGATCGTTACACGCTAAAAGGTAGCGTCGGGCAATCGGCAATGATGACCATTAGCCATAGGCGTTACGGGCCGGATGTGAAAATCTTTATTGGTCCTTCGGCCAGGATTATGGTCATCCATAAAAATTCGCTGAAGGAAGTCGTAGTTTCCGGTTCAAAGGAAAATTTAGCTTACAATAAAGTCCGTACTTCGTTAGCCAGGTATTACAATAAGATGAGTGAGATGGACGGAGCCTATAGCGCGGCCATGAAATCTAACGATAGGTCTGCGTTGAAAGTAATTGAAGCAGACAGTAAAGTCATCTACGATAATATGATGAATGATGTATATCCCAATTATATCAAAAGCAACCCAAATTCCCCAATTGCTTTTGCCATGTTGGATGAGTACATAGGTGGGACGGTTGACGCACGGAAATTAGAGCCGCTTTACAATGTGCTTTCCAGGGATAACAAGAACAGCACGGAAGGAAAGCGCTGGGCAAAGTTGTTAGCAACCGCTAAGCTGACAAGTATCGGGACAAAAGCACCAGATTTTGTGCAAAGCGATACTTCGGGCAGACCAGTCAGTTTATCGTCGATGAGGGGTAAATACGTTTTAGTTGATTTTTGGGCAAGCTGGTGCGGACCATGTCGTGCAGAGAACCCTAATGTACTCAAAGCGTACAACAGGCTTAAAGATCAGGGTTTTGATGTTATTGGAATATCTATAGACAGCGATAAGAAAGCCTGGATTAAAGCGATCAAAGAAGATAAAATGCCATGGCAACAAGTGAGCGATCTCAAAGGTAATAAGAATGAAGCAGCCATGTTGTACGACGTTGATGCCATACCACAAAACTGGTTACTTGATCCTGATGGTGTGGTATTGGAGATCAATCTCCGCGGAGAAAATCTGGCGGATCAAATTGAGCGGCTGATGAACAAAAAGTCTTAACCGATGTCGCTTATTTATTTTAAACTGGGTATACTCAGTCTGTTTTGCCTTTTCTGTACCAGCGGTTATTGTCAGCGTAATCCTGAAGCTATAGAAAAGCTGATTGCCAATTGTGTGGAAAAAGCGATGGCAGCCAGTGTCTATATGATTGAATATGATACCCTTAAAAATACGGTTCAGGATGGTATTGGGGAAGAAAGTGGTTTTAGCGGGGTGGTGGTATCTGAAGCCGGGCATATCTTAACGGCTTCTCATGCTGCCATGCCCAATCAGGTTTACCAGATTAGATTTCCAGACGGGAGCAGGCACATTGCTGTGGGGCTGGGGCGCATTGGTATCCAGGATAAGGGCATGGATTTCGATATGGCAATGGTCAAAATTATCAAACCGGGAAAATGGCCATTCGCAATGATGGCCCCGGCAAAGGAGCTTCGAATAAACCAACCCGTAATCAGCATTTCTTACCCCGGGGCATTTTTCAAGCAAATGCCCAATGTGCGGTATGGGAGAATATCAGACATAGACTTAAGCGATGGCTTTATAGAATCTTCGGCTAAGATGGAACCAGGTGATTCTGGTGGTCCATTGTTCGATCAATATGGCCGCGTAGTAGGAGTTCATAGCTGGATCAAGGAAAAAGAAGATCAGAATTATGATGTTCCGGTTGATCATTTTTTAAAGTACTGGACGGCGCTAAATGTCGCAAAAGATTATGCCGCGCTCCCGGTTGCAGATACTTTGCCCGCTGAAGTAGCGCCTATGAAAGTAATACCTGTTCCCGCTCTTGAAGATTTAGCAGTTATTTCAGCTAAAAACCTTCAAAGTGTGGTCATGCTCAGCAGTGCTCGCGGGGGACAGCAGGTACCTATTTTAGGCACCTTGATTGACTATGGTAATGCCAGCTACATTATTAGTAAAAGCACTATGGTATTCAACAATCCCTTGCTTAAAATAGGTGACCGAAATGTAGCCGTTCAGGTTGTTAAAAGAGATCGGGAAAATGATCTGGTATTGTTAAAAAATAATGAGCGGTTGTATCGCGGTATTAAGATCAAACCTGAGGTTAAAAATCCGGAACTTAAAATCAAAGATTTGGGAAAGATCCTGGTCACTGCATTACCAAAAGATTCTACTAAGGTAGGCGTACTCAGCGCAGTGTATACTGATATCCCTTTGGTCTCCAGTATGGGATACCTGGGGGCAGCTGCTCAGTACGCAGACGGAAAAATCACATTGAACAGAATTGGCAAGGAGAGTACAGCTGCTTATCTTAAGCCAAAAGATCAGGTGACCAAAATCAACGGAGTTACGGTGCATACGGCATCGGATTACGATAAGGAATTTGCAAAGTATATCGCTGGCGATTCAATTTCTCTGGATATCGTAAGGGAAGGAAATCCGATGCAATTTAATGTATACCTGGAAGGGCAGCCGACGGTGCGTCATGTATCTTTTGACTATGCTGGAGGAAGAAGCGACCGCTCTGACGGATTCAAAAACATACTGATCCAAGATGCGGCGGTCAAAGCTGATGAATGTGGAAGCCCTGTATTCAATAGTACAGGGGATTTTTATGGAATTAACATTTCCAGGCGTAGCAGAACATCGAGCATCATTATGCCAATAGTAACGCTTGCAGAATTTTTAAAAACCTATATTAAACACAAAAATATATTCAGATGAAAAGATTTTTTTTTGTTAAATTCCTATTCATCCATACCGCTGAAAATGTAGTCGACCCTTTAACGGATGCCAAAATTTCCTGGCTAAACGTAAACACGACTTTGATTTATACATGGACCTGAAAGACGCTCAGGCGAAAAAAATCCCGCACTTAAAGCATTCAAGATAGAGGGTATACTAGTTAAGGATTGAACCAATTTTTTAAGTATGGCAGCTTCACTTTGTTCAGCCAGTCACTTTTAATGAACTGATCAAATCACATGATAACTCTAGG
>NZ_JACHCW010000027.1:0-41797 GCF_014200825.1 Pedobacter sp. AK017
AACTTTAAATACATCAGCAGAAGAGAAAATTAGATTCGTAACGTTCATTAATTTCTAACGAACACTAGCCTTCAATTATCATAATTACCACCAAAACTGGGGAAGAACCCTTAAGGAACAATTAATTGGCACTTGGCAAAATGGTAGTAAGGTGGTGGGAAGTGGCTTAAATCAGCTGGAGTTTTTGAATAGCATATAGATCCATTTTACTGGTTAATTTGTGGATGGGGAAAAGTACCGTAAGAACTATTGCAGCAACTCATTTATCCTCTTCGCTGATTCTTTCAATGTTGTGATAATCGTTTTAAATGCATTTTTTACATTATACCGGCTTTCAGGTAAAAATATACTTAAACTGGCTATGGTAACGCCATCTTTTATAATAGGGACTGCGAGTCCAACAATATGTTGAGGCGATAGCGTAATTACGAGATTATCATTTCTAATGTCGGCGAGTGCTAAATCTAATTGTTTCTTTGTTTTTGCTTCTTTCCATATTTCTGGCTTGGGAAGACCTATCGCATTAATTAAAGACTCTCGCTCTTTTTCCGGAAGGAAGGCCAGCAGTATTCTTCCACTGGCGGTTTCATAAAGATCTCTTTCTGTACGGCTTCTAACCTGAAGGTCCTGATCGCTATTTACAGTGTGGACAATAAATCTTTTTTGGTTTCTTAATATACCCAGAATACAGGTTTCATTGAGCTTTTTTGTTAAGGCTTCCATTTCTCCTTTTGCCGCCTGCAATAAATTTTGATTGTAAGAAAGGTTACCTGTTAATTCATAACATTTGGCACCCAGCCTGTATCCTTTTTTTCGGCCCAGGTGTTCCAGGTAATTCATGTCTACCAGTGTTTTTAAAATATTGGCACATGTGGGTTGATGTAATTGCAGGCTTTCTGCAATTTCTGAAAGGGAGCATGATCTTTCTTTATGCTTTGCTACATATTCTA
This sequence comes from Pedobacter sp. AK017, assembly GCF_014200825.1. Classification (NCBI taxonomy): domain Bacteria; kingdom Pseudomonadati; phylum Bacteroidota; class Sphingobacteriia; order Sphingobacteriales; family Sphingobacteriaceae; genus Pedobacter; species Pedobacter sp. AK017. The sequence goes on from NZ_JACHCW010000027.1 coordinate 951, forward strand.
ATGTCCGTAATGCGCGGTTGATAACCTGTATCATTGTATATCAAGATTGAATTAATGCTCAATAATAGTAAATTTATTTTGCTTTGTGTAAGTTATAATCTATAACCGTAATTAAATATAGTTGTTTTTTTATATGTTAAATGGGTATTATATTATTCAGTTTACACTTTTTCATAAGATGTAAAAAAAAACTTTGGATATTAAAATTAATGTGTTAATATTGTATTATTGAATTAATATTCATTATTGATTTAGTTATCAAGTGCAATCAAGCTGTTTATCGTTTCTCACCATAAGTTAATCAAGGCTTTACAGGAGCTTTGGCTTTAACAAGATGCATGGTTTATGATAAGTAACGCACGAGAGGAACTCAACATAGTGAATAGAATTGAAGTGTGGGAGGATTTAGTATTAACCAAATTAAATAACCGATAATAATTATGAACCTGTTACCAACTAAACCACGTATGAAATCGCTTTTTCGGAAGTTTTTTCTACTTTTTTTATGGCTCAGCTTTTTTGTAACTGCCGCTCAGGCACAGCTTACAGATGTTTTGGGCTTAATTACAAATGATAAGGGCGTTCCATTGGCTGATGTAACAGTGAGAGTATCCGGGGGAAATGCATCTGCTGCTACCGGTAAGGATGGTAGGTTCCGCATTAAAGCAAGTCTTAACTCAAAGCTCTTAGTTACTTCTATTGGCTATAAAAATCAGGAGGTTCTTGTTGATAAACTGAGAGATTTGAAGATAATTCTTTATGATGATGTTGGTGGCTTAGATGAAATAGTTGTGGTAGGGTATGGTGAGGTAAAGAAGAAAGATTTGACCGGTTCGGTGGCTGCTGTTAATATGAAAGACCTGAACAAAGCGCCCGTGAAATCATTTGATGATGCACTTGCCGGGAGGGTCGCCGGGGTGGTTGTTGCAGGAAACGACGGACAGCCTGGTGCGTTAAACAATATTGTTATCCGGGGTGGAAATTCCATAACTCAAGATAATTCACCCTTATATGTTGTTGATGGCTTTCCATTGGAGGCAACGGACTTCAATACGATAAGTCCGGCAGATATTGAATCTATAGATATTTTAAAAGATGCCTCTGCAACTGCTATTTATGGTGCCAGAGGTGCTAACGGAGTAATTATTGTAACTACGAAATCTGGACAAAGGGGCACTCCTGTAATTACTTATAATGCTTACTATGGGATCCAGAAGCTGTCAAAAAAAATGCCTATGATGGATCCTTATGAATTTGTAAAATATCAGACCGAATATTCACCAACACTGGCCAGTTCTTATATTCCCGGATCCTTAAGTCCTTCAGATCCTGCATATGATCCGGCAGGAAGAACATTAGAATCATATAGGAATATTGCAGGACTGAATTGGCAAGACCTCTTGTTTCGTACTGCTAAAACACAAAATCACGACATTTCACTTCGTGGAGGAAATGACAAAACTACTTACGCGGTTTCAGGCAATATTTTAGATCAAGAGGGAATATTTGTAAATTCTGGCTTTGCAAGATACCAGGGCCGGGTGGTTTTAGACCATAAGGTTAATACTAAAGTTAAAATAGGTTTAAACTTAAATTATGGAAGTACCAAATCCACCGGGCAGCGCGTAGCCGGTGAAGAAACAAATGGTTCTTTAAGTTTAATGTATGGTGTTTTGGGATACAGGCCAGTTACCGGCAACGGTAATATTGATCTGCTAGATGACCTTACAGATCCTGAGGCGGCAACCAATAATTATAGTGTTAACCCATTGATCAATGCCCAGAATTCTTTCAATGAAACAAGGCTGAACTCTATGATTGCAAATGCATTTTTAGAGTACACTGTGCTTAAGAACCTGACTTTTAGAACAAGCGGTGGGGTAACCACCAACCAGGCAACCAGTGAAGTTTTTAATAGCTCACTTACGCAGTCGGGTAATCCCGCCAGTGTAAAAGGTAATCATGGTATTGTTATGAATACTACTAATAATACATGGTTAAACGAAAACCTGTTGACATTTAGGAAAACATATAACAACAACCACAGGCTTAACCTGGTGGGTGGTTTTACAATGCAAGGTAACAAAACGAGCAGAAGAGGGTTTGAAGGAAGGATTTTACCTAATGAATCGCTTGGGCTGGACGGCATTGATGAGGCGGTAACCCAAATTTCAACCTCTGCCAGTTCGAGATGGACAATGGCATCAGTTTTAGGAAGAGTTAACTATGACTATAAATCTAAATATTTAATTACTGCATCTTTTAGAGCTGATGGGTCTTCACGTTTTGCCAGTGGAAAGCAATGGGCCTATTTTCCGTCAGGATCTGTTGCGTGGCGAATGAGCAGCGAGAATTTTATGAAAGATCTCGTATTTGTTAATGATGCTAAACTCAGGGTAAGTTATGGCAGGACTGGTAATAACCGGATAAGTGAATTTTCTTACTTATCACAGCTCAGGTTTTTAAAAACAGATGCGTATTCTTATAATAATGCAATCCCTTCTATTGGTATCGGCTTAAAATTATTGGGAAACCCGGACTTGATCTGGGAAAGTACGGATCAGTTTAACCTGGGCTACGATTTAAATTTATTTAATAACCGGATTACCATGGTCGCTGATGTTTATAAAAAAATAACCCGTGACCTTCTCCTGAATGCACAATTGCCTTATACAACCGGTATATCGGAAGCTTTCAAAAATATTGGACGAATGAGTAATGAGGGACTTGAGTTTACCATTAATACCAATAATATAACCAACAGAAACTTTAGCTGGAACAGCAGTTTTAATATTAGTTTTAACCGGAATAAGGTGCTGGCATTAACCGACAATCAGAATTCTTTATTAACGACCGCGCGTTTTGACTCTAATTACAATGGTTTATTTTCGTACATCGCATTGATAGGAGGACCAGTTGCCCAAATGCATGGCCTGGTATGGGAAGGCAATTATCAGTATGAGGATTTTGATCGTTTACCGGATGGCAGGTATTTATTAAAAGATAAAGTGCCTTATTATGGTAGTTTGAGAAAAGATATACAACCGGGAGACATTAAATATAAAGATATTAATGGTGACCAGATTGTAGACGTGAAAGATTATACCATAATCGGGAGAGCGATCCCTATTCATACGGGAGGTTTGACAAATAATTTTACCTACAAGGGCTTTGATCTTAATGTATTTTTGCAGTGGTCTTATGGAAATGATATTTTAAATGCCAACAGATTGGTATTTGAAGGTAATGGACGAAGAACTCAAAACCTCAACCAGTTTGCCAGCTTTCAGGATAGATGGACACCGGAGAATACAACAAGTCCCAATTTCAGGGCCAATGGTATGGGGCCTGCGGCAATATCCAGCCGGGTTATTGAAAATGGTTCCTATCTGCGCTTAAAAACAGTTTCTTTAGGTTACAATCTGAAAACGGATTGGCTCAATAAGATAAAAGTAAAATCCGCAAGGATTTATGCATCAGCCCAGAATTTGTGGACATTGACAGATTATACGGGCTTTGATCCTGAAGTTTCGTCCAGGAATTCACCCCTGACCCCGGGATTTGATTACTCTCCGTACCCGAGAGCCAGAACCATAATTTTTGGAATAAACACCTCATTTTAATCAAAAAAATAATATAAACAGATGAAAAATATTTATAGAATTTTATTGTTAACGCTTTTGATAATTACCGGAGGCTGTAAGAAATTTTTGGAAACAGCTCCAAGTGATTTTGTATCACCGGAATATTACTATAATACTGAAGCAGAACTTCAGTTTGCATTAAACGGAGTATATAACCAATTGGGTTTACACGAAATATATGGCGCTTATGTGACCTATTGGCTCACATCGAGTAATGATGAAACTTACCCGCGTACCATAGCACCAGCAGTTGCTTATGATTATGGATCTGATCTGGTATATGTTGATCGGTTCTGGAAGGCGCTCTATGAAGGTATTCAAAGGGCAAATTTACTTATTGATAACGTTAATAAACCTCAAATGGATGAAACCAAACGCGGTATTATTAAAGGAGAAGCATTGTTTTTACGTGCGTATTTTCACTATCTGCTTGTACTGAATTTCGGGGATGTTCCTTTAATTATTAAACCAACACCTTCGGTTAATGATGTTAACCTGGCAAGAACCCCTTCTAAAATAGTTTATGACCAGATTTTACAGGATATGACAGCGGCTGAAAGCTTATTGCAAAGCCAGACTGCAACTAGTGTAGGCTATGGTGGCAAAGTTTCAAGATCTGCAGTTCAGGGAATTCTGGCACGTGTTTGTTTAACAATGGCTGGCTATCCTTTAAAGGATGTATCAAAATTTAATGACGTGTTGAAATGGACTCAAAAGGTGATAGATTCTAAAGAACATGCGTTAAATCCTGACTACAAGGATATATTTATAAGATTGGCTCAAGACAGATATGATATTAAAGAAAGTATCTGGGAAGCTGAAATGTATGGAAATGAAACCGGCGGATACTGGGGAGGTTCGCAGGCTTTAGGTAATTTTATAGGCATACGTGGTAACAGTACAGGTAACGCCGCTGCAGGAAGTTCATCTCAGGCAGTATATCCTACCAAGAGATTATATGATTCTTATCAGATTAATCCTGCAAGTGCTGGCGCACTTAAGACTTCATTTGATTTGAGAAGAGATTGGAACTGTGCTAATTTTGATTATTCGGGAACTAATGGTGCCCAAAAGGCGATTACCAATACCTGGCTTATGTCGCCAGGGAAATTTCGCTGGGAGCTGACATTGGAAGCGCCAAAAAACAGGAATAAAACGCCTATAAATTGTCCTATCTTGCGATATGCTGATGTGCTTTTGATGAAAGCTGAGGCAGAAAACGAATTGCACGGGCCTACAGGTATTGCTTATGAGGCTGTTAATGAAGTTAGAAGGAGGGCATATGGTAAGACCTTACTTGGTGAAACCCTTAAAAGTATTGCAGTAACCGCAGAGGGAAGTGGTTATACTGCTGCAACAAGTGTAACATTAACAGGCGGGGGTGGTACAGGCGCAACGGCAACTGCTGTAATTACTGCGGGCAGGATTACAGCCATCCAGATCACCAATCCGGGCAGTTTCTATACTTCAAGCCCAAATGTAATAATAAATGGAATAGGTAGCGGCGCTGCTGCAACAGCTGCTATTAGCACATTAACTGATGCTGATTTTCCGGTTAATCTTGACAAGGACAGATTCAGGGAATGGATTCAGGATGAACGGTCGAGGGAATTATTTACCGAGGCGCTTCGGAAATATGATTTGATACGCTGGGGAATATTTACAACCAGAATGCGGGAAATGATTGACTATGGAAGGTCAAATTCAGCCCCGTCAGCTTTTTATACGTCATTTGAAAATGCTGCTCCAAGATATCTGCTGCTTCCAATACCAAGCAGGGAAATAGGTTTAAATAAATCATTAGTGCAAAATCCTGGTTTTTAATCTCAACATCATGAAATTTAATTATTGTTATATAGTTTGCTTATTAGTACTAAGTGCCTGTACAAAAATCAAAGTTGAAACTCCTGACTTTTCTGTTACCGCAGAAAAGACTGATTACAAGGTAAATGATACCGTAAGGTTTATCTTTAATGGAAGTGTGCAGAACATCACCTTCTATTCTGGTGAGACTGGTAAAAAATATGAATATAAAGATCGTATAAATGAAACGGGTATTCCGCAACTCCAATTCACTTCTTACCAGCAAAATACAGGTGAGACAAATACGTTGCAGCTTTTAGCATCAACGGATTTTAATGGCACTTATACCTCTGAGGCTATAGCTGCCGCTACATGGACAGATATCTCATCCAGGGCAGTTTTATCTACAGGCGCAGACAATACGGCTTCCGGAAACATTAACCTGGCCGATTTTTTTAATCCGGAAAACAAGCCGCTTTTTCTGGCTTTTAAATATCAGGGATATACCCATGCCGTATTGAAACAACCCACCTGGACCATCCGCACATTTAATGTAACCAATACACTAAATGATGGCAAAAAATCTGTCATCACAGCAATAGACAATGTGGGCTGGTATAACGTTGATTATAAAAATCCAATAGTAAAATGGGCTGTGGCATCTACGGGGCAGGTGACGATCAATGGTACTCAAGCTGGAAGTGATAACAGTGCAAACGATGACTGGACGATAACCCGCCCTTTACAACTTAAAAGTGTTACACCGGATGCGGGTGTGCCAATTCAGTTTGTAAGCAGTGCTGTTTTAAAAAATTATAGCTATAAATATACTATTGCGGGAACTTATAAGGTTAGCTTTTTAGCTTATAATAATGGTGGCGGCGAGCAAAAAGAGGTGGTTAGGGAAATTGTTATTAATGTAAAGCCTTGATGGTTATGCTAAAGTTAAAGAAAAAACATTCTGTTTTTGTAATCGTGTTGATTGCCTTCCATTTTAGCGGAATGGCTGCGATTAAATTACCGGAGATTGTTAGCGATGGGATGGTGTTGCAGCGGGATGCCAGGATCCGGATCTGGGGTTGGGGGAATCCCGGTGAAAAGGTTGTCGTTACTTTTAAAAATGAAAGTTACAATGCAATTACAGCAGCAAATGGACATTGGGAGTTATTGCTGAAACCTCAGTCCGCCGGAGGTCCTTTTACCATGACCATTAAGGGTGAGAATGAGCTTCAGATAAGTGATATTTTAATTGGTGATGTGTGGATTTGTTCGGGACAGTCTAATATGGCATACCGTATGGAATCTGTGCAGGAACGGTATACTAAAGAAATTGAAAACTCGGAGAATTCAAATATCAGGCATTTTCTTGTTGAACAGAATTTAAGTTATACAGTGCAGAATGATGTCAAATCTATTGGCTGGAAAAAGGCAAATCCAAAGGATATATTGCGATTTTCGGCCGTTGGTTATTTTTTTGCAAAAAGTATTTATGAAAAATATAAAATACCTGTAGGTATTGTAAATTCAACCTTTGGAGGTACTCCGGTTGAAGGCTGGATGAGTGCTGATGCGATGCATTCCTTTCCGCAGTTATTGTCGGTATTCCATCATTATAAGAACCCTCAGGTTGTATTGAGCGAAAAGAAACGAGATGAATTGCTGCTTAAAAACTGGTATGATTCAATTAATTCACAAGATATTGGATTAAATACTAAACCCTTAACATGGATAGCTGATGGTTACGATGCTTCATCCTGGAAAGCTATTAAAATACCAGGTTATTGGGAAGACCAGGGCATGGATAGCCTGGACCGCCTTGTTTATTTTCGTAAGGAAATTGTTTTACCGGAAAACATTAAAGGTAAGTCTGCGGTATTGTTTCTTGGACATATAAATGGAGCAGATACCACATACATAAATGGTGTTAAAGTGGGAGCTATCCGAAATATCAATGCGATTCGTAAATACAACATTCCTGCAGGGCTTTTAAAAGAAGGTGAAAATAACATTACTGTAAGGGTTACAAGTTTTGACGGTAAGGGCGGTTTTGTTTTGGATAAACCCTATAAATTGGAGATTGCTGGCAATTCTTATCCTTTACAAGGAGTGTGGCACTATCGTGTGGCTGTAAGAGCGAGAAAATATCCCTCAAAGACGCTTTTTCAGGAAAGAAATGTACCTACTCTTTTGTACAATGGTATGATCTCTCCTTTAACTTCACTTGTTTTTAAGGGTGTTTTATGGTATCAGGGTGAAACTGATATTTACAGGTCAGAAATATACGGTAAATTATTTCCCTCACTGATTAATAACTGGAGAGCGAAATTCAGAAACGGGCAATTCCCCTTTCTCTTTGCCCAGCTACCAAGTTACAACTATGGGGAGACTGAAGTGCATCCTGGAAAAAGTGATATTTCCGGGTTAAGGGAGGCCCAGTCTAAAGGACTATCCATACCTGGGACTGGGATGATCACTACCTATGATATTGGGGAATATAATGATATCCATCCTAAGAACAAACTTGACGTTGGAAAGCGCTTTGCATTGCTGGCAGAAAAAATAGCCTATAAGGAAGACATCGTTTCTTCGGGCCCCACTTATAAAAATATGACCATCAGGGATAACAAAATTAGTATATCCTTCGGCAACACAGGGCTTGGGTTAAAAATAAACGAGGGTGACTCTCTTAAATTCTTCGCTGTAGCAGGAGCGGATAAAAAGTTTTATTGGGCTACAGCAGTGATAGAAAACAACCAGGTAATTGTTTGGAGTGCAAATGTAAAAAAGCCTGTTGCTGTACGTTATGCATGGGCAAATAACATTGACCATGCAAATTTATTTAATAAAGAAGGTTTGCCGGCGCAACCCTTCAGAACTGATAATTGGAGCTTTTAAATTATAGTATTTGGTTATGAATATAAGCTGGTCCTGTATTTTATTTATTTCAGTGTTACTACTGAAGCTCAGTAACGGGCTTTGCCAGAATAAAAGTAAAGCGAATGAAAAAGTATCGATTGATATCAGCATCCGAGGATTTAATAAGGTTGAAATTCAAATAAAGGGAAAGGAAAAGTTTCGGATGATCAGACAGCCCGTACAAGGCATGAGGCCTGAACACGGCTTTACTGATAAAGCCAATGTTGAACTGCAGGGATTTCAAAGCAAAGCTGTGACTGTTATACAAGATACATTACCTGTTAGTTTAGCTGAAGTTGTTTATCGATATGTTTTAATCAACAAGGTAGGAGATACTTTGGCATCCGTAAAAACATCCAGAAATAAATGGCCTCAGGAACTGTTACCAGAACTAATTTTGCCTGGCAGGTTGCCCTGGGTTAAACTCTATAATAAGGCCTGGGAGCTTAACTGGCATCAGATTGCAAGTTCTGCGGCACTCCCTGCCCGGTTTTCGCATAATGTAACCCCTGATAACGGACGCAGTTATTTATGGGACGCTTCTTTTAGTATCCTTTTTCAGCGTTATGCTGCTCCTTCAGGTGCAGATCCGGCGATTGCAACGCTTGACAATTTTTATGGACAGCAGCAGCCGGATGGCTATATTTTACGCTATTTCACGGTGAAGGATTATGCCGCCGGACACGACACTTCTAAAGAGAAAGCAACAATAGAAGCTGTAAATCCACCGCTTCTTGCCTGGGGCGAATGGAACTATTTTGAAATTTCTGCTGATTATAAACGGCTGGAGATGGTGTTGCCCGGATTAATTAAACAATACCATTTCATAGAATCTTTTTTGCAAAAGGAACCTGGAAAATATATCTGGGATGGTAATCCAAGCGGTTGGGACAACATCAGGAACAAGGCTAGGCACAAGTTCTGGGTGGAGTTGCCTGCGATGCAGGCGCTCTCTGCCAGGTATATCAGCAAAATTGCAGCGATACTACATCAACCGGAGATCGAAAGAAAGTTTACATCAGAATATGAACAAAAGAAATCGGCAATGGAGTTGTACTGGAATGCCGATAAACAATGGTATTGCAGCATAGGAGATGATGGAAAGTTTACCCAGAAAACGTTAAGCGGAATGTGGCCGGTATTGGCGGGTATCGTACCCCGTAAAAATATGCCGGGTATTGTTGCGAATCTTTTGGATGTGGCCAAATTTAGTACCAGCGCAATGCCGTTGCCAACGCTGGCTAAAGATGAGAACGGATACAATTCTAAAGGGGAGTATTGGCTGGGATCGGTTTGGATAAATATGTCGCTGATTACTATTCGTAGTCTCAAAGCTAATGGATATGAAAAGGAAGCTTTTGATTTGGCAGTGAAAACGTTAAATGGCATTTCAAGGGTTTACGAAAACTGGTCTCCAAAACCCCATACTTTATGGGAATGCTATGCTCCCGAATTTGCTGCTCCGGCATCTCATAAAGTTAAACCTGATTTAGGTTCGGTAAGGAGCGACTTTGCAGGGTGGACAGCGTGTCTGATCAACCTGCTCATAGAGAATGTAATGGGCATTGAGGTTAGTGCGGTAAGCAATACGATATCATGGAATATCGCTCTAGTGGAAGAGCATGGAATTAAAAAGTTAAGATTTGGTAAGGTTAATACTGATTTGTTAAAAAAAGGCCGGCTTATTTTGGTGCGGAGTAATTATTCTTATACACTAAAAATAACTATCCGGGACCAGCAAAAAACCTTTAAAGTGGAACCAGGAAATAACCGTTTTGAAATTTAACAATAAAACTGATGGAATAATGGATATAAAAACGATTTTATTTTCTCTGATGCTCTTTGTAAACACAATTGCTATAGGGCAAACACATGAATTTTATGTGTCTCCCACAGGCAGTAATTCAAATAACGGACTTAGTGTAAAAACACCTTTCGCCTCATTAGCATTTGCCCGTGATGCTGTACGGAAGCTGAAGAAAAATGGAAAAGCCGGAAAACCGGTCTTTGTTTATCTCCGTGGCGGAACTTATGCGCTGGACAGTGTACTCACTTTTACGGAAGAAGATTCCGGTACAGCAAATCATCCGATAACGTATATGCCATATACAAAAGAAAGGGTAGTGATCAGCGGCGGCAGAAGGGTGATTGGCTGGAAGCCTTATAAGAATGGAATCTGGATGGCCAGACTTGCAGGATTAGCTGCCGGTAAATCGTACAATTTTAAACAATTGTACGTGGATGATTCCATAAGGACCTTAGCCAGGACACCAGATACTGGTTTTTACAGGGTAAAGTCGAGTGGTTATGTGAGCAATGAGACCAGGAACCTTGCGGCGCAGTTTGTATATGATAATGATGATTTTAAAGCCGATTGGACAAATATCAAAGATATAGAAACAGTAGTATATCACTATTGGTCGGATACCAGGTTACCTGTTAAAGAAATTGATGAAAAAAATCATACTGTATATTTTCAACATCCTACAGGTAAAAAGTTTGTCGAAGACAACAAGAATCCTGTTGGAGCCCGTTATTTTATCCAGGGTGTGTTCGAAGCCCTGGACCAGCCTGGCGAATGGTATTTGAACCGCAAAGATGGAGTAGTTTACTATTATCCGCTAAAAGGGGAAGATATGTCAAAGGTTGAGATAGTGGTGCCGGTGCTGCCGGAACTGATGAGACTGGAAGGTGAGTTTAAGAAATTGAAACCAGTAAGTTATATCAATTTCAAAGATCTTGAATTTAAATATGCGGGGTGGAGCCTTCCTTCTGGAAATTCCAATAATATGCAGGGTTCTGGAAGTGTAACAGGGAGTATTACTTTAACAGGAGTAGAAAATTGTCTTTTTGAAAACTGTAGGGTATCAAACATCTCCAACTATGCTTTTGATATTTTGCAGGGGTCGTCTTACAATACCATTAAAAACTGTACGCTGAAAAACCTGGGCGCCGGGGGTATCAAAATAAACGGGGGTACGGAAAAAAATCATCCATTATCAGCAACCACAAACAATACCATTGCTGATAATTTCATATTCAATTATGGAGTGGAGTTTCCGTCGGCTGTTGGGGTGTTCTTATTTCATACTTCAAATAATACAGTTACACATAACAGTATACATGATGGCTATTATACCGGGATTTCCATTGGAGGGGTTTGGGGTTATTTAAGGAGTGTAGCAAAATATAACATGATAGCATACAACCATATCTATAATATTGGAAAAGGACTATTGTCTGATATGGGTGCAATCTATACTCTTGGTGTTTCTCCTGGTACCGTGATCAGGAACAATCTGATACATGACATTAAAGCAAAAAGCTATGGGGGCTGGGGTATCTATTGTGATGAGGGTAGTTCTTATATACTGATAGAAAATAATGTGGTATACAATACCCAGTACGCTACGTTTAATATTCATTTTGGTAAGGAGCTTGAAGTTCGGAACAACATATTCTGTTTGGGCGAAAAAGAACAGATCACCAAGGGCAAACGCGAACCGCATAAAAGCATGTTTTTTGAAAACAACATTGTGTATTGGAAACAAGGTGTATTATTTAGCAGTGACTGGGATGATTATACGTATAAGTATTATGCATCGGGTAAAGCAGACGGATATAAGGAGCAGACAAAAACTGTTGATGTTGACTACAACATCTATTATAATCCGGCAGTGGGGCAGGATACTGTAAAATTCACTGATAAATCATGGGCCGAATGGCAAAAGCAGGGCAAGGATGTCCATTCGCTTTATACTGATCCTTTATTTGTAAACGCGGATAAATTTGATTTCAGGTTAAAGTCAAATTCTCCTGCGTTTAAGCTTGGATTCAAAGCCATAGATATACAACAAGTTGGGCCACGATAGCTCGTGTGACATTTTAAATCAAAAGTTAATTTTATGAGAACAAATCTTCATTCCTTATTTTCAATTGCAGGTTTTCGCAAAAGCTTTAGTCCAAAAATCAGGATTAGCATGCTCTTTATAGCGATGTTTATATTATCGGCTTATCACCGGCCTAAAAAGATCCGGATATTTATGATTGGCGACTCAACGATGGCCAATAAAATACCCGAAAGATATCCTGAAACGGGATGGGGCATGGTATTTCAAAGCTATTTTAAGGATAATGTAGAGGTCATTAACAGGGCCAGAAATGGATTGAGTACCAAATCTTTTATGCGCAATAACCGCTGGCAGCCAATCCTGGATACACTGCAGCAAGGTGATTATGTAATTATTGAATTTGGCCACAATGATTCAAAGATAGATCAGCCGAATATTGGTACAAGCCCAACCGAATACAAAATAAATTTGCTGAAATACATCAATGATACCCGGTCTAAAAAGGCAATCCCAATTTTAATGACGCCTGTAACCAGGAGAAATTTTAATAGTGATGGTTCTTTAGGGGGAAACCACAAGGGATATCTGGAAATAGTATATGAAGTTGTCCGGGAAGAAAAGGTAGCCTTTGTAGATATGTATGAAAAAAGCAGGGAACTTTTGATTGCTTATAAAGCTGAACCATCTAAGAAATTGTTTCTTTATGCGGATTCAGGGGTTTATGAAGGTTATCCAAATGGGGTTAAAGACAACACCCATTTTAATAAAGAAGGTGCGCATAAAATGGCCGAATTGGCTATAGCTGGATTAAAAGAGATCAATTCCCCTTTAATAAAATTTTTAAAAAAATAAGGTCATGTATCTATTGAAAGCTACCAGACACTTTATTGGATTTTGCTTAATACTGACAGGATCAGCCGCTAAAGGACAGGAAATTTGGGATATTAAAGATTTGTACCATGTTCCTGAGTACGAATGGACCGGAAATCAGACTGCCCCTGTACGTAGTCTTATTTATAAAGGTGAAGCTTTTGGTGATCTGGCCCGGACAGATGTTTTTGCTTATTACGCTACACCCGGCACTTTATCCGGGCATCCGGAAAAGGATAAAAATCTTCCCGCGATCGTTCTGGTACATGGTGGTATGGGGAAAGCTTATATGGAATGGGCTAAACTCTGGGCCGAACGGGGCTATGCCGCAATTGCTATGGATTTGGCAGGAAATGGCCCTGATGGCAAGCGACTTGAGAATGGAGGGCCAAAAGAAGATAATATAGCCAAATTTAACAGTATTGAGGGTGATTTAAATAAGCAATGGGTTTACCATGCTGTGGCAAATGTGATTAAAGCACATTCACTAATAAGAAGTTTTGCCGGCGTTGATTCTGCGAAAACAGCCATTACCGGCATTAGTTGGGGAGGATTTTTAACCTGCATTGTTTCGGGCCTTGACCAACGTTTTAAAGTATCAGTTCCGGTGTATGGCTGTGGGTTTATTTATCATCCTGATGGCGTATTCTATAGAAATATTCAAACGCTGAGGCCGGATCTTCAGGAAAAATGGATCAGACAGTATGACCCTTCTAATTTTATTGCCCGCGCAAAAATACCATTTCTATGGGTTAGTGGTGCGAAAGATTTTGCTTATCAGCCAACCATAATGGCAAAAACGTATAGCCTGGTTAAAGATCAATCCAACTTCAGGTTTATTCCGGATATGCACCACGATCAGGCGGATGGGGCAGCTCCGGAAGAAATTGCAACTTTTATCAATCAGCATTTATTAAAAACCTATCTTTTGCCGGTTATTAACAATATAAAAGCAGAAAACGGCAGGGTAGAAGCGACAATACTTAATGCGACGAAAATTAACTCAGGAGCGCTGTTCTATACGGAAGATACTTTTTTGCCTTATAAAGACCGGAGATGGAAAGAATTGCCAGCGGTGGTTACCAATAAAAAAATCATAGCAGATACCTTACCTGAGCGCGCAGTGATGTGGCTATTAAATGTAAAGGATGATAAAGGAAATACCGTTTCCAGTCCATATATGTTCAGAAAACCTAAAGTAGTGGATACCTTGCTTTCTGAACGTTTTATTTCCAGGTACGGTGATCTGAATAATACCTACTATCATATTAAAAATACGAAACAGTTAACCGTAGGTTTTTTAGGCGGATCGATAACGGAGATGGCAGGCTGGAGGGATAAGGTTTGCAATTATCTTAGAACTACCTATCCTGATGTAAAATTTAATTTTATTGCAGCTGCTATACCTTCTCTGGGTAGTGTTGCGCATTCATTTCGCTTAAAGACTGATTTGTTTGGCAAGGGGAAGACAGACCTTCTTTTTCTGGAATCAGCAGTGAATGACAAGGGAACAAAAGAAAGCACCCAGCGAAGAGCTTTAGAAGGGATTGTAAGGGCCGTATTGACAGAAAACCCTGCGACTGATATCGTAATGATGGCTTTTGCCGACAAAGGAAAGATGGCTGAGTATAATGTTGGTAAAACCCCATTGGAAATAACTGTTCATGATGCTGTCGCAAAACGATACCAATTGCCTTTTATCAATTTGGCTAAAGAGGTAACAAACCGGATCAACAACGGAGAACTTACATGGGAAAATGATTTCAAAAATCTACATCCTTCACCCTTTGGTCATCAGTTGTATTTTAATACCATCCGCCAGCTTTTAACTGTTGATGATCCTGTTTCAGCGCTAAAGCTGGCTAAGAGAAGAATAGAGGAACCAATGGATGCCTTTAACTACGGTAATGCAGATTACGTGAGTATCCGTAAAGCTAGACTGCTGAAAGGATTTAATGTTGTTGCCAACTGGCAACCGGCAGATGGTGTGGATACCCGTGCCGGATTTGTGAATGTACCGGTATTGCTGGGAGAAAAGCCTGGGGATAATTTCGAATTTACTTTTACGGGTAATACGGTGGGGATCGGAACTGTTACTGGTCCTGATGTGGGTATAATTTCTTATAGTATAGATGAGAGGCCAGTCAAAACTGTCGACTTATTTATCCCTGCAGCAAAAAAAATACACCATCCGTACTACCTGATTCTTGGAGATGAGCTGAATCAGGGTAAACATACACTTAAAATTAAAATTGATACAAACCATAATGACAATTCTATGGGCAACGCTTGCCGCATTGTTTATTTTTTGGTCAATCAAAAAGAAGGAATTAAATAATTTATACTGATTATTATGAATAAAATATCATGCCTGATACTATACTGCTTTTTGACTTCTCTATGCAATAAAACCTACGCACAGGAAGTAAATTCTGGCTTAGTGATTCCGTTTAAATTATTGGGCAAAATTAAACCCAGAAGTGCAAATAGCATTAAATCATCCATTTGGTCTGTTGGTGGCGAGACCCTGGACAGAGACTATGCTAATTATAACAGCTACAAACGCTATCTCGGACCATTAGGTGCAAAACGGATCAGGTTACAAAGCGGATGGGCAAAAACTGAAACCATTAAAGGCATTTATAACTGGTTGTGGCTGGATTCAGTGGTAAATGATGCAATCGCTCAGGGTGTAAAACCATGGATGCAAATCGGTTACGGAAATAAAATATATGAAGGAGGTGGCACCGCTGCTATAGGTTCGCCTTTACCTTCATCAGCAGAGGCCCGGAAGGCCTGGGATATTTGGCTTGCCGCACTCATAAACAGGTATAAGGACCGCATCGACGAATGGGAAATATGGAATGAGGTTGACCATCAGGGTGATCAAACCCCCGCTGCTGAGTATGGTGATTTTTATGTACGGACAGGAGAAATCATACGTTTTATACAGCCGAAAGCTAAACTGATAGCTTTGGCACTTACAACTGGTGGTTTTATGTATAAGACCTACGCTGAGCAATTTTTAAGTTATATGGCCGGGAAAAAGAAACTCGGTCTTGTGGATGCGATTACGTTTCATTATTATGCTCCGGTTCCGGAAAAAATGCCTGAAGACCTGATGAGTTTTAAAGTGATGACTGGCAAGTATTCAAAATCAATAAAATTTTGGCAGGGCGAAAGCGGTTGCCCGTCAACAGGAAATTCATCAGGAGGACTGAGAGAATACAATTGGTCCGAGCTTTCTCAGGCCAAGTACATTCTGCGAAGAATGATGAACGACAGGTCGCAGAACCTGGAACTTTCCAGTATTTTTCAGATTTCAGATATGATTGGCTACAACGGAAAAACAAATAGCAAAGGTTTGCTGAGGGCAAATCCGGATAAAACCATAGCTTATGCTAAACCGGCTTATTATGCAATGCAACATGTTACATCAATTTTTGATGACCATTTGATTTTAAACTCCAGCTCAAAAATCACCACTAATATTCCAGATAGCATAAGCATTCAGCGCTATACGAATCAAAAAAATGGCACGCAGACTTTGTCAATTGTACTTAGCAGGGAGCGCCCTTCAGACGAGCAAAAAATCAAGCTTGCGGATATCTCCGTTTCTGCCTGCAGATTTAAAAAACCAGTATATGTAGACCTTTTAAGCGGTAAGATTTACGAGATACCAGCAATGAATGTTAAGCGGGATGCGGATAAAATCGTATTTCTGAAATTACCTGTAACAGATTTTCCTGTATTAATTGCGGAACGGTCATCGGTATTGGGGAATTAGTTATAAAATCATGTTTAACAGTACTTACATAGTTCTTAATTTTTCAACAATGATCAAAAAATATATTTCTGCCATTACTTTACTTGGTTTGTTCATCAACGTATCCCATGCACAAGAGAAGCCTGTAATGTACCATATCATCATGTACGGTCAAAGTCTTATGCTGGGCACAAGTTCTGTACCTTTACTTACCACCCAACAAAAATTTAATACCCTTATGTTTAAAGGGGGCATTAGGTCTGGATATGATCAGCCTCTGGGAACCTTTTATGATGGCTTAGCACCGCTGGTCGAAAAAATTTCTATTTCTCCTGCGGGAGGAGCACGCCTGGCTGAGACGCCTGCTTCGGGTTTTTCAGAAACTTTTATTGATCTATTGATAAAGGAAAATAAGTTTTCCTACAATGCGGATGAGAAAAAATTCGAAAAACGGGATATTACGCTTTTAATTTCATCACCTGCACAAGGCTCCACTTCAGTTCAAAGTTTAACTACTGATGGTACATATCTGGAACGGTTTAAAAAAGATATCGTTGAAGGGCAGAAACAGGCTATAGCAATGGGTAAAGTTTACAACGTTCCTTGTATTCTTTGGAACCAGGGGGAGCGGGATATTGATCTCCGCACCCCATCGGATGTTTATAAAAATGAGCTGATAGCGTTTCAGCAACTGGCGGATATTTTTATAAAGTCTGTAACCGGGCAATCCAACACGGTTAAACTGATCTTGTATCAAACCGTTTCTCATCTTGTGCGTAAAACCAAAAACTATATCCAGATCGCAAATGCGCAATATGAACTGGCAAAATCGAACCCCAACATTACGATGTCTAATACAACTTACCAGTTACCTTTTTATACTGATCACGTGCATTTATCAAATTCGGGAAGCAAATGGAATGGGGCAAACCATGGCATTGCCGCTAAAAGAATGATCGTTGATGGTGCAGACTGGCGGCCAATTTATGTAAAAGAGATCAGCTACAAAAATAAGGAAGTGCTGCTTCAGTTTCATGTTCCGGTACCACCATTGCTTTTTGATGAAAAAAATGTAAGTAATCCAGGAAATTATGGTTTTTCAGTGGTGGATGAAAAGGAAAAGCCAGTGGCCATTCACAATGTATCTTTATTAAAGAATAATCAGGTAAAAATAATGCTTACCGAAAAAGTTAAACCCGGGTATGCAATTTGGTATGGCAATAATGGTACAACAACAGGTCCGGAAAATGGTGCCAGAGGAAATTTAAGAGATAGTCAGGGTAATGTGGTTCAACTGGAAATAAAAGGTAAGCAGATCCGGCTAGACAACTGGACTCCAATTTTTAAAGAAGTAATACATTAAATACAGTCTAATTAATACGGCAACTCAAATAAACCAAAAGATGTACAAATTTTTCACAATAATTTCCTTGTTATTTTTTTCTGGAATTTCTTCCGGTAAAACAAAGGATTTCATCCTGCAATCACCAAACCAGCAAATCAGGACTAAAATTACTGTTGGCAACACCATAAGCTATGAACTTTTTTATAAAAATAAACAATACCTAAAGCCGTCGCGGATTTCCTTAACATTGGATGCCGGAGTTGTATTTGGACAAAATGTAACTATCCTATCCACAAAAATCAACATCGTAAATAAAGTGATTTATCCCATTTATGGGATAGCAAGCCAGATTAAAGAAAATTACAAAGAATTAGAAGTTAAATGTAAAGGGAATTATTCGGTTTTATTCCGACTGTATAATGAGGGTTTTGCATACCGGTTTACCTCAAATATAGATAAAGAGGTGCTGATTTTATCAGAAAAAAGTGAATTTGCTTTTGCTGATAATTATAAAGCTTATTTTCATCCTTCATTGTCGGAAAGTAACTACAGATTGCAGCAACTGTCTGATCAACTAAAACCCGATTATTCAAGCCTGCCCTTGTTAGTTAAAAGCAACGACCAGACGAATATCCTTATTCATGAATCTGACGTACTCAATTTTCCTTGTTTAACAGTTAAATCATCGGATAAAGCCAATTTGCTAATAGGAGAACATGCCGCATATCCGAAAAAAGTTGTAGAAGGCGGTTATAAGAACTTTAACCTTAATGTAGTAGAAACTGAGAAATTCATTGCAAAAACAAATGGCAAAAGAAGTTTTCCATGGCGCATTGTAGCTTTTGAATCAAATGACAAGAATATTCTGAGCAATCAGCTTGTTTATCTTCTGGCGTCGGAATCCAGAATAGGCACCAGTTCGTGGATTAAACCTGGTAAAGTGGTTTGGGATTGGTGGAATTCACTAAATCTTACAGGAGTGAATTTTAAAACAGGTTTTAATACTGAAACCTATAAACACCTGATAGATTTTGCAGCCGCCAATAAGATAGAATACATCAATCTGGATGAGGGCTGGAGCAACCAATACAATCTTATGAAGCTTGCCGATAACCTGGACATCAAGGCGTTGATGGAATATGCCCGGAAAAAAAATGTCGGTATTATACTTTGGTGCGTATGGCACGTGCTGGACAAGCAAATGATTGAGGCGCTTGACGTTTTTCAGCATTGGGGAGTGGCAGGTTTAAAGGTTGATTTTATGGACCGCGATGACCAGGTAGTGGTAGAGTTTCATGAGCGACTATTAAAAGAGACTGCAAAGAGAAAATTGCTGGTCAATTACCATGGTGCATATCACCCAACAGGGATGGCCAGAACATATCCTAATAATATAAATGTGGAAGGGGTTAAGGGGCTGGAATGGAATAAGTTTGATACTGCAGGTACCTCGCCTGACCATGATGTTACCATCCCTTTCATCAGAATGTTTGCAGGCGGAATGGATTATACACCAGGCGCAATGCAAAATTACAACAAAGCAGATTGGAAACAGATTTTTGACCGACCAATGAGCCAGGGCACGCTTGCACACCAACTGGCCATGTATACGGTATATTATGCCCCCCTCCAGATGATTTCGGATGCGCCGTCTGCCTATGAGAAAGAGCCCAAAATATTAAGTTTTATAGCTGCCGTACCTACAGTATGGGATGAGACAGTACCGTTAATTAGTGAAATAGGAAGTTATGTGGCTGTTGCCCGCCGAAAAAATGATACCTGGTTTATTGGAGCGATGACAGGCTGGAATCCGAAAGATCTGGTTTTAAAATTAGATTTTTTAACTTCTGGTAAGTCGTATTCAGCAGAGATCATAGGTGATGGTATTAATGCTGCGCGGGTTGGGAGCGATTATCAGATCAGCCGTAAAAAGCTGAAGCATGGGGACACCCTTGCTATTGAGATGGCCCCAGGTGGTGGCTGGACATGCCGTATTGATCCTGAAAAATAGAATGATGAAAAAATTATATTATAAATTCCTGTTTATTCCTGGAATACTTGGCTTTTTGGCAAGCAATGCCTATTCAGCCGGTAAGGACAGGCATGTGCTGATGATTGCTCCGGCAACAATAACGCACCAATCTGTTACGCTGTTATGGGATGACATTGATAAGGATGTTAATGAATACACCATTTTTGTTAATGGCAAAAAAGTGGTAAAATCCAGCATAACCAATTCAAAGTTAAAGGACCTTAAACCATTAACTGTTTATACAGTTCGTGTAACTGGAAAAAACAGGCAGGGCCGGACGATAACGACAAGCAACCTACTGAAGTTTACAACCAGAAAAAAAGGAAAGATAATTAATATTTTAAACTATGGGGCCAAAGCTGGTGGGCTGACTTTAAACACGGCTGCTATTCAAAATGCGGTTAATGCATGTGAGGATGGGGGCATTGTCTATGTTCCGGCTGGAGATTTTAAAACCGGAGCCCTGTTCCTTAAAAGCAACATGACATTATATATTGAAAAAGGGGGTAGATTAAAAGGAAGTATAGATCCAAAAGACTATGAACCGTTCGTATACAACCGGTTTGAAGGCTGGGAAATGAACACTTTTGCAAGCCTGATCAATGCAGGTACTATGAATAAAGATGGTCGAATTTCTCTCGAAAACCTTTCGATCAGTGGGTTGGGAACAATTAGCGGAGGCGGAGAGCGGCTGGCAAAAGCAATGATCAGCCGCAATGGCATGAGAAGCAGAGGAAGGCTGATTAGTCTGCTAAACTGTAAAAATGTCAATATAGAGGGTCTTAAAATTGAAGAATCACCGTGCTGGACCATTCACTATGTATACAGTAGCAAAATTACCTGCCAGGGACTGACGATAAGCAGCTTTGTAGAAAACGGTGATGGTATTGATCCAGATTCTTCTACCGATTCGTATATATTTAATTGTAAGTTTTGGACCAATGATGATTGTATTGCCATAAAATCCGGGAAGAATCCAGAAGGATATTTTATTGCGAAACCCTCTCAAAACATTCAGATTACCCATTGTGAGTTTGTTAAGGGACATGGGATCTCAATTGGCAGTGAAATATCGGGAGGGATCAAAAATATACTGGTACGTCATTGTAAAGCTGGAAATTTAATTTTCGGCCTTCAGATAAAGGGAACTAAAGAACGGGGTGGATTTGTAGAGCAGGTAATTGTGCGTGATAGTGAATTACGTAAAATTACTATTTTCTCCGCTCTTCCTTATAATAATGACGGTGCTCCGGCACCTATGCTGCCTTATTTTAAAGATTTTGAATTCAGGGATTTGGATATGAGCAAAGCAGATTCAACTGGAACTGTAATCTATATTGATGGATTTGAACATAAAAATAGCTATACCAGAAATCTTGTTTTTAAAAATATCCAGCTGCCAGAGCATGCAGTGATTGATGTCAGGCGTAGCGATCATATTATATTTCAGCGAGTAAGCAGTGTGAAGGGGATAAAACCAAAATTAAAGATAGATTCCCTTTCTGCCAGGATAGCTATGGAATAGTATAAAATTAGTATTTACTATTATAATATTGAGTTTTTATTTTATATAATAATATTATATATTTGTTTAACGTTTAATTCCCTTTATTAATTTACTAAAATGCAACCATCAAATACAATAGGATTTAAAAGAATCAAAGCAAGCGCCCTGAATTTCGTCGCTCAAATGAAAATTGGTGACAGACCAGGCATATATAGTAAGGAAGCAGGAAAAGGTGAAAGTTTTTATGGTTCCTATCATGCGGCCCACGTACTTGATTTGTTCGGAGAATTAGATAAGCTGCCCGAAAAGCATAAGCAAACCTGGGCAGAAAACTTTCTGGGCAGGCAGACAGCACAGGGATATTTCTCGTCTGCTAAAGGTGATTTCAATCGCAGCATAACCATTGATGAAATGGAACCCTTCTGGCATTATACCAGGGGTAATATCTGGGCTTTAAGGTTACTTGGTGTAAAACCGGATCATGAATTCAGTTTTATGGAGCCATTGCTTAATGCAGAGGCACTATACAACTGGGTTAAAAAATACGATTGGTCCAATTCATGGGCTGCCGGTAACCAGGTGCTGGCTTGTGCTACTGTTTTGTTTGCCATGCGCGACTGGTATGGCATGGGAGAGATTGATCAATTGATGAAAGACGGTATGTACCGTGCACTGGAAGAACAGCTGGATGAGGAAACTGGATTTTGGGGAACCCAATTCGGGGCGGACCTGCCTAACGGGCTCTTCGGGACGATACATGTAACGCCGATCTATTTTGCACAGGGATGGCCCTTAAGAGCAGTAGAAAGGAATATTGATTCGACATTAAAATGCCAGTTAGCTGATGGCTCATTCTGGCCAGGTGGCTCTGATTGTCCGGATTTTGACGGGGCCTATATGATGGCGAATCTTGCCGAGCTCTCTGATTACCGTAAAGGTGACCTGGAAAAAGCCGCCAGAGCGTACCTGGAACATGCGCTTATGCATGAAGATCCGGAAGGCAGGGGATGGCTGTTGCACCGTAAGGATAGCATTCCTAAAGATTGGAAGCCGCGGCCGCACTGGATCTGGAAAGCGGGAATGCAAGCTGCCACGGCAGAATTAAGGGATGAAGACCCAAATCGTACACATATTATGCTTGGTTCCTGGTTTTACCCGCTGTCTATAGCCTTAATCGCAAAAATGCTTGGCGATACAGGTTTTGAAGGTCCTTATCACTTTAGTCCCGAATCTTTACATGTTTGTAATGTTCCATCTTTAACAGAAGCCTGAGTTGCATCATGAATAAACTGCAAACACTTGATTACGCTGCAATAGCCATTTACATGTTATTAATGGCAGGGATCGGTATATTCCTTGGAAAGTACATTAAAAACATAGGCGATTATTTTAAAGGGGGAAATGCGATCCCATGGATTTCGGGTGCGATCAGTAACTTTATGACGAAGTTCAGCACTTTTATCTTTGTTGCCTATGCAGGTATCGCTTATAGCGATGGAATAGTTGCATTAACATTAATCTGGAGTACTGTACTGCCTACATTGATCGGTGCCTTCTTTTTTGCGAAGCGATGGAGAAGGGCAGGCGTCATCACGCCGATGGAATACCTGGAAGTAAGGTTCAACGCACCGGTAAGGCAAATATTTTCATGGGGTGGTGTACTGTTTAAAATACTGGATAATATGGTCAGATTGTATGCCCTCGGCTTATTTCTTCAGGCTGCAACTGATCTTAGCCTGGGCTCCTGTATACTGATCTGCGGGGTTATTGTTGCGTTATATACGGTTATCGGTGGGTTGTGGGCGGTAGTAATTACAGATGTGGTGCAATTTATCATTCTTATCGTTGCGACTTTAATCCTGGTACCGTTGACCATCGACGCAGCCGGAGGATTTCAAAACATTATCAATACTATTCCAGCTCATTTTAACTGGTTTAACGGCGCTAAAGGAACGCCGGTTTTTCTGATGGTTTACTATTTTATGATCCTGGTAAAATACAGTGGGAACTGGACATTTATTCAGCGCTTCTATAGTGTGCGCGATGAAAAAGCCAGCCAGAAACAAGCCATACTTACCGCCGTTTTCTTTTTTATCTTTCCTGTTATATTTCTTTTTCCCTCGCTCGCGGCAAGGGTAATTGTACCCAATCTGCAGAACCCGGAAATGGCCTATGTTAGTGTTTGCCTGGAATTATTACCTAAAGGAATCATGGGCTTAATGATCGCAGCCATGTTTGCGGCAACGATGTCTGTTTTAAGTGGTGAGTACAATGTTACCGCAGGAGTTTTGACTAAGGACATTTACCAGCGGTTATTCAATAAAAATGCCACCGATAAAGAATTACTCTGGGTGGGTAGGATCATGACCTTTGTATTGGGGGCCTTTATTACCGTAGGTGCCCTATATGTAGGCGGATTTGGCGGAGCATTTGAGGCCAACAAGCTTTTTACAGGTTTGTTCGCAATTCCAATGACGATACCGCTAGTGCTTGGCATTGCATTAAAGCAGCCACGCCCATGGGGTGCGCTGGCTACATTGGTAATTGGTGTGATCTTAGGTTTAATTTTAAATGCTAATCCATCAATTTCCTGGGAGATCGCCACTTTGATTGAAATTGTGGTTTGTATCGCTGTATTTCTTTTGTCTGGACTTATTGGTAAAAGCAATATAATTTATAAAGAGAAGATAAACAAATTTTTCCTGAAGCTGTCCACACCGTTAAGGGAAGATGAAAAACCGAAAGAAGACTGGGGCTTTCAACGGTCAATGAACCGCTTATATGCAGTTGCCCTGGCTGTAACCGGATTACTATTTGTGGTAATGAGTATACCATCTATTCAGATGACCAGTGGCCGTTTCTCCTTTACAGCGGGAGTCATTTGTGCTGTGCTGGCATTTATAATGTGGCGGCTGAATAATGGCAGCAATTACAAAGAAAAATCATTTACAAAAGAAAAGATATAACCGATGAATGAGCTTAAAGATAAAGTGGTGTTTATTACCGGAGGATCGTCTGGAATAGGGGCGGCCACGAGTAAACTGTTACAACAGCAAGGTGCAAAGGTGTTTAATATGAGCCGGCGAGCTGGCCAGGAGATCATTGAATCATCAACCTACGCAGCCTATAGTGGAGATGTAGGTAATGAAAAAGAGGTGATCGCTGCATTTGAGAAATGTATCGCTGTTTTTGGTACGGTAGACATTCTTGTTAACAATGCCGGATTGGGTACTCCCACACCGGATCTGACGGAAACAGATTTGGCTACCTATGACAAAATGCTCAATACGAATATGCGGGGGGTATTCCTTTGTTGCAGAGAAGCCATGAAGATTATGAAACCCAAAGGGAAAGGGCATATCGTCACACTGATTTCTATGGCCGGACAGCGTACCAATCCAACTGCCCCGATATACTGCGCATCAAAATTTGGTGCAAGAGGTTTGAGCAGCGGCTTTGCTGATCAGGTTTTAAAATTGGGTATCAAGGTTACTGAAGTAAATCCCGGACCTGTAGACAGCAACTATTGGGGGGATAGAAAGGTTCCGCGTGAGAAGTTTCTGAAGGTCGAAGACGTGGCAAATGTAATTGCATTTGTACTTAACCAGCCCGAGTATGTTGTGATCAGAGAACTGAACTTTGATAATATTAAATTTTTAGCAGGATGATAATGATGGAAGATCAAAAAAATGGTATTGCAGGGTATCCGATTTCGATAAGCGAAATGAGAGAAAGATACCTGAAGCTTTTTTCCGGCGCTATTAATGATGTGCTGAGGTTTAATTATAAGATGCAGGCCACCAGTTTACCTGCCTGTTTTGCACCACTGCGTGAAGAAATGAAAATGACCGGAATGGCTTTTACGATAAAAGGCGGACCAGACATTACAACTGATGGAGAATTTGAAATGCGTGCAGAAATGCTTGAAGCCCTACATCCGGATTCGGTAGTGATATGGGATTGTACCGGCGACGCCGTAACCTCGCAATGGGGCGAAGTGATGACTATGGCCGCTATCCGTGCAGGCTGCAGGGGGGCGCTGGTGAATGGAATCCGGGATACGACAGCTATTCTGGAGCAAAAGTTTCCAGTATTCCATCAATACAAAGCGAATACAGGTATGCTGGGACGTTTCCGCATGTATTATTACCAGAAACCGGTTTTGCTGGGAGAAGTTATTGTTGAACCTGGCGATTGGATATTTGGGGATATTGACGGGGTGATCTCTATTCCTAAGGCTATTGCTTATGAAGTGCTGCTAGCTGCTGAAAAGATCCTGGTCAAAGAAGATGAAATAAAGGATATGGTAAACAACGGGCTAAAACCTACTGAAGTTGTGGCAAGAGGAGGATATTTTTAGTGAATAATTATCCGTTGCTATGGAAAATAAAATAAATCATGAGTTTACGCTGGGATTGACTGGCTTAGATCATCCGGCAATAGCCGCCCGCGATGTGGACCAACTGGCCAACTGGTATTGTGAGGTGCTGGGCTATGTTAAATATTTCAGGCATGAAAAGCCGGTCTGGATATTACTTGCCCCAGACAATAGCCTTTTGGAAATTATGCCAGTGGATGCGAACCCAAGACCTGAGCGCACTACATGGACGCCTGGATGGTCACATCTTGCACTAAGGGTGAAAAATATTCACAATGCAATTGAGTATTTGGATTCAAAGAATGTTGAATGGGGTGGTGAAATTATCAATGCTGTTGGAGGCGGGCAGGTGCGTACATTTTACGATCCCGAAGGCAATATGCTGCAATTGGTTGAGCGGCTGATTGACGAGCAAACAATGTAATCAACAAATAAATAAAAAATATAATCCCAAAAAATTTAAAAGCCGCATGGTGCGGCATGGAATCGTTATGTCTGAAATTTAAATATTATCATATGATGAAAGCAGCATTTTACAATGGAAATAAAAGTTTTGTGGTACATAAAAGTGTATTCCAACCGGTTGAACCGGGGACTGTCCGCATCAAGGTGGCCTATTGCGGGGTATGTGGTACAGATGTGCATATTTATCATGGAAACATGGATAAACGGGTATCCATCCCACAGGTTATTGGCCATGAAGTATCTGGTGAAATCACTGAGATGGCATCCGATGTAACCGGATTCAAGGTGGGCGATTTTGTTGCGGTGCGACCATTAAAGCCCGGACTGGAAGATCCCTCTGATAATGGTCAGGGCCATATTGGTAAAAACCTGAAGTTTATTGGGATTGATACGCCCGGGGCTATGCAGAGTTATTGGAATGTGCCTGCTTATGCCTTGCATAAATTACCGGCAAACTTGTCCCTTCAGTTGGGAGCCCTCATAGAACCTCTTGCTGTGGCCTGCCATGATGTACGGCTGAGCGGGTTGGTTCCTGGAGAAACTGCTGTTGTTCTGGGCGGTGGGCCTATTGGGGTATTGGTTGCTTTAGTTGCCCAACACAAGGGCGCAAGGGTGTTGCTGTCTGAACCTAATGAAAACAGGAAGGCTATGGCCGAGGCTTTAGGTTTAACCGTTATTAATCCTGTTCAGTCGGATATGGTTATCGCCGTTCATGAATTTACGCAAGGAGCTATGGCAGATGTGGTTTTTGAAGTTGCGGGGGTTAAGGCAACAACAGATGTAATGACCGAAATTATCCGTGCGCGGGGCAGGATTGTAATGGTTGCTATACATAGTGAGCCTAAACCCATAGATCTGTTCCGTGTTTTTTGGCGGGAACTTAAACTAATCGGGGTAAGGGTTTATGAGCCGGAGGATTTTGAAGAGGCAATCCGCATAGCGGAGTCTGGGAAGCTGCCTCTTCAACAATTGATTTCGAGGGTTGCGCCAATTGAACAAATACAGGAGGTATTTGAAGAGATTGATAACAACCCGGAGATGATGAAATGTTTAATTAAATGTAATTAGATCCATATAAACAGAAAAATGATGAATTTATTTGACCTAAAGGGTAAAACTGCGCTCGTAACGGGATGTAAACGTGGAATAGGTAAAGCAATTGCGGTTGCTTTAGCAGAAGCGGGTGCTGATGTTATCGGCGTTTCGGCAACACTTGAATTATCGGGAAGTATTGTTGAGCAGGAAGTAGCCAATCTGGGACGTAATTTTAAAGCCTATCAGTGCGATTTTTCAGATCGTAGTAGCGTTTACAGCTTTATCGAACAGGTTAAAAGAGAAAATCAGTCCGTAAACATTTTGTTTAACAATGCCGGTACCATCTTACGTACACCGGCTGCTGAACATCCTGATAAATATTGGGATGAAGTAATCGATGTGAACCTGAATGCGCAATTTATCATTAGCCGGGAGTTTGGCAAGGAAATGGTGAAAAGCGGAGGAGGTAAGATTATTTTTACTGCCTCGTTACTCACTTTTCAGGGAGGAGTAACTGTTCCCGGATATGCGGCCAGCAAGGGAGCAATCGGATCTTTAACAAAAGCTTTGGCAAATGAGTGGGCTGCTTCGGGTGTGAATGTGAATGCTATTGCCCCTGGTTACATCAGTACAGACAATACAGAGGCTCTACGTAACGATCCGGCCCGGAGTGAAGCGATCTTATCCAGAATACCGGCAGGCCGATGGGGCAAGCCGGAAGATTTCAAAGGAGTTGCCTTATTTTTAGCTTCAAGTGCTTCTGATTATGTTCATGGGACTATTATAACAGTTGATGGGGGATGGATGGGAAGGTAGTGGACGCGATAAAGCAAATGTTAATTAGCATTACGGATAATAATTAACCATATCTTTTCACGGGCTGCATAATTTCCGCTGAAGATGCGAAAAAGACGCTATGCCCGTTCTAAGAATGCAGAATTATTGGTCAAATTGCAGGGTGGGGATTTAATTAAAAGAAAGAGCTGCGTTTTTGCAATGCCCCCAAAAAAGTGTCTAACTTTTTGGGGGCATTGCACTAGAGCCATTTCTTTTTTTTCTTCCAAGGCTTTAGCGCGTTCTTCTTCACGAGCTACTTGATCTGCTTTTTGTTCTGCAGTTTTATCAGCGTAATCGAGTACGTTTTTATTATCCCACTAATGCTTCAAACTCGTATTGCTGTATTGTAATAGGGCTCTTTGTGCTGGTGCGGTTAGCGAAAAGAGTGGATTATCTGGATCTTTTATAGGCTTGACCAAGGGTAAGGGTTTTAAAGGGATTGGATTTCCTTGATGGATAGCTTGGTATATTTAGCTATCTTTTCAATAGGTTGATTATCAGCTATCATTCCTAAAGCCATTTCGATTGCTTGTTTATGTTTTCCCTTGGCTTCACCTTCCTGTTCAGCAGTTTCCACTGCGTAATCCAACACATTCTTATTGTCCCACTTGTGCTTTAAACTTGCATTGTACATCGCTCGTTCCTGTTTTGTTAGATTGGCATACTTAGCCAGGTTAAATAACTGATCAAATTCAGGGCCGGATAAATATTCTGGACGTTTAGTAAATTCTGTTAGGTGCTTTAGGGCATATAACCACTTATCTAATTCTGTATCCAGATCCTCGGACTACAGCCACTTACATCCATCAACAGGCCATCCATTCCAAATTCGTCAATGGCCACAATTGGGGAATACCTAACGCACCACTCTCCAAGACCCCGGAGTAAATTTCGGGGGCGGCCTGGCTTATCGTCCAGCACTTCCAGTCCCGGGCAAATCGCTTTTGCATCTGCCGCCCGCATACCGGGCTCCACACCAGATGCAGCAGCAAGCGGATTCACCGCGGTGATCATCATTCGCCCATGGTCGGGCGCTGCAAAAACAAATGGCACTTCAGCCAGTTCCGGGCGGCGGATGAGCTGCCAGTTTGCCAGCAGCTGGCGAAACCATATGGAAACAAAACGTTTTTGCATGATACCTATCCAACTTGCCTGTCCTCCTGTTCAGACCAAACTGTTTCTTGAACCACTGGGGCAACCTGTTCAAAACATTCACCGGCCCATTCCAATATCCAGCTGCCCGGGTTACCGTTCCGGACTTTTAACAGCTCCACCTGCCAGCGCGGGAAACCCAGGCCTGGCATCCCATCTATATTTTCTGTACGCAAAGGACTGATCTTCCATCGTGCTGTTGCTACGGTACTGACAGCTTTGCTGGCATCTTTTCGCAATATAAAACCGGTAACCCCACTTTCTTCTACAGCAAGCTGTAACCTGCGGGACTCAATTAAACTCAGGTTATTCAGTTCTGCTACCACTGCGGCTAAGCCCTCGCATTTCAAGGCTTCTTCGGTGATCCAAAGCGCATCCTTTTCCGTTTTTACGTCCATAAAAATGATCCGCTCGGGCGCTACATTAAAAGTGCTGAGTGAAGCGGGAAATAACCGTCTTGCAGTACTGATCCATACACAGGCCGCCCCGTTCTGCATCAGGATAGCCAATAAACCGGCTATGAAACCATCGCTGGCTGCTGCATCTTCGGGTAAAACGGTGATAAACTCATGGATGGCCCGTTTGGGGAATACGCCGCCTGGAAATGCCTGCTCGATTTCGCCAAGCCCAACCTGCTCTGCCTTGCCTGCTGCCTGGGGCTTAAAGCCCTGCCAGAGCAGAATGTCCTGCTGCAGTTTGACCAGTATTTCCTTTTTAGCATCCATGATTATCCCCCTTAAACTAATAACTGTTATTTAACATATTAATTACACAACAAACATAATGCTAAAAATGTTAGTAAAAAATGAAATATGGAAAATTCAGCTCATTTTGTTGACAATCAATCTTAATTTGCTACTTGTAAAACTCTATTGTACTAATATTTTTAGTTTTTAACAAAATTTTTATATTTGTATAATGAAGTTATTTGCAGAAACGGAATTATTTGACGGCGGTATAAAGCGCTATACCGACTTTGCATTGCCTGATACCGAGTTGCGGTTATGGCAGCATTTTTTTGACAGACGGCAAGCCAGCAATTACTACAATACTCTTTTAAATGAGATTCCCTGGCAGCAGCGCATCCGAAGGATGTATGAGAAGGTGATTCCTGATCCCCGGCTGACCGCTTATTATGGCGGAGAAAATGGATATCCATGGACTCCGTTGTTACTGGAAATTAAAGCAGCTGTGGAAATTGTCACAGAAATTCATTTTGACCGGGTATTGTTAAACCTTTACAGGGATGGAAAAGATTCAGTAGCCTGGCACAGCGACAATCTGCCGGCCGATGGTAAACAACATCATATTGCTTCGGTGACATTTGGGGACACCAGGATCTTTAAGGTTCGTCATAAATCCAATAAAAAAATCTCAGGGCTGGATATCCCTTTAACCCATGGAAGCTTATTGTTAATGGGCGAGACCATGCAGGAGTACTATGAGCATCACATTCCTAAAACAGCCAGGGCTGTCGGCCCCCGGATCAACCTCACTTTCAGGATTTCAGAATCCTCAAAACCAGTTTATTTTATCAGTGGAAATAATAATCTGTAATATATTCTGGTAGGGATATAACGGCTGATTTTCTCGTTATATATTTTATTAATAATTAAAATGAAATACTGATGTGATTTCTCTTATTACGTCTGGGAAATTTTTGAATGCATAAGCCTGATAAATCACTCCAGAATCATTCCGCGTATCTACTGGTATAACAGAAGTTATGAAAGATATTATATGCGACATACTGAAAAGCAGCATTAATTCTGGAAGGTTTATCATAATAGAGCAGCGTGTTGGTTTATCTGGTTAATCCAAAGTTTAAAATATTATTTCATAAAACCACATATTAACTCAAGATCGTAGTAAATGGGATTTGTGTTTAGAATTGTTGATATAATCCTTATGCAATCTGCTAAATGTTAAGGACAAATGCAAGGTATAGATTTTCAATTTGTTATGTAAGTTGCATCAATTTGGATTGTTTTGTGCCAAACTGTGACAAAATTGTGCCAAACCACGACATAATGAGTTCACTGTTAGGTATTTGAACATTATTGAATTACGTTTGATGTACCATCTGGTGCCAGAGTAACCGGGCTTTTCAAGGAAGGGCCAGGGAGGTGAAAAGGGGATGCAGGTGGTATAATTAACAGATTGTTTTACAATAAAATGTTAGATCATGGGAATTCAACATTGGGGCGCTTTCGGCGGTTTCCAAAACCAGACGGGCCCACTGGTAGGACATTGGGTAAATGGGCAAAACGTGATCACTGCTATCCCTCACCCTTCGCAAAATCCACCTTCGGTAACTCAGCTTAACATGCGGACCAAGTTTAAAACGGTGGTGAGTTTTTTAAGGCGGTTAACGCCGCTGATCAGGGTGGGGTACCAGAATTCGCATAAGGAAACGCAGACGGCATTTAATGCTTGTTTTGTAGATAATTATGCGAATGCGGTGACAGGCGTAGCGCCAAACTACCTGATAGACTATCCGGCACTGGTTTACAGCAAGGGGCAGTTGAGTGGTGCTTACAACGCTGAAGTGGTGACTGCTGTAGCTGATACCATTCAGTTTAACTGGTTGGCTACTTTGGCTACAGGAATTGGTGCGCCTACGGATATGGCCACATTGGTGGTTTATAATCCTGTAAAGGGCCAGTTTGTTACGCTGGTGGGTGCAGCTGCACGCTCGGCCCTGACTTACAATTTGCTGGTGCCAGGCGATTTTAGCGGGGATGATGTTCACGCGTACATATCGTTTGTATCGGCTAATGGTAAGATGGCGAGTGATTCGTTTTACATCGGCGAGTTTACCGTAGTTTAAAATTAAGGCTGTGCTGCAGCGCAGCCTTTTTATCTAACAGATTTAAATTAGAAAAGATGAAAGAGTTAATAATTAGCAGGGGAATGTTTTTCCTGCGTGGCATGATGCAGGCAAAAAAAGAGCATCATTTGATGGGTATTTTATTGGTGTTGTGGGCGGGGGTAACGCTGTTTTTTAGCAGCCCGGAAATGAGTGCCGGGATTAACCAGAGTATCCCTTTATTGGTAGTATTGGGTTTGATCACTTACCTGCTCTTGTTAGAGATGAGCTGGTGGTTGTTTAACCGGTTTTTGATCAGGATGGGTTATCCGCCAATTGATGCAATGGTTTTACACTTTAAAGAATTACAGCAATGGCAGCAATTAAGTTTTGTATGGGCATCTTATGCCTTGTTATTATTGGCCGGGACAACGTGCCTGGCGGCAATTTTATAACCTTTAACAAATACAGTTATGACAAAGAAAAAAATCGTTCAGCAGTCATCGGTATCGCCAGAAAAGAAATCGGTGTTAGGGAATCTGGTCACAATAGTGGTCCAAGAATCCGTGAGTATCTTGCTTACGTGGGTTTTAAAAAGGCTGCGCCTTGGTGTAGCGCGTTTTGCTCATGGTGCTTCGGACAAGCAGGTTTAGTAAAACCAAGAACCGCCTGGAGCCCGGGTTTGTTTCCGGTGTCAAGGTTAGCCAGAGATGGTTTGCCCGGAATGCTTATCGGGATTTACTTTCCTTTACTTGGCAGAATTGGACATTGTGGGATTATCGAAAGGGTGCAGGGAAGTCTGATTTTTTCGATCGAGGGGAATACCAATGTTGCGGGAAGCAGGGAAGGGGATGCGGTGATGAGGAAGGCAAGGCACAAACGGAGCATTGCAAAGTATAGTGATTGGTTGTAATATTTAACCCGTCGTCTTGATGCGTAGTGCGGGATCTCTTGAACTATGCCCAATCAAGAGATCTCTCCTATCGTGGAGATGACGAAAAACAACAAACATTATGGGAATTTTAAGAAACGGAGTGTTCGGTAACTTTGAGAACAGGACAGGCCCTTTAGTAGGCAGGTTGTTCAGGAAACGTAATGTAATTTCCGCTGTTCAGCACAGAAACTCCAGGCAGAAAACAAAGGCACAGCTAGATCAGCAACTAAAATTTGCAATGGTGGCTAATTTTCTAAAACGATTTAAACGTTTGATTGCTGTGGGTTTTGCCAATGTGAAGCATCGTAATGCGTTTAATGCTGCGGTTAAGTACAACTACAGAAACATCGTCACTGGTGTTTCACCGGATTTTAGTATTGATTTTGCTAAGCTGGCCTACAGCAGGGGTTGTCTCGCAGGGCCAAATTCTCCATCGGTTTCCCTGGCTACGGATAAGTTAATCATCAGTTGGTTGCCGCATAGACAATCGCAGCTGAACCAGTATTCGGACAGGGCAAGCTTTGTAGTGTACTGTGCCAATAAGCAACTGACCGTGATCTTTGAGGGGGCGGTTAACAGAGGAGCTTTGCAATTTGAGTTGGAGTTACCGGTTGGCTTGATAGGTTCTGCCTTGCATGTGTATATGAGTTTTGCGAGTGCGAATGGTAAAGAGGTTAGCAATAGCAGGTATCTAGGAATGGTTTAACAACAAAACATACAGATTATGGCAACGTATAGAAATGGTTTTTTCGGGAATTATAAAGGTAAACTTGGTAACCTGATATTTTATGAGGTAAAAGGCAGGCAGGTGGTGCGCAGTGTGGGTAAAAGTACGGTACCGCCTACAGCTGCACAACTGCAGAACCGGAACGAAATGGAGGCTGTGGTAAGTTTTTTGAGGCCGCTGAAAGAATTGATCAGTGTTGGATTCCATATCAAAGCAAAGGGTACGAGCTGCACGCCATATAACATGGCGGTATCTTACAATAAACTACATGCCGTAACGGGCGCTTATCCCAATGCAACTATGGTTTATGAAAAGGTATTGGTTACTGAGGGTAAAATTGGAAAGGCAATGCATCCAATTGCTGAACTGACCGCAGAGGGCTTAAGTTTTAGTTGGGTTTGCCCTCCTGATCTGGACTGGTCAAGACCAAATGATCAGGTGATATTACTCGCTTATTTCCCTAGGCTGGAAAAAGCAGAGTATTTGTTATATGGCCCTAGCCGGTTATCTGCGGAGGCGCAATTGATGTTGCCTCCGGATTTGCTCAATGCGCATATGGAGGTTTACATCTCCTTTATTGCTCAAGACAGAAAACAGATTGCCAATAGCACTTATTTAGGGAGTTTTAATTTGTAGCCTAATAAAGGCTTTTTGGTTATAGACCCTGGGGCATTCTGCCTTCCTGGATGTCTTCTTTTATTTCTTTTGCTTTATCCAGCCATTCTGGCGCACGTTCTTTGAGCTCGTCTAGTTTGGTCCTGCCAAATTCATCCTGACGGGTCAGGTATTTTAGTCCTTCGTAAATTGCGATGCCGATAATGGCGTGTTTAATAAATCCCATATTGATTTTCTTTATTTTGTTTTAGATGATGCGTTTGACCTTCACGGCGTTCAGTCCCTTTTTTCCTTCCTGCTCATCGTATTCCACACGGTCATTTTGCCTGATCTCTTCACCTATTCCCGAGATGTGTACAAATATCTCTAAGCCGTCATCTGCTGTAATGAACCCAAAGCCTTTTTCCGAATTGAAGAATTTTACTGTACCGGTTTTCATGACTGAGTAACTTTTAAGCGTTCATTGTAACCGCGGATCTGGCTCAATGCTTCGCGGATGCCCGTTACTTGCCTTTGCAGCAGGTCAACGTGATCTGCATGGGTAGAGGGGTTGTTAATGGCGGCTTCAAATTTTTCGATGGCGGCCTCTTCACCGGTCTCGATGGCGTTTAAGATCGCTGAATCCTCTTTACTGCTAAAGGCTTGCCTGATGTCTATCCAAGTGCGGTGCAATGCGCCAAGTAAGCCGCCGCTTTCATTATCTGATTCACCGCCATGCTGCTCAAGATGTGTTTTGAGTTCGTCTGCGTATAGCCCGCGCTGCACGGCGAAGTTCAAGAACAAGCCTTTCAGTTCCAGATCTTCAGTGGTTTCACTGGCAGAATTGTATCCTTCTTTCCCGTCGTTTAGAAAGTTGATCAGCCCTTTAAGGTCGCTGATGATTTCGTTGTTGTGTTCCATAGTTAACTGTAGTAGATGTATGCTAAGTAACCATCACGGAATCAGAAAGTTTTGCTTAAAATCAAAAAAAATAAAGCAGCGATAATAATTATGCAGCCCGTTCGCAGGATGCATAATTATTGGTCAAATGCGGGGAGGGATATGGGACTATTAGTTGTTAATGGCTTTCCTTATGAAATTTTCTATATGATTTAAACCTGGGTCTGATTGATCTGAATTATAAATGATTGTTCCTTTTTTATTCACTACAAGACATGTAGGTATTGAGTACACGCCAAAAGATCTTGGGATCTTGCTTTTTGCGGGCTTCAGCCTTTCCGATACATTTATCCAGGTAAGTTTATTTTTTGATACATGCTCTTTCCATCGGATTACATTGTCATCATCGTTGAAATAGATAACTTTTAACCCTTTTTGCTTATAGGTTTCATATAATTGTTTCAACATTGGCAGTTGTTCCTGGCATGGGCCGCACCAGGTAGCAGAAAAGACAATGATATAGGGTTGGCCTATCAGGGAACTGTTGGTAAATGCATTGTTGTTTAGGTCATTGACTTTAAATTATGATTACAAGTAATAGCGTTAATAGTTTTTTAATATTAATTGTAAATTCGATTAGACGGAGTCCCGTCGTCCTTTGATAAATAAAATAATCAGGAAAGCAGCTACGGGCGATACAGTTACTGCTAACAATATTGAGCCCCAATATCCGAGCGCAGTATCTTTACCATAATTCCCGATCCTTTCAAATATGAAAAATATTAACAAACAAAGCAGAGGTATGATTATGATCTCTCCCGGCCCCAGATTTAAAAACATCATTAGCATATTAAATAATTAAAGTAGCTCTAATATAATTAAATCTGGGCTCAAGCTGTTGAGAATTTAAATTCCTGGTTTCGTTGATATTAAATGTTGAGATTATATTAAAAGAGATTTCTGACGAAATGAGGGGACTTAATAACGTTTTAATGTAAGCTGCCTTGTGGCTATCTTTGCCCGGAGATGAAAAAACAACACATTCAGGACACTTTCGGAAATATTGACATTTACTTATTTGATCAGATACTTAAAGGCACTTACGACGATTGTGATATGATCTTAGATGCCGGTTGTGGAACAGG
Source organism: Pedobacter sp. AK017 (assembly GCF_014200825.1). NCBI lineage: Bacteria > Pseudomonadati > Bacteroidota > Sphingobacteriia > Sphingobacteriales > Sphingobacteriaceae > Pedobacter > Pedobacter sp. AK017. Next base: position 37,661 of record NZ_JACHCW010000027.1, read on the forward strand.
CAGAAACCTGCTGTATCTGTTGAAGAGCGGAGCAAATGTTTTTGGTGTAGATCAAAACCAGGAAGCCATCGCACAGTTGAGGAATCTCGCAGGCTCATTTTCCCAGGTTGATCCGGAAGAGAACTTTCAGGTAGCTTCGGTAGAAGAGCTGCCCTTTGAAAATGAAACCTTTGATCTGGTTATCAGCAGTGCTGTATTACATTTTGCAGAAAACCTCAGTCATTTTGAAGCGATGCTGAACTCTATGTGGGGCGTGCTGAAACCGGGCGGATATTTTTTCTGTAGGCTAGCCTCAGAAATTGGGATCGAATCCTTGGTCAGGTTTATTGGGAACGGCAGGTATATCTTGCCCGATGGATCGGAACGCTTTCTGGTGAACCAGGAGATGCTGCTCAGACTCACCAAAAAAATTGGGGGAGAACTTCACGAACCCATCAAAACCACTAACGTTCAAAATCTGAGGTGTATGACTACCTGGTGCGTGCGCAAAATGAAATGATCCTGATTTCAATGTTGGAGAAAAGTAAATGTTAGTTCAGTATTACGGATAATAATTAAGCATATCTTTTCACGGGCTGCATAATTTCCGCTGAGGAAGCGAAAAAGACGCTATGCCCGTTCTAAGAATGCAGAATTATTGGTCATCGCAGGGTGGGGATCGTATTTATCGGTAGAATATTGCTGTTTATTTAGCTCAGGTGTTTCTTTGCTCAACACGATTTCACAGTTATAGACTATTTTAAGTGGTGCACTGCGTTAACCGAAAATTCTTGATTTATGTAAAAGGATACTCACGTAAATTTTTACATTATATCAATAAATTAGTAGCTATGACAATTGAAGATTTTCCTGGATCTTATGAACTGACCTTTGCGATATCCTCGATCATTTTACTTATTTCCTCTGCACTGTATTCCTCTCTTTTAATAAAAGTCCCAATGGGACATTTAAGCTGTTCGAGTGTAGACATATTTTCCATAATTAAAGCTAACAGGATTTGCCCAATGAGTAATCACCGATTTGTCAAATTGAAAGAGCATCTAAACATTCGGGACGAAGCCTAACATGAACCATTCTAAGAAGTTTTAGGGCCCGGTCAGTAACTTATCAACAAAGAAATTGCTGTTTTATAATTTTACCGTCTGCAACTTTGTAGATGCAAAGTTCATCTATGAACATCTCTTTTTCATTTAATCTGAATTGCATGAAAAGCCTGATTGTGAAATAATTTCCGGCGTGAATAGCCTCGGAAACATCTATATTTAAAATGGACACTTTTGACAGAAATTGTTTTTCCCGCTCTACTAATTTAGCTAATCCTTTTAAAGGACTTGGGTGAGGGTTTAAGGGGTCAAAACTCTCGGCATCACCGCTGAAAAGATCCTGATAGGCTCCTATGAAATCCTGGTTTCGCAGCAGTTCTATTAATTTATTGGAAATCGATGTTATTGGTTGCATACTTTTTTTTTAATTCACGTTTATCTACGTGAGTTCCTATCATGCAAAAATACCTGCGGACAATCTTCTCATTTTGTAAAAAAACGACAAAATTACATTTGATCTGGTCTCTCGCATATGAGATATCTTTTATCCTGTTGGCAATCAATAGGCATATCACCATTTTTGTAAAGTAATAGAAAACAGTATGTACGTAAAGAAGATACCTAAAAATTTCGGTTGTAATTAATTGGTGATCATGGGATAATGGGAGGAAGAAGTTTAGTCTATCTTTAAAGGTGCCTATTCTTAAGGCCAATTTCTGAAGGATTAAGCCCCGTATATCTCTTAACTTCTTTGGTTAAATGAGCATGATCGTAGTATCCCTGCTCATATGCAATACGAAGCAAGCTGTCTTTACCATTATTGTTTTTGATCCGCTTACTCACATGAATAAACTTAATTATTCCGATAAATAGCTTCGGGGAAATCCCGATCTCCCTTTTAAACGACCGCTCCATAGTCCGGGTTGTCATATTATGTACGCTGGCAAGATAATCGACTGTGATCAGCCCCTTGGATTGTACAATGGTTTGCGTTAAGGGAATTAGTCCGAATGATATGGTTCTGATCTTGCCGGTAAAAAAACGATCTAATCTTTCAACCAATCCTTCATCCAGATCAATAATACTCAAAAGTTCCTGATCCGGAAACTCGGCAATTTTATCAACCAGCTCTTCTGCAGCCACTTTATAAAATGCAGAAAACCCTGCTGGCTTAAACCTGATACCTACAAAAACAGAATCAGGAATACTTGTAATAATGTTTGAACAGGTCATTGTGCCTGCAAGATATATCTTTCCGGGCAACAGTTCTGTTACGTGATTTATAACGGGTTTCGTTTTTCCGGCGTTGATGAAAATTTCCATACAGCCGTCAGCGAAAATTCGTCGCTCCGATGGCCTAACCAATGAATCGTTTTGCAAAAGCCAATAGGTGTCAATATAGGACTTAAGTTGTTCTGAAGGTTTGAATTCGCCGTATCCCATCAAAATTAATATTGTCTATTTTAAGAAAATCCATTTGAGCATCGCTGATACTTTGGTAAAGATATCTGTCCTGTAAATTACCATAATCATTAAAGCGTAATATTCTACAGATATTTAAGAAATTCATCGGGCAAAGTTAACTACATCGGTGTATCATTGCAGGAACAAAGAGGATGTTGGAAATACGATATCTGCCCGTGAATCTAGTTATTGTAGGGATAGCGTTCGAACCAGCGTTTTGCCATTATTAAACAATAAGATCAAATTCTATACTTCCGAAAACCTTTCCATTTATTATTATATCTATCGCATGTGTGCCCGCATAGTGTTTACGGGTGGTCATGTCTTTAAATAATTGTCTTTTAGATATTTGCGTAATTTGACCTGGCAACAAAGTCAATTCCTTAAGTTTAAAAACCTTTTTTGACTTTTCTCCTGAAGCCTTTACATAATGAACCGCATAATCGATAACCAGCTTTTGCGAAGTGTCTTTTAAACTTTTTACCGCAAACCCAATTTGCAGTCCCTCTCCCAATTGAACATGATGCGAACTGATATTAAAGTTATCGATGTGCAGCTGCACATCTTTTTCAAAATTAAATACGGACAGGGAATCCTGATCGCCTTTTTTTATAAGCGTCCGGCTGGCGTGTTTGATGATCCAGCGTGTATGTGCATTTGTGCCATCCCAGGTTTTAACGAGTTGCAGCATATAGCCGGGATTGTCTTTAGAAATATCATTCAGATGGTTTGCTACCGATTTGCGAACATAAGGAACTTCATCGGCCTTTAGTTTTTCCAGGATGTCCGTAGTAAGCGACGGATCTTTTATGATCCGTTCCATTTTAAATGACCAGGGCAAACGTGGTCTTGAACCTTCTGACGCCAACCTCCTTACGTGCTCATTTTTATCTTCAGCCCAATGCTGCATTATTTTCAACGTTTTGTCAAAGTCTGTTTTCAGAAATTCCCTGATAGCGAATTCGGAAGATCCAAGTGAGGTGAAATCTTTGAGTGCCTGAATGGAAAGATCAAAATGTTCTTTGCCATAACGGGCTACAAAATCTGGTAGTACCAATGCCGTATAACCTCTTCTTAACTTAGGTGCAGCGCTGTAGAGTGTATCAATGGCAGTGTTAAAGTTGGCAGACAGGTATTTTTTCAAGGTGACGGAGGTATTGCGAAGCCGGCCGTTCAGTTCCAGCTTATCCAGATTTTCTGTTACATCTTTTAAAAAAGCATCTGTATTGAAGTTTCGATCAGCATCGGTAAATATAGCTGCAAAATGCTGATAAAACGGAAGATTAAACATTTCTTTTAATGGTTCCATGCCTGATTTGTTGATTTACTGCGTAACTCAAATATAAAATATTGTTTTTGATGTAGTATGAATGGATTCCATTTATAGCATATACTTATTAAAAATTACTGCATTGGAATATGACAAATCTTTTATCCTAAATCCCGATACAGTTATTTAATAATTCCCAACGTGGATTTGATCTTCCATCTCTATTTGAGATAATCGTATTCGCCATCTCTCGATCTCGCGCTCGAGATCATCCGCTGGCAGTCGTGCAGGTCCGTAGACAACATGGGGCTCCAACACTGAAAATCCTGTAAATTCTAATATCCCCCGGTGCAATGGACG
>NZ_JACHCW010000028.1:0-41548 GCF_014200825.1 Pedobacter sp. AK017
ATTCTTGTACGAATACCGGAATAGTTAAATTGCCAGTCACAATCGCTTTGGCCAGCTTTTGTTACCTCAAGATATGATAGGTCATCGACACCATTGCCATCTGTTTTAGTCGCATCAGATGGAAATGTTCTAATTGTACAGGCTAATGGACTAATTTTTTGCTCGGAAACAATATTTGAGTATTTGGTTTTGAACAACTGTTCTAATATAGGATTTAGCTGCTCAAATTGAAGATTTGCTGAGGTTTTGCCAAATCTTTCTATCGCTAATTTGTTTGCTTCAACTCTCAATTCAGTAAGTAACTTAATATTATTTTGAAGGATATAGTATTGATCCTGAGTGATTTTGGAATTGTCTTTATGAACGGATTCATTTAACTTTGTCAATTCATAATTGCCTCGGATTACGTTATAGGCATCTAATCCAGCTTTATCTAAAGCTCTGTATTCAGTGATAACTCCTTCAATGAATTTATCATCATCTGTATCTCTTTGCATTTTTTCGACCAGGTTGTACAGTTTGAGATTTTCATCAGCTAACAATGGCTTATCATCTGCTACTTTTGAAATTTTTTCAGCCGCCAACTTGTCGGCCGAGAGATCCGAAGACTTTTTTTCGCAGCTTAGTAATAAAAAGGTAATTGCAATTATTGCACCTTTCATAATTTGAATTGTTTTCATGTCTTTTTTTTAATAGGTTAATGATTTATAATTGATTTTGGGAGATTCAGAGAAGTAGCGTCAGATATCAGAAAATTATTTGTATAGGTTATTTGCTGTTGGATCACTATAACGTGGAGACCCGGCAGAAACGCTACACTTTAGTTGTTAGAAAAAATAAACCAACTTTCGGATTTATAATAACAGTGCGAATAGTGTAATTAATTGAGCGTTTATATACAAACATAACAGGCATTTGCATGTTGACAATTGACATAGGTCAAAATCGAATATTAATTAGTTTTAAAAATTCCGGTATAAAAATTTAATTTACTTTTGCTGAAAACGTGAGGAGCTGTTCAAGCTTGAATTGACCAATAGAGAGACAATATAGGAGGTAATGCTTTTTGCATCCAAAAACACGACTCGATGAAATAAAAAAATTAACCAATGAAGAAAATATTAATTAACGCGTTACTGCTCAACGAAGAGAAGTCTGGCGTACAATATTCGATCGAGAGTTTGATTTGCGGTTTAAGTGGTATCAAAGCCAAAGACTATAAACTAGAGGTTTTAGTTCCACAAGATTATGATGGTTGTATAAACGAAACAGATAACTTAAAAATAAAGCATGTTAATTTGAGTAAAAGGCTTGAGCGAATTTATTTTGAACACGTTTCGGTTCCATTTTACCTTAAAAAAAACAGCTTTAATCTATACCACTGCCCTGGCTATATTTTGCCTTTTTTTTCGAAAACATCAAATGTTGTTACTATTCATGATCTAATGGCTATTGACTATCCAAAGCTTTGTCAAAATGAAACAGCAGCTTATTTTAACATGTTCCTTCCAAACACTATAAAAAACGCGCAAAAAATCATAACGGTATCAAATGTTGTCAAAAATGATATCCTTAACAAGTATTCAAAAATTGACGAATCTAAGATTGAAGTAATTTATCCTGGGATCGGAAAACATTTCCAAAAAATACCAGACACCCATGTAAATGAACTGGTTAAAAAAAAATATAATCTCCCGCCAAAATATTTCCTTTTTGTTGGAAACCTCGAGCCAAAAAAAAATATTGAGCGAATTATTGAAGCTTATCATGAGCTAAAGAAAAATGTCAATATCGATCATAAACTTCTAATTGTAGGAAGAAGAGCATGGAAATTTTCTTCCATTTTTAAATTGGTTGTTCAGAAGAAATTGCAGAGTGAAGTACTATTTCTAGGATACGTAAATGAGAATGATCTACCCTCAATTTATTCCTCTGCTGAAATATTTATTTTTCCATCTATTTATGAAGGTTTTGGCATCCCTGTTCTTGAAGCAATGGCATGCGGTTGTCCAACTATCATTTCTAACAGGGGTGCTTTGCCAGAAATTTCAGGAGGAATTTGCTTACAGGTGGATCCTTTTAGCATAACTGAAATCGTTAATGCTGTTTCGACGCTGCTTATGCATGCCCAATTCAGAGAATTGAGCATTATTAAAGGCATAAATTGGAGCAAAAAATTTACCTGGGACCTTTCAGCGGAAAAGACAGATAAGTTATATAACTCACTGATATAATTTATAATTATTTTTATGAAATTTTGCCAACTTTTTTCCACTTAAATAAAACTGCCACAGTTTGCACAAGAATATATAGGTCAAGACAAAAAGATTGTTTTAACGCATAGAAATTGTCAAACATAATTCGTTCTTTTTCTTTAAATTCTTGTCTTTTATACTGACGAACCTGCCAAAGCCCGGTTATCCCTGCAGGGGCCAGGAAGCGTAAAGTTTGTTTCTGAGCAAGCAATCTCTCCACTTCATAGTGTTCCAAAGGTCTGTTGCCTACCAATGAAATGTCACCTTTCAGTACATTAAACAACTGGGGTAATTCGTCAATATGTGTATTCCTTAATATATGTCCTGATTTTGTTACTCTTGAATCATCTTTCAACTTTATAAATATCGGTTTATAACTTCCATTCTGACTACATTCATACATATTCCGATGCTCCGGAAAATGAAGTCTTGTCGCAGATCCATCATGCATGGTTCTGAATTTGTATAAAATGAAGGTTTTAAAGCCTGTGCCTACTCTTTTAGTGGTAAATATAAGAGGTCCTTTGCTCTCACATTTTATCACAATAACTATAAGCAAGAAGAAAGGCCACAAAACTGAAATAAGTATTATTGAGATTACAATATCAAAAAATCGTTTGTATGTGGGGAGTTTATAATTACATTGAAATATCATAGCCTATTAATGTTTTCAAGATGCCAGAAAACTTGTTGTTGCAATCCATCTGATAAAGACCTACTCGGCGTATAATTTAATAGCCTTTTCGCCTTATCAATAACAGCTCTGGTACTTATCTGATCTCCAACTCTTGGAGGCAATATTTTCAGTTGTAGCTTTTTGCTTAATAAATGCTCCACTAAGGCAATGCCATCTTGAGTGGAGTGCGCGGTATCATTTCCCAAATTGATAATCTCCCCATTACACGCTTTTGAATTTTCCATTACCTGGACAATGCCGTCTATGATGTCATCCACATAAGTGAAACTTCGGATATGATTTTCGCTGCCTTTGAATAATGTAAACGGACTGCCCGATAATCCTGCATAAATTAATCTGGTAAACAGTTTGTCCGTTCTTTCCCTGGGGCCATAAACAGAATATAATCTTAATACAGATACCGGCAAACACTCACTTCGAAAACAACTTAAAACCAGTTGTTCTGCCGCTAGCTTCGTTGCCCCGTAGCTGGATATTGGTTGGGAGATTGACTCTTCATTGGCAAGAGCCTCCTTCCCATAAACAGAGGATGATGATATATGGATGAACAGTTGCAGCGTAGTATTTGAAAGTGCGAACGTCAACAAATGTTTGGTGGCCAGGATGTTGTGTTTAATATATTCTTCAGGTTCAATAGATGATGACAGACCACATTGCGCAGCGAAATGAAATATATAATCAAAGTTAGTGGGTAAGAAACGATAAGTTGCGGGATCTGCCAGATCCCCTTTTAAAATCGTTACACCTTGGCGTGCCAACTGTTCTGCATTCGCATTTTTAAATCGAACGTTATAGAAACTGGAGAAAGAATCAATTCCTATTACTTCATGCCCAAGATTAATTAGCCGTTCAGCTGCATGAGAACCAATAAAACCAGCAACGCCGGTAACAAGTATTTTCATTTCGTGGAAATTAGAGAGAATAAATAACAGGCAAATAGTAGCTATTTGCTAGGAATTATTAAACTTATTTTAGATAAAACATAAGACGGTACAGGTTGCCATACCAATACGTTCAGCATATTTTAGTTGACATAAATAATCGTCATCTCCATAACTTTTAACTCAATCACTTATGAAATTAGTAAACCATGATACACCTAAGCCTAAGACACATTTCGAAGTACTCGACGGGTTAAGGGGAATTGCGGCCATATGCGTTGTAACCTTCCATTTTATTGAAATGACAATATCAGATTATAGCAAGATATTCATTGGCCACAGTTTTCTGGCCGTAGATTTTTTTTTCTGTTTATCTGGATTTGTAATCGCATACGCTTACGATGATCGCGTAGAAAAATTGGGCGTTGCTAATTTTTTTAAATTAAGGCTGATCAGGTTACATCCGCTAGTAATCCTGGGCACTTTATTAGGATTTTTAAGCCTTCTCTTCGATCCATTTGTTAACCAGTTTAAATCGCTAAGTTCTGCCGAGATCATCTCTATGTTTATTAGTTCAGTTTTTTTGGTTCCTTTTCCAGTTATGATTAAGCGGGGGCTTGCCCTCTTTGCTCTTAATGCACCAGCCTGGTCATTATTTTGGGAATATGTTGCAAATATTTTTTATGCTATTTACTTATGCAGGATTAGCCGACGGTCTTTATTGGCATTAACCATATTAACATCTATATTCATTGGCTGGGTGCTATTTGAATCGGGCTCGTTAACAGGCGGATGGAATAAAGCAACTTTTTGGGATGGGGGAGCACGTGTTTCTTATTCATTTTTGGCTGGAATTTTAGTTTACCGTTCTAATTGGATAATAAAAAACCGTCTTGGATTTTTAGGAGTTGCAACTTTACTGTTGTTGTCCTTTATCATGCCCTTTTCTAAATGGAATTGGATTACAGAACCAATAGTTGTGCTATTTTACTTTCCGCTACTTGTTGCATTAGGTGCGGGAACGGCCTTAAAATCAGGGTTAAAGAAATTATGTAATTTTTTTGGAAATATATCATATCCCCTGTATATGACACACTATTCGGTTATTTGGGTATTTGCCCATTATTATAAAATTTATAAGCCAGTAACCTATATAAATCTCATAATAGCAGGCGGAGTAATTTTTCTCATTGGCTTTGCCTATCTGATATTGTTATTTTATGATATCCCTTTACGGAAATATTTAAAAGCAAAAATAAAATGAGTATTATTTACAAAGGAAAAGTTATACATTTTTTTTCAACGGCTCCTAAAGATTTATCTTCTTTCGGTGATTACACCGATTCTACCAGGGAACTTATATCGTTAAGCGCAGCCACTGGTTTCAATGGGATACTGACACCGGAAACAATTTTGCTGGCATCTTTTGATCCTTGGGTTTACTCTCATGAAATATTATGCAGATCTGATGAGCTGGCCCCAATCATTGCACTCAATCCTGCTTCTGCTGATCCATGGATTGCCGCTAAAAGAATTATCAACCTCACACATCTATACAATAGGCGGATTTGTTTAAATTTCATTGCTGGTGCATTAAATATCAAATATGAGTTATCAGCTACTGAAAGATATGAAAGACTAGATGAATATATTCACATTATTACTACACTTTTATCTGAAAATACTCCCTTATATTTTACTGGTAAATATTACCAACTCTCTGGTATTCAACTACCAGTTCAACTGTCGGCAGCGTTACAACCAATTGGTATCATTTCCGGCGAATCAGATGCTGTCATTCGTATGGCTTCCAAGTACGATCTTTTCAGACTGACTGTATTTAATGAAAGTTACAAATCTTCAATAGATGTGAAAACATGGTTTGCAGTCGGAGTGGCCACTGGTGAAACTACTGATGAAGTTGAATGCTTTATTGAGCATTTAACTGTTGAAGACCCACGGGCACAGTTTTTATTAAAATATGCTGCACAAACATTGAATGATTCAGTATGGAAAAAGAATCTATATAACCGCATGGGGAATATATCAAAAAATATCAGTTACGCATTATACAAAAATCAAATTAGTAGTTTACCCTATTTGGTAGGAACTTATAGTGAAATAGCTAAATTGTTATATGACAGTATAGTTGCAGGAGTTGAGGGTTTTATCATTGAATTACCTATTATTACACCCGATGAGTTTAAGAAATTTGGGATATGTCTGGACTATTTATCCACAAAGCTAGAAAGATAATTTTTGTTTGCATGCCATTAAAAATAAAAGCTTTACTTGAGGACATGAGCAGATTCCTGTAATAGGAAGGAATAGGTTCCTGATTTTTTAACAAAAATATGTAAGACGGTACAGGTCGGCTAATTGGTATTTGCAGTGTATTTTAGTTGTTAACCAAATATCTATTTTATTATCAGCTAAGCCATTAAAATACCTATGAAAGCTAAACTCTCTTACATTTTATTTACCCTATTTTCTGTCCCTTTTACTTCTTTATATGCGCAGAACATTCCAAATATCATGGGTGTTGTATTGGATTCCACTTCAAAAAAACCTATTTCTTATGCAACAGTAAGTTTAGCATCCAAAGGTGGTTATTCTATAAAAAGCACCTATACTAAAGACGATGGCAGTTTTACATTTGACAAATTATTACCGGGAATATATACGGTTTCTTTAGGCGCGTTGAGCTACGCTACTAAAGTTATCATCATTGATCTTAGTGCCAGCACAAAGTTAACCGCTGACTTAAAAAACGTTTTACTTTCAGCTCAAAACAAGCAGCTAAAAGAGGTAACCATCAAAGGCAACAAGCCGATAGTTACTCAGGAAATAGATCGCTTGTCTTACGATGTGCAAGCAGACCCGGAAAATAAAGGATTAAATGTTTTAGAGGTAATGCAAAAGGTTCCATTGTTATCGATAGATGACGATGACAATATCCGGCTAAAGGGCAGTTCCGATTTTAAGATATATATGAATGGAAAGCCTTCAGGAGCCATGGCCGGGAGTGCAGCACAGGCTTTACGGATGATGCGAAGCATTTCAGTTAAAAAGATTGAGGTAATCACTACCCCCTCCTCACGATATGACAGTGAAGGAGCAGCCGGTATTATCAATATTATAACTACGAATAATGTCGAAGGCTACAATGTGATATTCGAGATTTTCCGCACCAGCCGCCTGGGTGTTTTGGGTCTCGGAAGCGCATTTACAGCAAAAAAGGGGAAATTTGGGATTAATGGTTATGCAGGCAGTTATACACGCACAGACGCGCCGGCAAACCTGTTTTCTAATACACGCAATTCTTTTTCCAATAACCAGTCGACCATTAATGATGGTTATTCGAATTTTCCCAAAGGAAATTTGATACCCGCCAATGCCGACTTAAGTTACGAGATCGATTCTCTGAATTTACTGAGCAGTTCTATCGTTATTTCTTTCAATAATTTCCATCAGAATGACACACAATCCTATAACACATTCGACCAACAGGGAAATCTCATCAGCGCTGCCAATTTAAATACGGAAAGCAATCCAAGGCTGGCTGCAATTGACGCAAATTTAAATTATCAGTTAGGTTTTAGAAATAAAAAGGATCGGTTGCTAACTGCATCCTATCAATTTTCAACTACAATCAATGATTTTGACAGCTACAGAACAGCCATTGGCAATCTTAATTACTTAACCAGCCAGCTTTCCCAACAAAATAACGCAGGCATGAAAGAACATACCCTGCAGCTGGATTACTATAACCCAGGCAAAAAAATAAACCTGGAGGCCGGAGCTAAATTAGTTAAACGCGACAACTATAGTGATTTTTTCACTAAAGAAGTTTCTGAAAATGGCATCCTCAGCAACTCAAACGAGTTTGAGTATGGTCAGAACATTTATAGCCTGTATAATGGCTACCAGCTTAAATTTAAAAAATGGGGCGTTTATACCGGTTTACGTCTGGAAAGGACGGTAATTGGTGCTGATTTTATTACTTCCTCCCCTGGAGTAAACAGGAACTACAACAACCTGATCCCATCAGTTATCATTCAACGTAAACTGGAAAACGCCGCAAGTTTAACCCTGGGTTATTCACAACGCATCCAAAGGCCCGGTATTTTGCAGTTAAACCCTTTCGAAAACCAGGTTAACCCATTATATTATACCTCTGGGAATCCAAATCTAAATGCTGTTTTAAATAACAATTTTGATTTAAGTTATAGCCTGATCAGAAAAGCAACTGTTAATATTGGTTTAAATTATTCTTTTGCAAATCATACCATACAAAACGTTGCAACGCTTGGCAGTGACGGAATCACCCGTTCTACATTCGCTAATATTGGAAAAAACGACAATGTAGGAACAAACGTAAACATCAATTATCCCGTAACAAAAAAGCTGCGCATTAATTTTAACGGGCGCGCACAATATTTATGGCTAACCGGTACCGTTAGTGGAAAAGGATATAATAATGAAGGGTTTTCGTTTACTACAAGTAGCAATTTTTCTTATACCATTCCACAAGATTGGCGACTCAGGTTTCTATTGACGACTACCACTCCTGTAGTGAGCTTACAAGGGCAGGTCAATGGCTACGTTGGTACAGTAATGAGCTTAAATAAAGAGTTTTTTAATAAAAAGTTAGGTGTGATTTTTAGAATTGATAACCCCACTCAAAAATACAGAACTACAGCCAACCGTCTTAACACATCAGATTTTATGCAGGAAAACAGGACGATGAAACTTGTAAGAGGCTATTATATTAATATTTATTATACCATTGGCCAGCTTAAAGAGAAGATCAGGAAAAATAAACGCGGCGTAACTAACGATGATGTTGATAAAGGCAAAACGGAGACCAATTGAGCTGATGGGTGTGAATATTTTAAACAACATGCTTAGCTTCAGTCTATTGCCGTCTCAACAGGAAATGTGGTTACTTAGCCAAGATCCTAAAAGATCAATAGCATGTCATGCCCTGGGAGTATATGTGATCAAAGGCAACATCGATCCGGCTCAGTTTCGTAACTCGTTACTCCTATTAATTGACAGGCATGAAAGTCTTCGCGCAAGTTTTTTTATTGAGCATGACGAGATAAAGCAAATTATTCGTGATCATACTGAAATTGATTTTCATTACCAGAACATTTGCGATGAGATTAACAAAAACAACCTGATCAATGATTTAATCGATAATGTAGCCTTACGCCAATTTAATTTATTTGAAGGTCCGCTGTTCAGGATAAGGTTGTTGCAAATTGCTAAAGATGAATATCAATTAATCCTGGTCATTCATCATATCATATTTGATGGATATTCCTTTGGAATATTCATAAAGGATATTTTTGCTATTTATTATAGCCAGCAACTTCCAGCAATTCAAATTTCCTATAGAAATTACGTAATCAATCGTAATATTTTTCTAAAATCTGCTAATATTCAAAAAAAAGCAGATTATTGGATCAGAGAATTTACTGCTTTGCCTCAGTCGTTAGAGCTACCTTATGATTATCTACGTCCCAACCCCCAAACCTATGATGGAAGCAGATTCCATTTTGCATTAACAGCGGTACAAACGGCGCGTATTAAAAAGATTGTTATGGTTGAAAAAACCACTTTATTGGTTTTTTTATTGTCGATATTTAACACATTCTTGTACAAAATTTCGCAACAAACTGATATCGTTGTTGGTGTGCCATTATCCGGCCGAAATGTTGAAAATAATAACCTCATCGGAATGTTTGTTAATGCCGTACCTGTAAGAAGCACGGTAAATGCTAATTTGTCTTTTAAGGAATACCTTTCCTATTTAACCCGGGTTGTAATTGATGCTTACCGGCATCGAAACTTTTCTTTAAATCAGTTAATCGATAGAACAATCTTAAAAAGAGATTTAAGTAGAAACCCCTTTTTTGATGTTATGCTCATTTTGCACGATAACTTCAGGCATTTCCAGATGAATGATATAAGCATCCATTATCAAAACTTTGAAAAGAAAACCAGTCGTTATGATTTGGTATTAAATGCAATTGATGATGATGGAAAATATGAATTTATGTTGGAATATAATCCAAATTTATTTAAGAGCGAAACAATTGAATATTGGGCAAATGGTTTGTTAACTATCATTGAAAAGTTAACTAATGATACCCAAATTAAACTTAAAGATGTTGTTGTATTCGATTATTTTTGTCAGAAAACAAGTCTGCCAACCCCCATAAACAACAATTACAAGTACTTTGACAATCAGGAGATCAATCAATCTATTTCTGCAAGATTTGAAGCCCAGGTAAAAAAATATCCAAATCAGATTGCAATTCAGCAAGCTGAAGACAGGATTACCTATTGGAACTTAAACAAGGCGTCTGCCAACTTGGCCGCCAGTATCCTGGCCCATCATACGAAGTTAATGAGTTCTAATATTGCTTTGTTACTAACAGATGGCAAGCAGGCCGTTATAGGAATGTTGGGTGTTTTAAAAACAGGAAATGCTTACGTACCCTTAGATCCACTTTTTCCACTAAGCAGACTTAGTTATATCCTGCAAGATACTGGCTGTAATTTGATCGTAGCCGATCCGGAGACTATAAATTTAGCAAAGACGATTTGCGCTGAAGCTGCACATATTTCGATTATAAATATTGCTGAAATCACGGATGCCTTACCTATCACTGAAGTAGCTACAATCGATCCGCATAGTCCAGCTTATATCTTATATACCTCGGGTTCTACGGGGGAACCTAAAGGTGTTATTCAAAGCCATCGTAATGTATTGCACTTTATAAGGGTATACACTAACAACTTAAAAATTAGTCATAACGATCATTTGAGCTTATTGCCGTCCTACAGCTTCGACTCAGCGGTGATGGATATTTTTGGCGCTTTATTAAATGGCGCTACTCTGTATCCTTATGACATAAAAAAGCAAGGACTGGCAAACCTGGCAGAATGGTTAATTAACCATCAAATTTCTATTGTACATACTGTTCCAACTGTTTACAGGCATTTTGTGGCAGAATTAGCCAAAACCCAGCATAGATTTAAAGCGGTAAGATTGGTTGTATTGGGAGGTGAGGCAGTATATAAAATTGATTTTGAGAATTTCAAAATGTATTTCCCGGAGAATTCCATTTTGGTAAATGGCTACGGGCCTACTGAATCAACAATCACGCTCCAAAACTTCCTGAACCATGCCAGCAGTGTTTCAGGACGGAATATACCAATCGGTTATCCGGTTGCCGAAACAGCGCTATATCTGTTGGATGAGCATGATGAAATACTTACGGATGTTTACCAGATCGGTGAATTGGTTTACAAAAGTGATTACCTGGCCCTGGGCTATTTAAATAAACCAGGACAGACAGCAGCAGCATTTACTACTGATCCAGTTACAAAACAGGGAAGGGTATACCGTTCGGGTGATTTTGGCAAACTTATGCCTACAGGGGCGATTGAATTTGTAAGCAGAAAAGACAACCAAGTCAAATTACGTGGCTATCGCATAGAATTAATAGAAGTTGAAGAAGCCTTACGATCCTTCGAATTAATTGATGACTGTCTGGTAATTCTGAAAATTATTAACGATTCGGATCAAAGGCTGATTGCATATTATACTGCATCTGAAGCAATTTCCACTTTGCAGGTAAGAAAATATTTGGGCCAAAGACTACCGGCACATTTTGTTCCCACGCTTTATATTCGTCTGGAAGAGATTCCAAAAACTGCCTCCGGTAAATCAAATAGAAAGTATCTGGAATCGCTCCCGGTTGACAATTTAATTCATCAACATTTTATCCCACCACGAACGGACTTTGAGATCAAACTTGCGACAATCTGGAAAGAGGTTTTATCAATTGAAAAAGTTAGCGTATTTGATGATTTTTTTAGCCTGGGCGGCAGCTCTCTGATAGCGATAAAGGCCATTAGTTTGATTAAGTCAAGATTGGGCATAACCCTGACAATTATGGACTTTATCAATCAACCCTTATCAAACATTGCTTTAAAATATGAACAAGAGTATTCATCTTAAAAATAAATAAATGGAAATATTTCACATTGGTACAGCTGAAAGACGATTGATCGCCATTTTTTATGCCGGGAATGAAGAGAAGATTAAAAGAACTGGAATCATTATTTGTAATCCCTTAGGACAAGAACACATTCGGTTTTATAAAGCAACGGTCGTATTGGCTAAGGAGTTATCGCTACAGGGTTTTCCAACTTTCAGGTTTGATTACTACGGAACAGGCGACTCATACGGTGATGAATCTGAATTTAACATTAGCAGCTCTGCTGCAGATTTAAGACTTATTGTACAGGAACTAAGAGATGGCTGTGATATTGATGACATTTGTTTGATCGGCATAAGATACGGCACCATCCTGAGTACTTTATACGGCTATCATCTGAATATCAGTTCGCATATATTATGGAATCCAGTTATCTCAGGTACGGTCTATTTAAATGAATTAAAACAGCAGCATCAAAAGTTTATTTCAGGCTCATTCATTAAACCAGCTAATGTAGAAAAACACGAGCGTTTGGGATTTTACCTTTCAGATCAACTGATTAAAGATTTAGACTCTTTTGCTTTATCCGATATGGCAACTGATGGACGAAAAAAAGTGTTGGTCCTGGCAGACGATCAGTTTTTAACTAAGTACAATCTTGTTAATTATTCTTTTTTCAAAAATGACGACCTAAAAATTGTACGAAATGATGTAGCTAACTTTTGGCAGAAGGAACGTGGAGATCAGAAGTCGATGGTGCCGGTGAATGAAATTAATCAGATCATTAACTGGTTAGTATAATATGAAAGAAGAAGTGATAACCCTTAATCAATCGTCAGTTATAGGCATAATAAGTTACAGCGCATCGCTGACAAATTTACCCGTTGTGGTGTTTATCAACGCCGGCTTAATTCATAGAGTTGGGCCCAACAGGATTTATGTGAAATTAGCCCGCCAGCTCGCAGCCAGGGGGCATCATGTATTTAGATTTGATTATAATGGAAGAGGCGACAGCTTATTAAATTCGGATCAGCAAGGGGATACCGATATACCTATCGTTTTAAACTATCTGGAAAAAAAACTAAAACGAAAAGAATTTATTCTGGCCGGAATGTGCTCCGGTGCCGAAGCCAGTTACCATTCCGCCACAGCTGACGGGCGGGTTAAAGGTATAATTATGATTAATGGCACCGGATTGAGCAGCTCGGATTATTTGACCTTACATACCCGGGCGGTTAATCTTATCCAGATGCGATATTATAAAGATGCCTTGCTCAGGCCAGCAAAATGGCTTGAGGTTCTTAAATCAAACGGGCCGTTACTGGCAAAAAAGGTCCGGTCATTTCATCAGGTATTTAAAAAGAACTTAAAAGAAACAAAAACCGTCCCCATTCCTATCAATCATCCATTTACCCTGTTTTCAACACTGCAAATCGAAGCACTGATTATATTAACTGAAGGAAGTACTGCTTATGATATGATTAAACAGTTAAACCCTAAGGTTAATGGCAATAAAGTATCATATAGCTACCGGTTTTTAAAAGGGGTAGACCATAATATAAGCACCCTATTGGCGCAGGAAGAATTAACAAAAGTAATCACACATTGGCTCAGCAATAAATTTAAAAATGATCACGCTTAATAATGTTTCCATGCACTTCCCGGTTCCTAAAAGATACCTGGATTACCTAAGGCATCCTTTCAGGTCTGCACAATTTATTGCGCTTACGAAGGTAAATATGACTATTGAAACCGGAGACCGTGTCGTTTTTTTGGGCGTTAACGGGGCCGGTAAAACAACGCTCTTAAAATTAATTGGTGGATTATTATATCCAACATCCGGTGAGATCCTTGTTAATGGCTTTAATACCGTATCACAAAATCTTGAAGCGAGAGGCGATGTTGGTTTCGTACTTAATGAGGAACGTAGCTTTTACTGGCGTTTAACCGGACGGCAAAATCTGGATTTTTTTGGCATGCTGGATAACCTGAATGCTGATCTGCTGAAAACACGAATTCATGAGTTATTTCATTTAGTAGGCTTAGACGGCGCTGCCGACAAAGCTGTTGCAAATTATTCTTCCGGCATGAAACAACGGCTGGCTTTGGCCAGAGGGCTATTAAATGAGCCCCAGATACTGATTTTAGACGAGCCAACCCGTACGCTCGACCCACAGGCCGTTATAGATATTAAAGACCTGATTTCACATAAAATCCATGACAACAGAAAAATAACGTTACTGATCGCTACACACAAATTTGATGAGGCAGAAGAATTGTGCACTAAGATTTGCATCGTCAAACAAGGGCAAATAGTTGCCTATCAGCGCATGAAGGATGTTAAAGAAAACTTTGGATCTATTGCAGATTTTTATCACACCACTATGATGGAAAGAGAGGGATGTTATGAACTATAAAAAAGCCTGGAGCTTTATAAAAAAAGACTTTATTATTGAATCGAGCTATAAGCTTAATTTTATCCAATCCTTGTTTACATCCATATTTCCAATTGTCTCTTTCTTTTTTATTGGCAAAATGGTTGCCGGCAATCACCTGGCTGAGCTAGAAAAATATGGTGGCCGGTATTTTCCCTTTGTACTGATCGGTATTGCGTTTGTCAGGTTTTTCCAGTTGGCAGTTGATACTTTTTCAACCAATATTAAGCGCGCCCAAATGGCCGGATGCCTTGAAGCCATATTAAGCGCTCAAACCGATCCTAAAGCAATAGTTGTAATGTCTTCTCTGTATAGTTTTCTTTCGGCTGGCTTGCAGTTGGTTTTAATGTTTTTAATAGCTGTTATTTTTTTAGGCTATGATTTTTCAACGGCAAATGTTCCAGCCACGATGTTAACCCTTACTGCATCATTGATCATTTTTATAAGCCTGGGTATTTTCTCTGCAGCTGGAACTGTTATTTTTAAACAGGGCGAACCTATAGGCTGGATCTTCGGCGTTGCCAGCGCCCTTTTGGGGGGTGCTATGTTTCCGGTTGCAGTTATGCCCGGCTGGTTGCAGCAATTATCCTTGTTTTTTCCACTTACTTATGCATTAGATGCTTTGCGTTTAGCTTTATTAAAAGGCAATTCCATCATAATGCTATCTCAGCAACTATTCATTTTAGGAGGCATGGCGGTATTTGCTTTTCCGTTAAGTCTAAAAACGTTTGAATGGGCTATTGAAAAAGGTAAAAAGGACGGTACACTAATGCAATATTGACTTATGCTAACCATTATCAATAAAAAAAATAAATACAATCCGATTTTAACTTCTTCACTCATTGTAGCGGCCATTACCATCATGGTTAAAATACTGGGTTATTTTGAAAAGATCGCATTGGCGTACTACTGGGGTACCAGCTATGTTGTAGATGTATACAGCGTAGTGGCCGGTATCATTTTGACTGTATTTGTGTTTTTTAGAGAAATTATAGAGCCCGGATTTTTAAATGCGTTCCTTAAGGCCAGTTATTTAAAAGATGTTCCTGGCAGATGGGTTATTTTTAATTTTTTTTTTCGCCTGCTGCTTTTTGTTTCTTTGCTATTAACTGCTATAGTCTGTTTTGCACCAGGCATGGTCATTGGTGTATTTGCACCCGGATTTTCAACAGAAAAAAAGATACTTGCTATAAAACTTATCCAACTGGTATTTCCGGCCTGCATTTTCCTTGCCAGCTCAGCGCTGTTTAACATCACCTTAAATGCATTGAAAAAATTTGGACTTGCCGCTGCCGGAGAATTGGCCTATAAGCTTTCCATCATCATCACCCTCCTGATATCAGTGAAATACCTGGGGATTTATGCCGCTATCACCGGGCTGCTCATAGGATCTTTTAGTAAATTTCTGGTTCAGGGTGGAAAACTATTAAAACGCCTATCGTTTAAACGCAATCATTTAGACCCAGCCTTCCTTAAAACTACCTGGAAATTATCCTGGCCGCTTTTAATTGGCGTATTATTTTCCCAACTGGGTAGTCTGGCTGATAATATTTATTCCTCGTATATGCAGGAAGGTGCAATAGCCTCCTTAAGTTATGCAAAAAAACTAATTGACTTTCCGCTATTGATTTGCCCATATATTTTAAGCGTAATTGTGTTCCCTTATTTTGCCGAACTGGCCATTGCTAATGAAACAGCAAAACGTAAAGAGTTATTCTATCATTCACTGGCCTGGCTTACGCTCCTGTTTTTGCCCTTGTCTGTTTATTTTTATCTGTGTTCTTACGAGGTAGTCAGCCTTGTTTTTAAGCATGGGGCTTTTGACGAATATTCAGCCCAGCTTACAGCCGCTCCCTTACGTTATTATGCAGTCGGGATGGTGTTTTTTGCACTCGAGATGATGCTGGTAGTTTATTACTTTGCCAATGCAGATACCAGAACTCCAATTATTGTAGGGATACTTTGTGTATGTGAGCATATCATACTGGCATTTTTTTTAATAAAGATTACCGGCTATAGCGGCATTGCCTTAGCCTTCACGATAGCTAAAGCAACCAAAACGCTAATACTTTTATTTCTTTTAAAAGATGACTTCTATGCGCAATCAGGAAAAATCAGCTTATTCCTGTTAAAAATTGTTACTTCGGGAGCGGCAATGGGTGCAGGAATTTTACTTTGGAAGTTTTTATTCTATCGAAACATTCAGGAAACTGCTCTTAACCATTTATTGTTCCTGCTTATTGCCTTCGGGCTGGGATTGTTGATTTATTGCGGATCCTTCATTTTACTAAAAGGTAAGCTGTCTACCTTCATTTTTAAAATCTGAAATGAACATCGCATATATCTTAGACCAATATCCATCCTATTCGGAAACTTTTATATCTAATGAGATCTTTGCGTTAAGGAAACAAGGGCTTAACATCACTGTACTCGCATTTAAAAAAGGCCCTCAGCTAAATGGTTTGGAGGAATCAGCAGGTAAAACCGTTTATGTTAAACACCTGTTCTCGCTGT
The DNA here is from genome assembly GCF_014200825.1 of Pedobacter sp. AK017. NCBI lineage: Bacteria > Pseudomonadati > Bacteroidota > Sphingobacteriia > Sphingobacteriales > Sphingobacteriaceae > Pedobacter > Pedobacter sp. AK017. The sequence continues at coordinate 16,801 of NZ_JACHCW010000028.1, forward strand.
TTAAATTTCGGGCCAGTTTTTTTTTCCTGCTATCGCATAGCTGGCACAGGTATTTCCGGGCCTTCAATGTTGCGATAGCCGGAACGAAATTTTTAACACCAGCATTTTTTAAGGGACTTACAAGGTTTTTTGCCGCTGTTGAATTCTCATACGAGCTACGCAATGCGCAATGCCTTTGGCTGCATGCACATTTCATTTCTTTGCCAGCCAGCATCGCCCATTTAATGTCAATACTCTCGGGCTTAGGTTTTAGTTGCACCGCCCATGCCAATGATATTTACACCACCTCAGGCACAGAACTTTTAGACAAGCTTAATCAGGCAAGTTTTGTGATTACCTGCACAAAATATAATCAAGTTTATCTGCAACAGGTTTTAAATGGGCAGCAATCCGGGAAAATCAGGCATATTTATCACGGTATAGATCTGGATAAGTGGCCTGTAAAAGCATTTAAATACATTTCGCCAAAGCGGCCAATTCAAATATTAACAGTCGGCCGCCTGGTGGAAAAAAAAGGTACGATTTATCTATTACAGGCCTTAAATACACTAAAGTTAAAAGGTAAAGCATTCAAATGTGATATTTTTGGTGATGGGCCCTATTATGACAGACTAAACGACTTTATAATCGCCAACCATCTGGAAGCCAGTGTTTTTTTACATGGAGCCACAGATCAGCCTACCTTGCAGCCATTTTATCAGCAGGCAGATATCTTTATTTTGCCTGCAATTGTTGCAGCCAATGGGGATATGGATGGCTTACCGAATGTACTGTTAGAAGCTATGGCTACGGGCATTCCAATTATAACTACAAAAATATCCGCCATTTCAGAATTAATTACGCATAACGTAACAGGGATTTTAATTGCGCAAAAAAATGCAAATGGTATTGTTAGCGCAGTTGAGCAGTTAGTCGATGATCAGACATATGCCTTGAGCCTGGTTAAAAATGGTTTAGAAAAAATAAAAGCGTTTGACAGCCAGCAAAGCACCATTCAATTGAAACAACTTTTCAAACATCATTATGCTACGAAAATATAAAATCTTATATGGTTTGGAAGCTGCAGATGCGGGAACGTTGAAGCATTTAACTTATTTAGTAACCAGCATCAGTGCCGAACTTTTTGATGTGACCGTCATCTTATCCACCCAGCGATCAACCAGGGTTTACGCCGATATAGAAAAAATGACAGCTGCTGGTGCTAAAATTTTGGTAATGCCCATGAAACGAAAAATCGTAGCCTGGCAAGATTTAAAATGCTTTTTGACAATCTGGACTCATTTACGCCATCATACCTATGACATTGTACATGCACATAGTTCCAAAGCAGGTATATTATTTCGTCTGGCCGCATGGTTAAACCAGGTACCGCTGATTATCTATACACCACATTGCTTTTATTTTCAAAGCAAAAAGGGAATTAAGAAAGTATTTTTTGCATCGGTTGAACGTATAATGGCCTTAATCACCTCTTATATTATTGTAGCAAATAATGAAAAAAGATCTGCTCTTGAACAAAACGTAGCACCTGCGGCCAAGCTGGTAAATATCAATAATGCGATAAATTTTAATGAATATCCGCAGGCTGATCCTGGAAATAAACTGACCAGACGACTAAAAATTACCAGCGATCAAATGGTGGTTGCTGCCATCGGGAGATTATCGGTTCAAAAAAACTGGCCCATGTATATTAAAACAGCGGCCGAAGTGATCCGGGAATTTGAAGATGTCATTTTCTTAATTGTTGGAGATGGTGAATTGCAGGATGAGTTAATGGCCGTCATTAAAAACCTGGAAATGGAAAGCAGGATTTTTTTCACCGGTCACTATACTCATATAGCTGAGGTATACGCACTTGCCGATATCATTGTAAGCACATCGCTATGGGAAGGTCTGCCTTATGTTCTTCTGGAGGCGATGTGGTATAAAAAACCGCTCGTCGCCACAAACTTAAATTATCGGAATATTTTATTTGAAGCCGAAAATGCTTTTTTGGTTGAACCGGGAAATGACAAGTTACTCGCGGCACAGATCAAGCGTCTGTTGCTGGATAAACCCAAAAGACGTGCCATGGGTGAATTGGGGCATCAACTGTTGAAAGCAAATTTTTCATTTGATTTTTTTATAAAAAAGCACGAGGAGGTATATACTCAATATGCTGACATACTATGTAAACAAGTCCCATGTCTTTAAAAAAGAAAATAATGATCGTTAGTAATTCCTCAAAACTGAGCGGGGCAGAAAGAAGTATGATTGATCTTTTAGCTGTGCTAAGCCGCACTTACCAGCTTATTTTAATCGTGCCAGAAACCGGAGAATACGATCATTATCTGAATAGTGAAATTAATATCAGACGGATAAAACTAGTCCGGTTAAAACGCAGGGACAGCATCATCAACGTGATAAAAAACTTATATGAGATGCTCAAAGGAGCAAGACAGATCGCAAAAATGGTCAGGTCAAATCAGGTAGACCTTATCTATGCAAATTCAAACCAAGCCCAAAGTTATGGGGTATTAGTGAAATTACTGACCGGCAGAAAATTGATCTGGCATGTACGGGATAATATAAAGCACCAATATTTAGCCTGGGCATTGGGTATTTTTGCCGACAAAATTCTATGTGTATCCAGGTATATACTTCTACAGATACCTTTCAAAGCCAAGGCAGAACTCTTTTATAATGGTATTGACACCAAGATCTGGAAGCAGGACCATACCTCAACCCAGTTGATCAGGCAAAAATTAGGTATATCGGAAAAATGTTTGTTGGTTGCGCACATCGGACAACTAATCCCCTGGAAACGCCATGATCTTTTTGTAAGGGTAAGTGCAATAGTCAGTAAAAGCGAACCTGATGTGCATTTTGTCATCGTTGGCGAAGATCTGTTTGATGATTTTCCTGATTATAAAAAATCACTGGTACAGCAAGCTTGCAGCATGGGCTTAGACGGGCGTTTTTCGTTGATCAGCTACCAAGCTGATTTTGTGGCCTATCTGTCGGGGATCGATATTTTATTGCACTTGGCAGATGGCGAGCCATTTGGGAGGACTATTGCAGAAGCTATGGCTTTAAAAATACCAGTGATAGCTACCGCTGGTGGAGGGCCAGATGAATTAATTGACAATCATAAATCTGGTTTTCTGATAGCAGGAAGCAATCCGGAAATTATTGCAAAAAAAGTAAAATTACTCATCTGCGATGCGCCGTTGCGCCATCGTTTTGGTCGCCAGGGCAGGGCAATTATAGCAGCGCAATTTTCAATTTGTAACATCGAGCAGATCATTCCTGTTGTGTCGGTATGCTTACTCTAACCTAAAAAAATATGGAAAAAGACATTCTTAATATTTATTATAAATCTGTTGAGTACAAGATTAACAAAAGATATCCATCGCTGAGGTACGAAGTTGAGCAGCTGGAATTACCACCTAGTTTGCTCCAATATGATTCTTATTGGCGCGGGCTGGAATCTATTATTCATGATTTGATTACCCGATTCGATATACCGGTAGAACACTGCCTGGAATTTGGCACAGAGTATGGTTATTCTGCTGTAGCTTTTTCAAATTATTTTAGGAAAGTAACCGGTGTTGATACATTTGATGGCGACGACCATACCGGTAAACATGCCAACAATTACGAAGAAATGGTGCAAAGGCTGGCTAGATGGAAGAACATCAAACTCGTCAAATCAGATTACCGTGATTTTATTGAAAATAATCACCAGCATTATGACCTGATCCATGTGGATATTATACACACTTTTTCAGAAACTTATAATTGCGGATTGTGGGCAGCTGAACATAGCAAATGTGCCATTTTTCACGATACTGAAAGCTATCCTGAAGTAAAAAAAGCCTGTTATCAAATTGCATGTGCAACCAATAAACTCTTTTACAATTACGACAAGTTCTTTGGTCTTGGAATTATTGTCTGACAAGAGATTAAGATCTAACAGGGGGGATGCTGTGTTCTAAACCGCAAAATAAGACGGATGGTGCAGGATGGGTCCTTCTCGTTGATTTTGTATTTTAGATTATGTCCTAACAATCTTTAATAACTGTTTAATCTTAAATCACATAGATGCCGTGTTCCACTGGTAAACACGGTTATGAAAGATTATTATGCCTAATAAAATTATCAAACATATCCATGAAAATAGCAACTAAGTTAAGTGCCCCGAATTGGATCGTTTTTCAACTGGTTGAAAAGTGCAATTTAAGATGTAAAATGTGTTACCAATGGGGCGACACCGGATCATACCATGAGAAAGAAGCATTAACAACCCTGCAATTCAAATCGCTGGAGAAAATTATTAATGACTGCGCTGATTCAAAACCAACTTTTGGCCTGTTTGGCGGCGAGCCGCTGCTGCATCCCCAGGTATTTGAATTGATTAAATTGATCACCGATAAAGGCTGCTATGTATATGCCGCTACCAACGGTACACTAATTGAACAGTACGCTGAAGAATTGATAGATTCAAAGATCAACCGTTTGTGGATCTCGGTTGACGGGCCGCAAAAGATTAATGATCTGCAAAGGGGGAACGGTGTATTTAAAAGGGTGATGAAAGGGATTTCCAAACTAACGCAGCTGAAAAAGGCAACCGGAAGTCATTACCCTGAGCTGGGGATCACATACATTGTTACCCCAACCAATGCTGCACATATTGAAGATTTCTTTTTCAATCACATTAATCTGGATGAATTTGCCGGGGTCAGTATCGAAATGCAAAACTACACTACCGTTGATGAGCATCTGGATTATGTAGAAGTACTTAGTTCTGAATTTGGTGTTAAAACTATGGCACCAATTGCCAGCGGCCTGATCCAGGATCCGGTTATTTTTAAAAATATGGATATGGAAAACATTACCCAACAGATTTTTAAGGTAAAGGAACTTTGTGATGCTAAAAAGATCATCTTAAATACTTCGCCTAAAACGGTAAATACACAAAACTATAAGAATTATTTTTCTGCCAATTGGGAACAACTGGAGGACAAAAAATCTCATTGCGTTTTCCCGTTCATTCAGGCAGAAATTACAGCTACAGGAGACGTGGTGGGCTGTCATACTTTTTATGATCTACCCATGGGCAACATTTATCAAACTGATTTTCTGGATATATGGAATGGCGAGCGCTGGCAGCAGCTCAGGAAATATATCAGGAAAGACCTTTTCCCCATTTGTACCTCCTGCTGCAGTTATTATTATAATCCAAGTTCAAAATATTAAAACTTATGAAGACAATTTTAGATTGTATAGCCATTGGACTCATCAAATTTTCATTTATCATTTTCTGTATCATTTTATTCCCGCTTTTGCTCGTTAATACGATTATTCATAAAAGAAAGATCAAAAAGAACCCCTTTTTTAAAAGTCATATTGTAAGATTATATGAGCGTTATCCGCTTGCTTATGAGGCTTATATCCTGGTTATGAATTTCCCTTTGTTTTATAATGTTTATAACGTATTGCCCCCACTAAAAGATAAAGTACTGCAGGTGGGTTGTGGAACAGGAGCACTGAATATTTATCTGCAAAAAAAAGGAAAAATGGCCGGCCTGGAATTGTATAATCTGGATACTAATATCAACTCTATTAAATATGGGTTAAAAAGGAAGGCTTTTACCAATTATATCCATTCTGACATTAAGAATGCACCTTTTGAGGATGGATTTTTTAATACAATTGTTTTTGCCCGCTGCCTGCACCATATTAAGAACCATAAAAAAGTTTTTGCTGAATGTGAAAGGCTGCTGGCTGTAAACGGCAAAATCATTATCAGCGATCATATTGATTTATTACCCGGTTCTCCAAATCATAGTTATATGATGAACTCCAATATAGATGGTGTAATCTGGCGCTATAACGAAAAAGGATTAAAAACACACCTGGAAAAACACTTGCCGGCAAACCTGAAATTACGGTCGCTCCAGGCAATCAGGCAAAAATGTATCACCAACTACAATTCATTTTTCCCGAATGCGGACGGATTGGCCATTATAGAAAAATGTTAACTTAATTACGATAACAATGTTCAATGATCTGAAAGCCCCCAAATGGATTGTACTCCAATTGGTTGAAAAGTGTAACCTACGTTGTAAGATGTGTTACCAGTGGGGAGAGACCGGCTCTTATCTCGATTTTAAAAAGGAAAACTTAAAGGTGTTATCCACCAGCGTTATTAAACAAATCGTTGATGATTGCGGACCAGTAAAACCTTACGTGGGCTTGTATGGTGGTGAACCCCTGATGCACCCCGAAGTCTTTGAAATTATTGATTACCTGAAGGCCAATCAGATTAAAATGTATTTGGACACCAACGGGACCTTAATTGAAAAACATGCTGCTCAGTTAATTGACAGCAAGGTTGATTTACTGTGGATTTCCCTCGACGGACCCCCGGTAATTAACGATCTGCAGCGCGGAAATGGCGTATATAAACGGGTAATGAAAGGTATCGATAAACTTGCGGAGCTTAAACAACAACAGCGTGCCCTGTTGCCTAAAATTGGTATTTCATTGACTGTTACTCCCCTCAATTATCAGCACATCAATGCACTTTTTCTGGAAAATATGGATTTATCAAAGATTGGGAGCATTAGTATTGAACTACAAAATTTTGCTACGGCGGAAGAGCACACTGATTATGCAAAAATCCTTAATGACGAATTTAAATTAAACACAACAGCCCCTATTGCCAAAGGACTGGTACAGGATCCGGAGATTTTTTCTGAAATGGATACAGTTGTCATTACCAATCAGCTGATCCGGTTAAAAGCAGTCTGTATTGAGCTGGGTATTAATTTTAACAGCTCACTAAAAACATTAGAGCCGGGCAATTTTAAAAGCTATTTTGAAGGCAACTGGAATGAAATGACCGATAAAAAACACCATTGTTCCTTTCCCTTAACGTATGCAGAAATAACTGCCAAGGGTGATGTTGTGGTATGCCACACTTTTTATGACCACATTTTAGGGAACGTTTATCAAACCAGCTTTAAGGACATATGGAATGGCGAAGCTTTAAAGGAACTGCGTAGTTACTTACGTAAACAACTGCTACCCATTTGTACCGCCTGCTGCAGGTACTACTATAATCCAGCATCCAATAATTAACCAAATTAAATAACAGATTAACACCATTAACATGATTGAAACCATTAAAAAAGTAATTGCCAAAGTAACCGATGACCCAGAAATGGCCTCAAACCTTAACGAAGACGCAGATATTATTAACGATGTTGGTTTAGATTCATTGCAAATGATAGATTTTATGTTGCAAATAGAAGACGAGCTCGATATTGAATTAGATTTTGATACCATTGACATCAGTCACTTTAGCTCTCTTAAATCTTTTGCGGGATTTTTGGCTACCCAACGGAACAACCAGTAAACCATGTATAAAATGACTGACGGCACGCTGCACATGGCCACATTTAATGCAGAAAGATTTTGGAGAGACAGTACCATGGCCAATTTACCCTCATTTAAAGACAAACAGGCAGATATCATTGTTGAAATGATGGATGAAACGCAATTTCTTTTTACTAAAAATCCACAAGATGTAGTTTGCACCCGTTATCCGATGAATGTTACTCATAAAAACTACCTGGACGGATTGGGCTTTAAATTTATCAGCAACGAACTGCCGGTTAATTTTGATGACGATGTGTTGCCGGAATTGTCAAAAAATGTTGCCGAATTATTATACCAGCAGCCTGATAATCTCTATTTTGATCAGCTGTTTAGCGAGAGCAGTACATTCTCTCCTTATGCGGTACTGCCCGGCACAAAGGAACTATGCATGAAGTACCGGTTAGGCACAAAACTGCCAGAGCTGCATACCATTGCGAAGGTTAACTCAAAACTATTTTCGGCAAAGCTCGCTCAGTCCAAGAGCCTTGGAGCGGGCAGCATTATTACCCATACTGCAGCCGAATTAAAGCAAACAGCCTTTGAAATGCTGAAAAAAGGCCCATGTTTGGTAAAGGATGCTTTTGGGGTATCAGGCAAAGGAAATATGTTGATTGAGCGCGAACACACACTTAATCACATTTACAAATATTTATTAAAGCAGGAAAATGAAGGGAAAACAGCTGAATTTGTCATAGAACCCTTGTTAAACCGAAAGTCTGATTTTTCCTGTCAGTTTATAATTCATCCGGACGGCAGCTACGAACTTATTGCGGTGCAGGAAATGTTGAACAATAAGTTCAGCTTTTCGGGAATGCGTAAAATCTCCCTATCCTTTTACCAGGAGTTAGATAGGGGCAATTACTTTGATACAGTGGCAGTGGTTGCCACCTCATTGTATAAAGAGGGTTACTTCGGCCCCGTTTGCCTGGATTCTATGGTTTTAGTGAATAACACGATCATACCTATCATTGAAATCAACGCACGAAAATCAATGGGATTTTTAAGTTATGAGTTAAATGAGTTTTTGAAGCCGTTTAAAGTTACCTGCGACCTGGTAACATATGCCTTTGGTACTTATGAACCCTTAAGTTTTGAAGCATTGTATACTCATCTCAAACAAAATAAATTGTTGTTTGATCTGGACAACCAGAGCGGTATACTACCAATATCAGCTAATACCTTTGATATCAATAGCCGTTTATTTAAAACCGGCAGGATGGAGGGGCTGATTAAAGGTAGATGGTATGCCGGTTTGATTTATAAAAACGAGGCCGAAAGATTGGGTCTTGAGACCAGGGTTCAGTCGCTATTTAAAACCTTAAATTTAAAAATGCTTTAGCCGATGAGAAAACCTTTAATCACTGTGCTTTGTGCAGGCCCTGGATTAGGATTTTATGTACCAGGAATTGTGGTGCACCGACAGTTAAAAAGCGCGGGTTTAACATCTGCAGTCCATGTTTACGAGGGATTGCTTATGGCAGATAAGCAGCAAAATATTCCTAAAGCCAAAATTAATTTCCATCGTAATTTTTCATTTGCATTAATGGGCCAAAATCTGGCTAAAGACCCTAGTCCATACCTGGATGAGTTGGCAGTACAGCATTTACTAACCCAATGGCAATCAGAAAACCGTACACATTTTATCGTATTTTCAGGTTTCTGGATCCCCGTGCTAAACCGGTACATGGAGTTATGTGCCAGCCAGCTTTCTATTGAACTATGCCATATTGATGCTGCTAATTCAACTTCCTGGGGCTTGTTTAAAACAGCGCTTCCGGAATTTAAACATGTCTGGTTCAATAACTGGGAAGACAAGTCCATCAGCTATTACATCGATATATCAGGGGAAACAATAGCGCCTTACACACAGCGGGATGGTTATCTCATACACGGTGGCGGTTGGGGAATGGGTACCTATAAGGAAAAGCTCCATGGGTTAAACGATTTACAATTTAAATTAAAAGTGATAGCCTACGAGCATAAAGATCTTGAAAACCGGAATAAACTAAGTCAATATTACCTGATAGACCCTGACTGGAATACCTGGGATTTAGACGCAGCCGGAGCACATCAGTTTCCACCTTTTGGCCTGGTGGCAACTGACGGTACCCTGAACTACCATGCTGCTGGTAACTACCCGGAAGTTTATGACCTGGTGATGCAAAGTAAAGCGATCATCAGCAAACCTGGTGCAGGCACATTAATAGATTCCCTTTCATCTGCTACGCCCTTGATTTTTTTAGAGCCTTTTGGCAGCTATGAAAATAAAAATGCGCTGTTATGGAAACACTTTGGTTTAGGAATCTCTTTGCAGGACTGGCTGGGCACAGGTTGCTCAACGGCTGTATTGGAAAAGTCGCATAACCGGTTGCTGGAAGTAAAAGGAAACGCAAAAAATTATGTTCAACATTATATAAACAACTTAAATTATGGAACTTAATTCTACTGTAAGATTTGACCGGGAAAGTTTTGACCGGTTGCAAAAACGCATCAAGGATCTTTCGGTTACCAGGCGGGAAAGGATCTATAATCCCACCTATGCCGCAACAATACCATATGAAGTAGATGTTCAACTTACTTACGCCTGTAACCTACGCTGTAAAATGTGTTATCAGTGGAATGATGATGGCTATTTTCATAGTTATAACAAAGAGATCCAGAATAAAGAAATTGATGTCGCCCTTTTTAAACAAATACTGGATGAAACACGCCCAGCCAAATCCCGTTTGTATTTATGGGGAGGCGAACCATTGTATCATACCAGATGGGCTCAAATTGCTGATCTGATTGAAAAAGATCCGAGACATACAGTGGTCTGCACAAACGGCATACTTTTGGAAAAAAATATGGAATCGCTGCTCAAGATTTCTCCTAGTTTAGCGCTGTTGGTGAGTATTGATGGTTTGGATGATGTAAATGATGAGCTGCGTGGAAAAAAAACGTTTGAAAGATTAATAAAGCAGGTAAACACTGTACTTGACGAGCAGCGAAAAGGGAACTACAAAGGCACTGTATCTGTGAATGTGGTATTAAATGATGCCCTGATCCCCAATTTGTATGAATTTGTTGAATATTTTGAAGCACTTGGAATCAATTCTATTTATTTCAATTATCCATGGTTCATATCTCCTGAGCGGGCAAAGCTAATGGATGAGTTTTATGCCGAAAACTTTGCCTTTCTGGGGAATAAACCGACCAGTGAATTAGCGAGCTGGCATTCCTATTCATTTAAATTAAGTGAGGAATCTGATACAGTGCTACAGGAGCAGATTGTTAAATTAAATAGCCGGACCTGGAAACTTCGGGTAAGGTTTCAACAGCAGTTAGAAAGCGCTGAAATTCTAGATTTTATATCCGACCGGTACGAGCCAAAGAAAAAATGCTTTGCCCTTTCAAACAGGATTGAAGTGCTTGCCGATGGTAAAGTTGGTACCTGCAGCAAATTTTTTCCTGAACTTTCTATCGGCAACCTTAACGAGCAGGGCCTGGTAGAGATATGGCAAAGTGACAACTTTAAACAATTGCGGGGCATTTTAAGCAAGGGATTGATGCCGGTTTGCGCCAAGTGCATCTTGCTTTATCGTAATGGAATTTAATCCGGGTTATACTTTTTTTATTAATGATGAAAGTATATTATGCAAGGTGTGATCAGCAGTGGTACGAGAAACATGGAGACATATTTTTGAACCAATTACCACCAGTGCTTCGCCAGCGGATTTTAAGGTTTAAAAACTGGCAGGACTCCTGCCGGTCGCTGGTCGGAAAGCTATTGCTTAAAAAAGCACTGCAAGAGTGTAATCAGCCTGCTACTCTTTGTAATCTGGACTATAACGAATATGGAAGGCCATTTGTCGGTGGAGACCTTGATTTCAATCTTAGCCATTCCGGGAGCTACGCGGTATGTGCAATTGTACGAGGTTCTAAGATAGGTATTGATCTGGAACAGATCAGACCAATGGACATCAATCATTTTCAATCACAATTTAACCAGGAACAATGGGTAAAAATAGTTCAGTCGGAACATACAGCCAGCGCCTTCTTTCATTATTGGACACTGAAAGAAGCGGTTGTAAAAGCAGACGGCCGGGGTTTAAAGATTCCACTTCAATCCATTGTGATCAAAGATAACCATGCTGAAATTCAACACGCAATCTGGTATTACCAAAAATTGAGTTTTGTTCCTGAATATGTGCTGCATATTGCTTGTAAACAACCCATATCAAGGCCCGTTGTTGCACAGAAAATAAATTTTCACTATGATCATTAATAGAAATTGTCAATGAATTTGAATCTGTCTAAGAAAAAAATAATTATTATTTCCCCAATTATTATCATCTGCATAGCGGAGGCACATTTAAGAATACATTATAAGGAAGAACTTAAAGATAGAATTTACCCTAAAATGTGGTGTCCAGATCCATTGTACGGATATAATTATATACCTAAATATAAGGGTGTTATGTCTACCCCAGGTATTCAAGGCAAAGAAATCACCATAAACAGACATGGTTATATCGGCCCAGACTTTACCAGAAAAAAGAAAAGGGGAGTGTACCGTATTATCGTAGTTGGCTCATCTGTAGCGGGTGGTATATGGTCAAATGGTACTGTAAACTATGCAACTTTCCTTGAGCAACTTTTTAGACGAAGGGGATATCAGGTTGAAGTAATCAATTGCAGTACAGATGGTGAGGGGCGCGGTAAGCGTAACATTGATCTGATCAACCGGGAGTTGTGGGATTATGATCCAGACCTGGTCTTATTAGAGACCGTATTTCCGTTAAGCTATAAGCGGGTAAACCGGGAAATTTACAGGGGTTATAAAATCGAATATTTATTAAATTCGACAACCTCGAGGAGTAAAGTCATCAAACAAATTGATGTTATTGAGCGCTATAGTTTTCTGACCTGGCCCTACAAATATTCTTATGTAATAAGGGCAATGTGTAAATTTTATTTCGAAAAATATGCCGATATGGAGGTAAGTGACCTCTATTATGCATTTTTAACGAAGACTGTTCGTTTTAGGTGGGAAACCTATTATTATTCAGTGGATGGCTCCATCGCGCTTTTGAAAACTGCCCAGAGGACACTTTCCAGAAAAAATGCAAGGTTAATATTGCTGGAATACGGAATTGATGAAGAAAAAAAAGCCATTTATATTAAAAATCATTTGCCCGTAATTTACCTCACTCATAAATTAGACGCCACTTGTCTTTCTCTGCCTGATTCTCACCCTAATCGAAAAGGACATCAAACTATCGCTAACTGGCTATTTCGGCCATTAGTCGGTATTTACTTACACGAACGATCTAACCAACTCAATTCACTGCCATGAGTAACCTGTCAAAATTATTGATTTTAATGCTCTGCGTTTCGATTAACGCCGGATGTGGAAAAACTACACCTATCATTAGTGCCGTAAACATTAGAAAACCAATTTATGTTGACGGGGTTATGGATGTTGTATGGCAGAAAGGCAGTTGGTGCAAGATCAGTCATTTAGCCCTTTCAAAGCAAGACACAATAGTTACTTCTGCAAATATATCTGGTAAGTTTAAGGTGCGATGGGACCGTAAAAATTGTTATTTTTTTATACAGGTTAAAGACGATATAAAATGTCGAAGGCCGGTATCTGAAGACTTATATAAAGCTAAAATCGATTTTTTTAGATGGGTCGGAGAGAATGATGCAGTGTCGGTTGTTGTTGACAGCAAACAGGAGGGGTTAACTTTGAAACATTCCAGAATTAACCGATATACCTTTGTTTACCAATTTGATTCTGTTTTGGTTTCGTATGGGTTTAAGTCTGACATCAATAATGTTAAATTTGCGCAAAAGGATACAGCAGCAGGTTATGCGATGGAGATAGCAATTCCATGGGATAACCTAAATATTGATATTTCCAAACGCCATTCCTTTGGTTTGCAAATTTTTATTGCTGATAATGATAATCATCAAATTGAGCCTGGTATACCGCCCTTTTCTGACTCAATTGTTTCCTGGTTCGACACGGGCATATCCCTGTCAGCTGCATCTAAATTGCCAACAAATGTTTATCTGAATGATTGATTCAAATAATTTATTTCACCTCTACATAGCTAATCAGAACTTGTGAATCGTCTATACTCTATATCAGTCAGATCCTGACTGTCACCTAGAAAACAAATCAAATTACAAATTAATGCTGCTCAAAATGATTAATGAAAACTGGTATCCGGCTTTGCTTGCTTATTTAAGGAATTTTGAACAGGAAATGCCTGCTGAATTTGACAGCTTACTTTTTTCCAGATTATCTGAACCTGTTCGCTACGATAAGGATACGCTGGTTTTAAAGCCTGGTGATATAGCGGATATGGCGTACTGGCCTATAGCCGGTTATATCCGGACTTATGTAGAGTATAAGCCTGAGCAAGACAGAGAGCATAATAAACAACAAACTATCGGCATATCTATACCGGGAAAGGTTTCATTGCCCGCTAATAGTTTTATGAACCAAACTGCATCTGCGTATTTTATGGAGATCAGCAGGGGAAGTATAATGGTTGGATTTAGGCACGAGGCATTTATTGAGCTGGGTAAGCAAATGCCTGAGGTTTTTGTGCTGGCTAGCCAGATTATTGCTAAAGAAGATGAGGAACGCAATTTTGAAAGGAAAATGCGCGCCGCAAGGAAGGCAGTGGGCTATGCTATGTTTCTAGATCATTTTAATCCGGTTGTAGAGTCTTTTGTTCTGTTGAAGGATATCGCCACTTTTATCGGAATGAGGGATGAAACCCTGAGCAGAATAAGAACAGCTGGTGGCTATGGTGATGCCCATCTGAGGAAATAGCGCCGTTTTGGATTGACCCAGGTCAATTGTGGGAAAAATTTTAATGTTTTAATTTGGATTTAAAAATAAGGGGAGGGTAATCTGTTGGTAACGGAATGCCCTCTTCTTTTTAAAAAAGCTACTTATGAACCAAATTAAACTACCATGGATGAAGAAATTTTACAAAAACTGGATCAGGTACTGGTGTACCAACAGGAGCTGAAAACCATGATGCTGGCATTGAGCCATAATCCGTTAATCCTGGAACAGGCGGAAGTATGGTTTACTAAAGAAAAAGTACTGGATGAACTTTGCATAGCGCCCCGTACTTTTTACAGAAGGCGAAAGGCCGAGAACTGGAAAACCAAAAGAAGCGGTGGGACTGTGTATTATCTGAAATCATCATTAAGAAAATAACATCACGCTCTTATGATCAACCGAACTTTATTAAAAGCGCTGGAAAGTTTACATACTTCAACCCCCGAAGCGGCAATGCTGCTGAGCAATCTATTTGTTCCTATATCCTTCAAAGGAGGAACTTCTTTTCCCTGGTACGAGCAGGCTTCGCATGTACTGTATTTTGTAGAATGCGGTCTGGTACGGGGATACCTGTACTGGAAAAACGAGGAGCATACCTGTTGGGTTATGGAACACGGGTTTTTGCTGCCAGTTAACCAGTCTTTTACCGAAACAGAACTGGAATATACGGAATTTATGAGGGACAGTACCGGCTGGATGCTGAATTTGGAAAGGGCACTGCCACAAATGCAAAGGGATCCGACGGTTTGCCGGATGTTATTCGAAATTTTTCAGCGGAATATAGAGATGGGTAAGATGAGGGAACTTACGTTTAAGCTGAGATCCCGGGACGAGCGTTTCCGACATATGTTTGATCTGCAAAAGCAGCTGATGGACAAAATACCGCATGTGATCCTGGCCTCCTTACTTAGCGTAACGCCAAAGTACCTGTATGAGCTCAAGAAGAAATACAGGTAATGATCTTTCCACTTTTGCCATGCAATTTACCCGATTTTGCCGAGCAATTTACCCGAAACTGCTGATTCTGAAAAGGCTGACCCTCAATACCTTTAGTTATTCATTTTAAGGAAATAAAAATTTATGAAAGTTAAGCAAATACTGGTTTTTAGCTGTAGTGCACTGCTGATTTTGCTGTTTACTTATGCGGCATGGGATAAGGTGCTGGACCATCAAACTTTTCTGCACCAGATGCGAAGATCTCCTTTTCCCTTTATGGATATCTGGGCAATAGCATTGGTTTGGCTGGTGCCGATGGCTGAGGTGTTGGTTGCGGTGTTTTTGTGGTTACCGCACTGGCGCATGCGGGGCCTGATTGCATCCCTCTTGTTGCTGGCTGTTTTTGAGCTGTACATTGGAGGTATGCTGTTTTCTGGAAAAGAGTTGCCCTGTACCTGCAGTGGTGTTTTTAATATGAGCTGGGGAAATCACCTGATTTTTAACCTCGTTTTTATAGTGATTGCGGGGATGGGGTTGTTGGCGATGGGGAGCAAATGGCCACTAAGGCGGTCGTCATCTCGAACCGAAGGGAGAGATCTCTTGCTTATGCATAGTTCAAGAGATCCCTCGTCGCTGCGCTTCCCTCGGGAGGACGGCAGGGGGCCAGATGACGAGCGCCTTAAACAAGACCGTACATAACAGCGCTTTTCCAATCCTGAATATTAACGCGTCCGGAAGCGGGAGTAGAATATAATTAACCTAATAATTAACCTAAAAATTTTTACAAGATGAAGAAAATTTTTACCGGGATCCTGGCTGCAGCATTTGTAGCGGGAACCGTAAGCGCTTTCGCCAAACAGGTGATCCTTGCGCCAAAAGCTGATGAGGAAACTTATACCTGGAACAGAACAGGTGGAGAAGGTTCTCCAGAGGAACAGAATCCATATGTTGGCACCAAGACACAAGCCGAAAATTATTTTGGCTGCAGTGGTACGGTTGATGATTGCGCGGTAGGTACTCCTGTGAACCTGGGGGTGCCAGCCGAAGTGATTTACCAGCATTAATTCCTGACCTAGCCCCTGCATCAGCCGGGGGCTGGGTTATTATTTGTTTTTAACCTAAAAATCTAATGAACTGTTTGAATAAGTTATTTATAACCCTATTTTTCTCCGTTGTCTGTATATTTTGCAGTGTATCTTTAGGCTATACGCAAAGTTCACCTAAATTTGACCGTATTTTTCCGCATGCCAATGGCCCTTTGAACCCTTTTGAAGTTGAAGTGCTGCCGGCCGGAAGCCCTCTTGTGCAAGAATCTTTAGCTGATCCTGATCCTGATGCCGGACGGTGTGTTTACAAAAACCGACTGTATATCCATTCCAAAAAACGTTCTAAAAATTTACATCGTTACGAAATGGGCGAATATACCATCATTGATGTGTATCTCAATGGGATGGGAACATACCTGTATAGCTTTTGCCTGCCAAAATATAAGCGGTTCAAAGTAAGGTCATTTAAGATTACTGATGACCAGCTGATTGCCCTGCAGGGAAATTACCAGGTAACCTATAACATTTTAAAATTTAGCTTTTAAACGAAGGGAATAGAAATGGAGCAGGGAAGAAAAACAGGTAGCGTGTATGGCAGCCTGGTGATTGAATTCATTGCAGCTGCCTGCGCAGTGCTGTTTTTTTATGCAGCAACAAGCAAACTGCTGGATTATGAACTGAGCAGAAGGCAAATGCTGAACCAGGTTTTTCCTGTTGTTGTAGCCAAGATATTGGTTTGGGCTGTTCCGGTTGCTGAACTGATTATTGCTGGTTTATTGTTGTATAAACCTACACGGTTGAAAGGGTTCTATGCCTTTACGGGATTGATGCTTGCTTTTACGCTTTATATCGCGGTTGCCATGAGTGGAGTTTTTGGCCGGACTCCTTGCTCTTGCGGAGGGATACTGAGACATATGGGTTACTGGATACACCTGGTGTTTAACTTGTTTTTTGTAGGGGTTGCTATTGTAGGGATTGTTCTTGATACGAAACGTCGGCGTCTTTTTAAGCACCACGTCATCTCGACATTAGGAGAGACCTCTTGAACTATGCCTAAACAAGAGATCCCTCTCTTCGATCGGGATGACGTGGTGATTATTAGCCACGATTATATAAAATATTCTTTGGCCAATTTGAGTCGGGAGCAGCTGAAAACCCGTGATCCAGAGTAAGCGCATTTTAAATTCTATTAAAATAAAAAGATGAAAAATTTATTAAAAAAAATCAACGTTTTTGGATTAGCGTTAATCCTTGTTGGTGGAGTTGTTTTGACAACTCAAAATTCGTTTAAAACTGCTGCACCTTACGAAAATTATGGTCAGTATACCGATCCTACTATTTCTGGTGTAGCCATTAATGGAAATTGGTATCAGGAAGGTACTGTTCCTGCGGAGGGTTACCTGTTTGTATGCCAGGAGCAGGAAGAAACAGAATGTACCTTCGATTTTAATCAGGACCCTAACAGTGACCCGTCTAATCCTTCCCTAAATACGGATAATGGTGAGTTTAAGTTGATTGAAACCAATTGATCGATTTACAGGCCCGCAGTTTTTGCGGGCCTGTAAATTTATCTTGTATTTTGTATTACATGTTCTGATAACTCATTGTCCGGAAGAGGGAAAACATACCGGTTATCCCCTGGTGGCAATTCATACACCTGATTATTAATCACCCGTTTTAATGTTACCTGAAAACGGGCATCAGAATTTAATCGTCTCAGGTCAGTCCAACGGGTATCCCTGGCAATCAGTTCTTTTCTGCGCTCGGCCAGGATGATTGACAAGGCCAAATCCTGGTTTGTTTCCTGATAGGGTTTAAAGGTATTTTTAAGCCATCTTTTTTCGAGCAATAGGTTAAGTGTTTTGATACCTTCATTTGTCCTGCCCTGGCGCACTTCACATTCCGCTTTGATCAGGTAGATTTCATCTACGCTTAATCCGAAAAAGGTAGTTGCGCCAATACTGCCACTGTAGGTTCCTTTAAAAGTAACCAATCCCTTTCCTGCATCCTTAAAAAAGGCCTGCCTGCGCAGATCGTTACTGGTATAGCTTTTATACAAAGTAGAATCTACGAGTGTTAATGCAGCATTTAACGTTGCTGCGGTAGATGCGCTGTAAAACAGTACTTCGTCATTGACGCCCGTAAGCGGATTTGGAAAAGGCCGGGCTGCAGTTAACGTGAGGGTGTTGTAGTCTATTAGCCTGCTGCTGATAGCCAGGGCTTCATCTGCATATTTAAGTGCCAGATCATATCTTTCCATGGCCAGGTAAACTTTAGATAACAGGGCTAATGCTGCAGCTTTGGAAGGCTTGGTTTTGATATCGACGCTTACCGAAAGTAGTGGTGATGCCGTAACCAGGTCATCGATGAGCTGGTCGTATAATTGCCGCAGGTTGCCCCGGCCTGGCCTTTCGTTCACATTGGAATTGAGGTGGAGCATGATACCGGGTGTTGTTGCTGCAGTTGTATTTTGATAGGGTGCACAGAATTGTTCTGCGAGTTTGTAGTAAGCCCATGCGCGATAAAATAAAGCCGACCCTTTAATTTGATTGAAACTTGCCTGATCATTTGTTTCTATTTTCAAAAGCCCATCGAGCACTACATTGGCATAAAAAATTTGTTTGTAGGCATTATTCCAATCGCCAATACTTTTGCTTTCGTAAACGTCTTTTGCCCAGATGTAGGCGTTTTTTTCGGGTATTACGCTCAATCCCTGCCAGCCCGCGGTACTGGTATAGAAATCATCACTGGCCAGTACAGTTAGGTAGGGAGACTTGTTGAATATGTTTGCCGTATTGTTTAACAGTGCTTGCATATCCGAGAGGGTAGTGGGCACCAGCAGTGCCTTATCTGGTTTTGCTTCCAGAAATTCTTTTCCGCAGGAGCTGAATACAGCGAGCGAAAGGAGCAGTAAATATTTATAGTTGTTCATATGACTGGTTTTTAAAAGGTTCCTTTTATACCGAAAGCGACACTGCGCAGGGTTGTACCCTGCAGGTTATCCGGATCTAGTTTTGCCTGGTTTTTTCTCCACAGAATGCCTATGTTATTGGCAAAAGCAAACAGACTGAGTTGTTTAAATGGGAGCCTGGACATGCTGGCCTGCCTTAGGTTATAGCTCAGGTTGATGTCCTGAAAGCGGATATGATCGCCAGGCTGGACCAGTGTTGCGGAATAGGTATAGAAATTATCCCGGTTGGTATTGCTGACCAGTGGGATGGAGGGCACATTGGTAAAAGTTTCGTCACCGGGCTGTTTCCACCTGCTGCTGTAATCGCCATGGCCACCCAGGCCTTCGGCATTGCCATAAGTAATGGAGCTGCGCCTGAAATAGTAGCGGAAACGAAAGTTGATAGTGGCGGACAGGCTGAAAGATTTATAACTGAAGGTATTGCGTAGGGAACCAAAAAACAGCGGCCTGGCCGAGCCTTCGTATTTCAGGTTATCTGGATTGGCGGTCTGGATGATCTTTACATAGTCTTTACTGACTACTCCGTCCAGGTAACCTTGCGGATCACCATTGGTTGGATCTAAACCCGCCCACCGGTAACTGTATAAAGCAAATAGTGGCCTGCCTTCGAATGGACGGGTAAGCCCGCCACCTTCGCCGTCCTGCAGGTATTGTGCGGCAGGGGCTTTTACTTTGTAATCACTGATTTTATCTGTTGCATAGCTGAACACCACATTGCTGCTCCATTTGAACATCCTGTTGAGGTTTTTGCTGTTCAGGGCCAGGTCTATGCCGCTGCCCTTAGTACCGGTATAGTTGCCACGGTAAGTGGTAATCCCTGTTGATGCCGGAAAGGGAGTATCACCGATCAGGTCTATCCCTTTTTTGGTATAATATTCAATGCTTCCATCAATAACCGCATTTTTTAGGGAAAAATCTATACCAAAATTCAGGGTTTTTACCCGTTCCCATCGCAGTTCGGGATTGGGCGGGTTCTGGATATCGGCATAGGGCAGCCTGGTTAAGGTTGCGCTTGCCCGGTAGATGGCTGTGGTATAGGCAGAGGTGGATTTATCGACATTGCCATTGTAACCCCAGGTGGCCCTTATTTTGAGATAGGACAGGACCGATGAATGGTAAAAATCTTCCTGGCTGATGATCCAGGCCAGGCCTGCGGAGTAGAGCGGTACGCCTTTTTGATTGGCGTTTACACCGAAAAGGTTAGACTGATCTAGCCTGCCGCTTCCGGAAAGGATATACCTTTCCTTAAAAGTGTAAGCAGCATTGGCATACCAGGACAGGTAACGGTCGGTAAGATCACTAAAGCCATCCCTGTTCTCGATCACCCGGCTGCTTGCCGGATTGCTGTAATCGGGAAAGGTTTTGATGTAATCTACCAGCTGGCTGGTGGCATGTTCCTCATCGTAACCGTATAACCGGTAGCTCCTGGCAATGGTATGGCGGTCGTTGATCTCATAACCGGCTATGGCATTAATGGCATGCTTTGTTGCCCAGCTCTGGTTATAAGCCAGCTGCGCCCGGAAGTTGCTGGCATTGCCTTCTGTATCATTTAAATCCAGCATACCGCCCAGGGGGATGTTCCTGAGCAAAGTGCCATCGGTGTTAATCTGTGTGTAGCGGTTAACCAGGTCTCGTACCAGATAACTGTTTTCTTTGGCCAAATTTTGGCCGGCCCTGGTGTTGGCTGCGTATTGATAGAGTAGACTTGCCGATAAAAAAGGGGTAACCTTATATTTAATGCTGGTATTTACCCGGAGATCGTTTACCTGGCTGGTGTTATCGGATGTGTTTAGCTCGTTCAGGGGTATATAATCCCAGTTCAGCAAACCTTTCTTTTCGGCATCAGTTTTAAAGGATTGGCGGAAGCT
Source organism: Pedobacter sp. AK017 (assembly GCF_014200825.1). Classification (NCBI taxonomy): domain Bacteria; kingdom Pseudomonadati; phylum Bacteroidota; class Sphingobacteriia; order Sphingobacteriales; family Sphingobacteriaceae; genus Pedobacter; species Pedobacter sp. AK017. The sequence goes on from NZ_JACHCW010000028.1 coordinate 37,897, forward strand.
CCTGGATACGATCAGCGGACTACCCGCTGCATCGGCCATTGCTTCGTAGGGGTAAGTAGGGGTATAGGAAAGCGCGTTTGCCGTATTCCTGTTTTGGGTATAGTTGACACCGGCATCCAGTTCTAACCTGTCTTTTAAAAAGGTGAAGGAATTGTTTCCGCTGATGGATAACCGGTTGTAACTGTTACCCAGCTGGGCAGCCAGGTTTTGGTCTAAGCCTGCAGAGATTGCATATTTCTGATGGGCAGATCCGCCGTTTAAATTCAGGAAATATTGCTGGTTTACACTGTTGCGGTTCAGGTATTTGTCTATGTCCTGCCGGGTATCATGCCCGGCGATTTCATTGATCAACCTGTCTGCTTCGGCAGTGCTGATTTTCTGGTCGCGTGCAGCAATCAACAATTCCAGCACCGGGGAAATCGGCAATTTGTTGGTAGCCAGTTCTAAGTTTTGAAAGTATCCTTTCGCAAACAGACTCCGTTCGGTAACGGCATAATCGGCAGGCGACATTTTAGGGAGGTAAAATGCATTGGGTTTGGCGCCGATGGTTACATTACTGCCGAAACTGAGCAGGGCTTTCTGGTTATATTTTCCTTGTTTGGTAGTGATGACAATGATCCCGTTGCCGGCACGCGCACCCCAGATGGATGCCGCGGCGGCATCTTTAAGCACGGTTATGCTGGCCACATCGTTGGGATTGATGCTCAGGATGTCCCCTTCGTAAGGGAAGTTATCTACCACGATCAATGGATTTGCTGTAGCAAAGATGGTGCTGCGCCCGCGTATACTGATGTCGTTTTCTGTAGTGCCCTTATTGCGGTTAAAGACCAGACCGGGCACTACATCTTCCAGGCGGCTGAGGATGCCTGTGCTTACTTCGCGGGACAGGATGTTGCTATCTACCAGTACAAAGGAACCGGTTTGCCGTTCTTTAGGTAGTTTCTGGTAACCGGTAGAAACGATGTTGACCTCGTTCAGGTTGTTTATCTCTTTTAAGGAATCAGGCTGTTTACCAGTTATTTTGCTTTTTATGACCTGCCCATAAAGTGTATGGGCGAGCAGTATCGCCCATATTATGATGATGAGTTTTTTCATGTGGATTGCGCTTATTTTTTATCGGATATAAAGAGCATATTGATTTCTCTGCTCCGCTTTACGAATTGTAGGTCATATTTTACCAGTGCTTTGTTCACAGCCTCCATATTTTGTAAAAGGGCTGTGATTTCCATATCCACCGGCCCGGTATAATTGGTTTCGTTTAGTAGTGGGATTTTGGATTTTTGCTGGTAAATGAGCCGCAGTTGGTCAACAAAACGGCTAATTGGGAAGTTCTGCAACTTGCAGCCAAGAGCTCCAAAACCGGTTAAGGACTTTCCGCCTTTAGTTTTTAATTTATCGATGCTGCTGGTTCTTTCCAATACGAAACATTCAACGGATTTGAGCTGCATGCTGGCTGTATATTTCGGAAAATAGCGGATCATATCCTGTTGCATGAATTGATAGAAATTTGCGGACAGGTGCCGTGGCAGCATCAGTTCGTAACACATATTGTGCGCTTTTGACCAGCCCAGCTTGTCACCTTGTTCGGGCGTTCTGATCAGGTCCGGTTCTTTAACATCAATAATTGTACGGGCGGTTTCGAACATCGGGCCACCAAATGCAATTCTGATCATCTTGGAGGGGGATTGGTTGCGTAACAGGATTTTTATGCCCTGAATGCTATCTTTTGAAACCGTTATGCCCATACCTATTCCTTCTGTGTAGGTAGTGAACAGGGAATGATATTGCAGGTTTGCGCCACTACCACCATTGCCGTTGATCAGAAAAGGTTTGTAGCGGTCGAGCTCCATTTTAAGGTCTTTTTTTTGTTTAAACGCCAGTGACGTATCGGCTGGATTTAATGCTTTTTCGATGTTTGCTGCAGTAACTTCTTCAGTCCCGGTAATGGCTATCACCCTTCCTGTAGCGTCGATCCAAACGTAATGTGGCAGGTAGATATGGGGGAAAAGTTTGTGCAGTTCTTTATCTCCGGTTATCTGGGGAAGGTTTGGTGTTTTTCCTTTGTACAATTTTGCCAGGAAAGATTTTACTTCTTCTTGGGGCTGATAAGTGACGGGAAGGATCTGGATTTCATCTTTAAACTGTGCCTGTAAGGCTTCCATTTTTGGGATCATCGCAATACAAGGACTGCACCAGGTAGCCCAGAAATCAAGGATGATGAGCTTGCCCATGTATGTTGCGAGGCCTGCAGCAATTGGTACTTTCTGGCCGATCTGTAAACCTCTGCTGGTGGCAGCAACAGCTATATTTTTAGGAGTTTGGGCAAGGGCTTTGGAGCTAAAATTATGGCAAAGCATAACCATTACGATGAGTATTGTCGTTTTTTTCATGTTGTTATATAAGTTAGTTAGGTATTATAAGTTTCTGGTGTTATTTAATCGAATTCGCCGAACTCCAGCAGTTCCTGGTAACTGAGCCCATATAAACTGGCAGTTCGCCGAAGCAGGGCCTCTGTAGGATACAGGAAGTCGGCTTCGTGTTTCAGATAACTGTCTAAACGTTTTTTTAACAATAATGCTGTTTCAGCTTCTGTCCGATCGGCTATCTGTCTCAGCAAGACAAACTTTTGGCCGAAAGTAAGTTTCATTTCTTTATACTTCATGCTTTGTTGGTTTGAGATGGGACCAACATTTTAGCAATAGCAATTTAATTGCGCTGGCCGAATGCTGGCAGTTAATTATTCAGATGGTTAGAGCTTTGTTCTGTTAGATAGAATTAAGCTAGTGCGGCGGGCAGATGACGAGGTTGAAGTTCTCCGTACGGTTAGATTGGTCAGTTTTCATATCAATTGTCAGTTAGTTTCAATTTAATATGAGTCTAGATATGATAGAAGCACGATAACTATAGCGGGCCCTATCACCGTACTACAAGGTTCCGACACCTTCGATCCGGTTACGATAGAGCCCATAGCGCTATAGTCGTACAAAAGTACGTATATTATCACTACGGGCATCAATCTATCGCCTCGGATCGATCTCAAATTGTCGGAATTTGTAGACGAGACTCTTGATTATGCCGATATTATTGGCATTATTTATTTTTTTTAATTAGTTCATTTTTAATGATATTGATTTTAAACAAACTTATTTAAAAATAAATAATATTCCAAATTTGGAATAGTAAAAAATCGCTTAAAGAAGTCTTTTTGTTCCATGGCTGAACAATATATAGATAAGGCACTTTTAGGGGTTATAAGGGAGAAGTTGTGGAAGATTTCTAATGAGAGAAGAATTACCTTAGAAGATATAGAAGACAGGACTGGATTTAGCTACAGCCAGGTTTATAGAATTGTTAGAGGCACTAATAATATTTCCGTAAGTGGTTTAGTAGCTGTATGCAAGGCTTTAGAGGTTCAGCCCTCTGAAATCTTTAATTTCGATGTCGTAATTCCAAAGTATCCTTCTGTTAGAAAAGAAAGGAAGGGATAGGAGATAAGGCTGTTGGAATAAGAGTTTAATTTCTAGAATTTTCTGTTAGATGGATAAAACACTCCAAACTGGTTCTTCCCCACATTTGGTGGTTAAGTTGGTTTGAGTACTAATCTTTTTCTAAGTAATTCGAAACTGGCCCTACCATACATTTGCCGTTTGAT
>NZ_JACHCW010000029.1:0-32658 GCF_014200825.1 Pedobacter sp. AK017
CCTAACTTGGACGAGCCGTGATAATGCGAGAGTATTACGTCCGGTTCTGGGAGGGACCGAGGGTGCAAATCCCTCGAGTCTACTCGGCAAATTTTTCAGCTACGGGAGTTCCCGTGAAGAAAAAACACGGCTACGGTATTGGTTCATGAAACTGGACCCAGCCATTAAAAGGATGATCATTATGCGTATAAACCTCATCGCATTCCTGGTAAGTATCACTGTAATGAATGTTTGCGCGTCAGCAAGCGCACAAAGCATCAGTATTAATGTGCAACAGGCTCCTTTAAAAGAAGTATTAAACCAGATCAAAAAGCAAAGTGGTTATCAATTCTTATACGATAAAGCACAGATCGAAAGTTCAAAGTCCGTAACCATTAACGTTAAAGGTGCGGACCTGAAACAGGTTCTTGACCTTTGTTTCGAGCAACAGCCTTTGACTTATGAGATCGTCAATAAAACCATTGTTATCAAAGTAAAACCCCGAAGCCTTGGAGACAGGATTACATCATTCCTGAAATCGCTAAAGGTAACAGGAAAGGTCACCAATGAAACCGGGCAACCAATGGCAGGGGTTACGGTAAAGGTTAAAGGAACAGATCAGCATATTATTACTGATAAAGATGGATTCTTTTCAATAGAAGTGGCCGATAACAAAGTGGTTTTACTCTTTAGCTATGTAGGCTATCAAATCCAGGAACAGCTTGTCAGCAACAATACAAACCTTACTGTAGTGCTAAAGGAAGCTGTGGGGCAACTAGATGAGTTGACTATTGTCTCAACTGGTTATGAGGATATCCCAAAAGAAAGGGTAACCGGGTCCTTTTCAACGGTTACCAGGACACAGCTGGAAGAACGTATTTCTGCCGATGTTATTAGTCGCCTGGATGGAATTACTCCTGGCTTTCTTATTCCTAACAAACGTATACCGGTAGGATCGAAAGAAGCTCCTTTCAGCGTACGGGGAAGGAGCACTATTTTCGGCAATACTAGACCTTTGGTTGTTGTCGACAACTTCCCGTATGACGGCGATGTAGCTAACCTAAACCCAAATGATATTGAAACAATTACCGTGCTTAAGGATGCAGCGGCGGCGTCTATCTGGGGGGCCTTTTCAGGCAACGGAGTAATAGTCATTACCACTAAGAAGGGAAAGGTAAACCAGCCACTTAAAATTGATCTGAACGTAAACTGCACCACAAGTCAGAAACCTAACCTTTATTACGGGAATGCATTCCTAAATTCAAGGGACTACATTGGCGTTGAGCAATTTCTGTTTAGCAAAGGGTTTTACGATGCAGACATTAATAATACGACCACCAGACCTGTATTGTCTCCTGTAGTGGAAATATTAGCGCAACAAAGGAATGGACTGATCACAGCAGATGCAGCCAATGGGCAAATAGAAAAGTTGTCTTCCATTGATGTAAGGCGGGATTTTGATAAATACTATTATCAACATGGCCTTGATCAGCAATATTCCCTGGGCTTAAGCGGCGGAGGGAATAAAAGCGCATACCTGCTCTCTTTTGGCTATGATCGAAGCCGCAGCAATTTAGTCCGTAACGACTCGGAGCGATACACGTTTAATTTCAATAACTATTACAACCTTATAAAAAACCTTGACTTAACAATTGGTGCAAGTTATGTATCAACAAATGTCTCAACGAACAATACCGGCATTTCAGGTGTAAATGTTGGTTCAAAGAGCCTATACCCATATGCATCCCTGGCTGATGAAAACGGAAATGCGTTACCGGTGGTTATGACTTACAGGTCCACATTTACCGATAATCCAGGTGATGGACTATTGGATTGGAAACGACGCCCTCTTGATGAATTAAATATGGCTGACAACACCTCAAACTTATTTAATATCAGGTTTAACCCGTCATTGAAATACACGGTACTTCCTGGCCTGAATCTAGAGGTAAAATATCAGTTTGAAAAGCAAAAGAGCAATGTGTTAAATAATAACAGCGCAGATAGCTTTTTTGCAAGAAATATGATCAACTCCTACAGCCAGTTAAACGGAACCACTATTACCCGTCCTGTTCCACTGGGCGGAATACTGCTTACAACAACAGGAGACCTGCAAAGCAATGCATTGCGAGGGCAGATCAACTTTAATCGTGCCATTGCGTCCAAACATGAAATATCTGCAATTGCCGGTGCTGAACAGAAGGAGATTATAACAAAGTCCTTTAGTGATCGCTTATATGGGTATAATTCAGAAAATTTAGGATTGCAAGGTGCAATTGATTATGTAACCAGGTATAACCAGTATAAAAATGTCAGTAGTCCTGCGACGATACCTACAGGCAAATCGATATCACAGCTAAATAACGAATTCATTTCCTACTTCGCTAATGCCTCATATATGTATGATCGCAGGTACTCCTTAACGGGTAGCGTCCGGCTCGATCAATCCAACCTCTTTGGTATCAAGACAAATCAAAAAGGGGTTCCGCTTTGGTCAACCGGGTTAGGCTGGAACCTGGAAAATGAAAGTTTTTATAACCTTTCATGGTTGCCAAAGTTAAGGCTCAGGACAACCTACGGATTTAATGGCAATATAGATAATACCACTTATGGCATTACAACATTATCTAACATCAACTCAAAAAACATAGATGGGCTTCCGGTATACAGCATCATCGCATCAAATCCCGATTTACGCTGGGAGAAAGTGGCGATCTGGAATGTTGGATTAGATTTTTCAAGTAAAAACGAGATACTAAGCGGAAGCATTGAATATTACCAGCGAAGAAGTACTGATTTAATTGGTACAGCGTTATCCGCGGCTTCAACCGGCACAACATCCTATAAAACCAATATTGCAGATATGTCCGCAAAGGGTATAGACGTTTCGGTAACCAGTAAAAACATTGATCGGATATTTAAATGGGGAACGACGCTTAACCTCAGCTATAATAAAGATGTGGTCACCAAATACAATACAACTATTACAGCTCAGAGTTTAGTGCAATCCGGTGCGGGCACATTAACGAGCCTGGTTTTACCTATTGTTGGGAAGCCGCTATATAGTATTTATGCTTTTAAATGGGCGGGGCTAGATGGACAAGGCAGTCCACAAGCTTATCTCAATGGTAACATTACAAAGGATTATTCTGCTTTGATCGCCACAAAAGAATACGATCAGTTATATGTCGGCCCAGCCAGACCAGTTGTTTTTGGAGGCCTGGAAAACAATTTTTCCTACAAAAATTTTTCACTGGCAATGAACATCACCTTTAAATTAGGTTACTTTTTTCGCCGGACATCTATCGATTATTCGCAATTATTCAACACCTGGAATGGAAACGCCGACTTCATGAACAGGTGGCAAAGGCCAGGAGACGAGGCATTTACTAATGTACCAGCAATGATCTATCCGAACAATGTAGCTAACCGCGATCTTGTCTATACCTATTCTGATCTCCTGGTCGAGAAGGCAGATCATGTTCGGTTGCAATATGTACAATTGGCATATCGTCTTTCCCCAACAGTAATGTCCAAAACACCAATAAAGGCGCTAACAGTATTCAGTAATGTAAACAATGTCGGCATTCTTTGGCGTGCTAATAAACACGGTCTTGATCCGGATTATTTCAACAGCATTCCAGAAGTTCGCAGCTTTTCAATTGGCCTAAGATCAACTTTTTAACCCGATAAATATGAAAACAATTAAACTTAATCATATAGTACTATTAATAGAGATGACAGTAGTTTCTATCGGAGTCATGTCCTGTACTAAAAAACTTGATGTAAAACCGAGTCAAACGCTGATTGTTCCAAAGACCGCAGCGGATTTACAGGGAGCAATCGACGCCGATATTTTTCGGGGAATTTATCCCTCCCTGGGTGAACTTGGGGCAGGTGATTTTTATGTCGAAGATACCAGGTTCGCCACTTTGGCGGTAGATGACCAAAGAATATATACCTGGGCCAAACAGCTCTACGGGCCAGGCCGGATAATTGGCGATTGGGACGATAATTTTACTAAGCTAAGAAGTATTACCGCAATCCTACAAGCATTAGAAGACCTCAAAGTTGGAGAAAGTTCACCTGAATTTAATAACATAAGGGGTTCTGCTCTATTCTACAGAGCATATGTAAATTTTCATATCGCTCAAATCTTTGCAAAGCCCTATAATCCCAGCACTGCTTCAACCGATCCCGGTATTCCGTTACTTCAAAGTCTGGATGTGACCAAACCGCCGGGAAGAGCTAGTTTAGCCAAGACCTATGAATCAATTACCAATGACCTTAACAATGCTTTAAATCTCCTGCCGGAAACAAGCATCTATAAAACAAGACCAACTAAGCTGGCAGTTTACGCCATGTTCTCCAGGATTTATATGGCTATGGGCGATTATACGAATGCTTTGCAGTTTGCAGATAAAGCACTCAAAATATATAGCACACTTATCGACTATAAAGCCCTGAATACAGCAGATAGCTATCCTTTTAAGCAGCTCAATGCGGAGACTATTTTTTATTCGGAGGTCACCAGTTCCAACAGTATTGCTGCCGGTGCAATATTTTACAACACTACAAGCTGCGCTATTGAAAAAGGACTTTATGACTCGTACACCACAGATGACATTAGGAAAACAGCATTTTTTGCCAGGCAACCAACGGGTCTGAATACCTGGAAAGGTAGTTACAGCGGTTCCTTCATACTTTTCGGTGGCTTAGCTACTGATGAGCTTTATTTAAACCGGGCAGAATGTTATGCCAGGGCAGGGAATGTTCCTTCCGCAATGGAGGACCTGAATACTTTATTAAGCAAACGTTTTGGTGCAGGTTTCGTCCCATACACCGCTACTGATCAGAAAAATGCTATGCTAACAATACTCAAGGAACGGAGAAAAGAATTACTGTTTCGTGGCCTGAGATGGATCGATTTAAGGAGGCTAAATAAGGAACCTGATTATGCAGTAACCTTAACCCGCATAGTAAATGGTACTATTTATACTCTTCCTCCCAATGACCCGAGGTATGTTTATCCAATACCGCCTGATGAAATAGCAATAAGCGGAATAGAACAAAATGAAAGGTAAGATGAAGAGCATATATGTTTACCTTCTGGTAGTCTTTTTGAGTGGTAGCGAAGTGTTCGCACAGAAAATGCGACCTATTGGGAAAGGAGATACCTTACCAACCATTGCCTTAAAACAAGTAATAAACTACACCGACTCAACCGTGTATCTGAATGCTTTCAAGGGTAAAGCTATACTGATAGACTTTTGGGCAACCTGGTGCGGGCCTTGCGTCAAAGCAATTCCTAATCTCCAGCGCCTGCAAAGAAAATATGGGCAGGATCTCCAGGTTATCACAATATCGACTGATAAAAAGGACATAGTTCAATCCTTCTTCTCCAAAATTGGCGGAGACAAGTTACTTACCGCCACTGGTGATAATAACGAATGGCAACAATTATTTCCACACCGTTTTATTCCCCATGAAATTTGGATTGACAAAGACGGAAAAGTCAAGGGAGTGTCTGATGAGCTGGCCGTAACTGATGATAATATTGAAAAGTTGATCCGCGGTGAATCATTAAATTTTGTAGCTAGTGATACTGCCCAGTTAAAATCAAGGAGTCTCAAGCAGGAGGATAAACCAATCGACTACAATGTAATGAGCCTTTTGGAAGCTAAAAACCTCGGAGGTATTGAATCATTTTCTGCTTTTTGCCATTATATCCCGGGTAAAAGAAATGCTGTAATTGTAGGCCCAAAATATATTAACGGGTACCCATTGAAAGATCGCAGGTTTTATGCCTGGAATGTTTCCCCTGTTGTTTTATATAAAACAGCATTTGGATATGAGGATACGGGAGAAATGTATTCCAGTGGCAGGGTAATATTTGAAATTAATGATCAGGAGAAAAAGGCCATTTTTACAAGGAATATGACCGCAACAGATTCCAATTTAGTGAGTTATAGTATCCTACTGCCGAAAAACACAGAAACTCCTTTATACCGGAAGGTTCAATCCGACTTACAAAAGTATTTTGGAGTCCGAGGTGTCTTTGAATGGCGTAAAGTATCTGTTTTCTCCTTGGAGATCCGAGACAAATCCAAACTCACAACAACAGGTGGGAAGGAAACAATTGAGGCTACGCCATTGTATTACATCGCTATTAATAGTCCACTTGAAAGCCTCGTTCAAAAGCTTAGTTTTTACAATGAGAATTTCGGAGCAATTATAGAACCAAAGAGGAAAATCATTGTTGGTGGAGCTGGAATGAATATAAGGGCAGACATCGATCTAAAAACGGACTTACGGAATATTGAAGAAGTCAACCGGCAACTTAAAATTTATGGATTAGTCTTAAAGCAAAGGACTAAAGAGATAAAAATGCTTGTGCTTAAGGATAATTAGGTTTTGCCAACGAAAATGAAATAATCGCATTCTGGTAAGTTGCAAGGATTTAAAAGTCGTTTCATTCGATAGCCGGCCAGTTGATGAAAAAAGTAGCACAAAATTTATAAACCTTTTCAAAAATTTGATGAAATAAAGATTTTAAAAAAAGGGTCGCTATGACGCGACCCTTTTTGTTTATTGGATATAGATACGCTCGAAACCACTGTCTTCACTAGCCGGCGGTGCCGGAGTGTGGTGCGACGGATTTGTCGTGACCACTATTGACAGCCATGTACAGGTCTTATCCACTGAAGTCGTACAATAGAAATCAGGGTAATCCATCAGGAAGTCAGACTTAAGGTAGTATATGCGACCAACGTTTACGTATTCGTCACCGATACCTACGGTTTTCGCTGTAAACGCACTACCAACACCGATGATGGCAGCTGCTGCGAGAAAAAGAGTTACTTTTTTCATACGGTATATGTTTTAATTCATCAGTGCTGTGCCCTAACCTGGTTAGGGTACAGCATTGGTTTTACTTCAACCCTGTCGGACAGGTACAAGTCGGAATTTGAGATTGCGGGTGAAGTTGTAAATGTAGTCACAGTAGTTGTTTCGAATCCTTCAGCATTTGGCCTTTGCCTGAATTTAAACGCGGTTCTTTTTGAAGCCGATAATTTCTGATTTGAAGTGTTCATAATTTTGATTTTAAATGAAAAATTTTTGTTGTTTCTTAAAAAAAACGTGCCTTTCTGATACCACTAAACTACTTACACCAACTGATTTATGCTGTAGATGAATTACAGCGATCTATACACAAAAAATATTTAACATGACAGACATTTATACTGCTGAACCGGGTGGACAGGAATTCCCCTGGTTTTTAATTCAAAGTGATGGAAAGGGGAAACTGGTGCGCATAGAAAAAGAAGCCATTCTTTATATAGAAGGTGCATTAAATTACCTTCAAATACATCTTAGTACAAAAAGTTACATTACCTATTTAACTATTGGAGAAATTGCAGAGATCCTTCCACCAAAGCAGTTTATACGGGTACATAAATCTTTTATCATCAATCTTGAAAAGATTGTAGGGCTGGAGGGCAACATGATCTATATGGGTAACCATGATAAGGTTCCATTGGGACCAAATTACAGGAAACCTTTTTTAGATTTACTACAACCTATGCTGCTGAAAAGCAAAAGGGCAGGAGGCCATTAATTCTTTCCTTTTATTCTATATACTTGCAAAATCATTTTCTTAAATTTACGCAAGGGAAATAATAATGTTGAACTATTCTACGTGTAGTGATCAAGAATTGACGGACTTGTTAAAGTCGGGAGACCGACATGCGTTTACTGAACTCTATAACCGCTACTGGAAACTAATTTATGCCCATGTTTATAAAATGCTAAGGGATGAGGACGATGCTAAAGATATTGTGCAGGAGGTATTCGGTAATTTATGGATCAAAGCATCTTCCATTAAAAGTAACATTAATATTTCAGGTCTGATGTATACTTCTGCAAGGAACAGGGTGTTTGATCTGATTGAAAAGAACAAAGTCAGGTTTGACTACCTGGGAGAGCTTGCTGAATTTTTATCTGATACCGACAGTATGCAGATAGAAACCATTGATGAAAAAAGGATAATTGAAATTCTGGAAAGAGAGATCCAAAACCTTCCTCCAAAAATGAGAGCAATATTTGAGCTTAGTAGAAAAGAGAACCTTTCGCACAGGGAAATTGCCAGTAAGCTCAACATATCTGAGCAAACTGTAAAAAAGCAAGTCCATAATGCTTTAAAAGTTATTAAGCCCAAACTTAATGATGCAGGAATAAGTATTGCAATACTGATCATGATGCGATAAAATATATTTTCTTTTTTCTACCCCCAACCCCTCGCTTAGCCGTTTTAGTATCATATCAACTCCAAAGAGATGAATAGGGAACAGGCGAAAGCATTAGTAGAAAAATACAATAGGGGGCTTGCCACCAAAGAAGAAAAGGTCTGGCTGGAAAACTGGTATTTGCAAAAATCAGCTTATCTTTTTCTTGAAGATCATGAAATTGATTTTAACAAAATTGAGGCAGAACTTAAGTCGCGTATATTTAACTATGCCGGACTCGAAGTTCAGATACAACAAACTAAACATCGGTCACTATGGCTAAGAATTGCTGCTGCAGCAGCATTATTAGGTATTGTTTCCGGTTTATATTTTTACCATCAGCACACCACCGTAAAAAAAATACAACAAAGTGAGCTTGTCCAGGATGTGGCTCCAGGTGGTAACAAGGCCATATTGACGCTTGCAAATGGAAAAACAATAACACTAAGTGATGCTAAGACAGGGGTGATCATAGATGCTTCAAGTTTGAAATATAATGATAATACGGCTATTATTCCGAACACCGGCCCCTTAGCTCAAGCTTCAGGGAGTGATCTTTTGTCACCCCACGCAGTTGCAATGTCATTGCAAACTCCACGGGGTGGTACTTATCAGTTACGTCTGGTTGATGGAACAAAGGTGTGGTTAAACGCAGACAGTAAATTGGAATTTGCATCAAATTTTGGTGAAAATCGCCAAAGAATCATAAAGTTGAATGGCGAGGCCTACTTTGAAGTGGTGAAGGATAAGCACCATCCCTTTATAGTCAGGAGTGGTGTGCAGGAGGTTGAAGTCTTAGGCACTCACTTTAATGTTAACGCCTACACTGATGAAAAAGCAATAAAGACAACCTTACTGGAAGGGTCTGTTCGGTTGCATACTACAGGCCAGGGAACAACTGCCAATAGGGTATTGAAGCCAGGCGAACAGGCAACTTTTGCCGGCAATAAAATATCTGTAGCGCAAGCAGATACAGAATCTGTAATGGGCTGGAAAGAAGGGTTGTTCATTTTTCATGATGCTGATGTCCCTACTGTCATGCGCCAGCTTTCCCGATGGTATGATATAGAGGTAGAATACAGTGGCGCTATCCCTAAAGACTTGTTCACCGGTGGTATATCCCGGGAATCCAACTTAAGTACAGTGCTAAAAATGCTGGAGCTTATTAAGATCAAAACAAAGATCGTACAAACCGAAACAGGAAGAAAATTGATCGTTAATCCATGAACAAATAAATAACCAAATGTTTAACCTAACCCATAGCGTATGAAGTAGAAGGAAAGAAAATCCAGTTAGTTAATAATCCCCTGCATAAAAAAGCCGGATGTGTTTTACTAGAACACCTCCGGCGATGTTGGGGGTCGATAAAATTTACGAACAACTCAATCAACAAACCCAAGACAATAAAAGTATGAAATTTTTTACATACGGGAATTTCCGTGCCCATGAAAAAGCACGAAACATATCCTGGCTAAAGGGGCTTGACCCAACCATCAAGCGGATGATCATTATGCGTATCAATTTAGTCGCATTCTTAATCTCCATTACCATCATGAATGTATGTGCCTCTGTACATGCACAGAGCGTATCTCTGAACTTTAAGCAGGCATCATTAACTGATGTTCTTTCCGCAATAAAGAAGCAAAGCGGCTTTCAATTCCTGTACAATAATTCAGAGATAAAAAACGCGAAGCCTGTATCTGTTACTATTAAGGATGCCGTATTGAAAGATGCACTGGATCAGGCTTTTAAAGATCAGCCTCTTCATTATCAAATATTGGATAAAACAATTGTCGTTAAAGAACAAAACCCGAGTATGATTAATAGGCTTTCGGATTTCATTAAACGCATATTCATTACGGGCAAGATCAGCAATGAGCAAGGAAAGCCAATGCCCGGAGTAAGCATTAAGATCAAGGGCAAAACTACAACGGCTATATCTGGCAGCGCCGGAGAATACCGGATCGATGGACAAGCTGGCGACGTTCTTGTATTCAGCTATGTCGGCTATGAAACACAGGAAATATCTCTTAGCAGTCAAAACAGCATCAACATCGTGTTGAAGGAGGGTAACAATGAATTGGACCAACTGCAGGTCATCGGTTACGGGACAACAACCAGGCGTTTAAGTACCGGCAGTGTTGGATCAGTGAAGGCAGAAATCATTGCGCAGCAGCAAATAACAAATCCACTAATTGCCCTTCAGGGAAGAGTACCCGGATTGCAGATTACTCAAACCAGCGGGTTGCCAGGAGCATCAGTAAAAGTGCAGATCAGGGGTCGAAATTCCATTGCTGCGAATAATAATCCACTTTATGTAATTGATGGGGTGCCGTTCACCTCAACACCTTTGGAAAGAATTGGGGGCATCAATAACACAGGAGCAGTGGAACCGGATTATAGCAGTCCGTTGAATACGATCAGCCCTAATGACATCGAAAGCATCGATATTCTTAAAGATGCAGATGCTACCGCAATATATGGAAGCCGGGCAGCAAATGGTGTGGTTCTGATCACTACGAAACGTGGGAAGTCAGGCAAGATAAAACTTGATGCATCATTAAAGCATGGCGTTGGCCAGGTGACCAGGAAGCGAAAGATGCTGAACACGCAGCAATTCCTACAATTCCGAAGGGACGCATTTACCAATAGCAATATCACCCCAACTGCAGCCAATGCTCCGGAATTGTTTACCTGGGATCAGAACGCAGACTTCGATTGGCAGGATTGGTATATAGGTGGCAAGCCGCGGACAACAGATGCGTCCCTTTCTCTAAGCGGGGGTAGTGAACAGCTTACTTTTTTATTAGGTGGAAATTATCATCATGAAGGAACTATACTCCCTGGCTCAACGCATTACAATCGTAGCGGATTTCATAGCAGCATTAACTATAGATCAAAAGACAGCAGATTTAATTTAAGCTCAAATCTATTTTTCACCAGCGACGACAACAAACTTTCCGGATCAGCTAGTGGCGAACCGTTTTTGGCTTCCATTGTCAGGCAAGCACCAAACTATCCGATATATGATGATTTGGGAAACTACTATTGGGCACCAGGAAAAACCAACTGGGTAGCGCAATCAGAAGCAACAAACATGAACAAAACGGAAAACCTGAATGCTTCGCTGAATTTGAGTTATGAAGTGGTTAGGGGACTTTTTATCAAAGCCAACGCAGGATACAACAGCATACAGGGATATCAGAATAACCAGGTTCCGATCATCGCAAGATCACCGGCCAATGCTGCGGCAGGTGGAACCTCAAACTTTGCAAATAATGCGATCAAAACCTTTTTATTTGAACCCCAACTGTCTTATTCTTCAACAATTGGTGAGGGTAAATTAGATGTCCTGGCAGGTACAACATTGCAGCAATCGAACACCAGGGGGCAATCAATATTCCTTCAGGGTTATACAAATGATCTGTTGTTAGGAAATATTGGGTTCGGAGTAGTCAGCAGGCAAAATTCGACCATGATCCAGTACAATTTCCTTTCCGTTTTTGGGCGTTTAACTTATAACTGGAATGAAAAATATATCCTCAACGTCACCGGCAGACGGGACGGCTCTACGCGTTTCGGGCCGGGTAGGCAATTTGGAAACTTTGGAAGTATAGGTGCTGCCTGGCTGTTTGGCAATGAATCTTTTATCAAAGAGACCTTCCCCTGGTTGAGTTTTGGGAAGCTAAGGGCCAGTTACGGAACTACGGGTAACGATGGAATCGGTGATTACGGTTATCTGAGCCTTTACACAAATTCTATTAATTACGGCAACACTCTGGCAATAGCACCCAGCCAAATCGGAAATGACAACTATCAATGGGAAATAAATAAAAAGCTGGAAGCCAGTTTAGACTTTGGCTTTTTGAACGACCGTATTCTGTTTAGCCCGACCTGGTACAGAAACCGGTCCGGGAATCAGCTTGTGGGTTATCCCTTACCTGCCATTACAGGTTTTGCCAGCTATAATGCGAACCTTGGGGCAGTAGTTCAAAACTCGGGTTGGGAGTTTGAGCTGTCTACAAAGAATATCAGGGGTAACAAATTTTCCTGGGATTCAGGTATAAACATTACCATACCGCGGAATAAACTTGTAGCCTTTCCTAACCTGGATCAAAGCAGCTATGCTGATAGTTATGTTATCGGCGAACCTTTGAGCATCATACAGGCATTTCATTACACCGGCACCGATCCTGCGAACGGAAACCCAACCGTACTAGATGTAAATGGAGACGGTAATATAGTAAGTTCTTCTTTTTATAATAATCGGGGCGGAGATTACATCATCGTGGGAAAAACAGCGCCTGACTGGTATGGAGGATTCAACAATACCATAAAATATAAAAACTTCCAGTTGGATTGTTTCTTTCTCTATACTAAACAGCAGGGTTATAATACTTACAAGCGTATGGGCAATTTCGGCAGTGGATCTAACGCGACAAATGTTTGGACTGATGCGCTGAATTATTGGAAACAAGCAGGTGATATTGATGTCATTCAAAAACCGTTAGCAAATTCAACCTCGCTACAAGGCAGATTCAATTCTTCCGATATCGGGATCAGTGATGCGTCATTTTTAAGGTTAAAAACTCTGTCTCTTGCATACCATCTTCCGCAAAGCACATTGTCAGCATTAAAGCTCGGTGACTGCAAAGTTTTTGTGCAGGGCCAAAACATTCTGACTGTAACCAAACTAAAGGGATATGATCCAGAGAACGCTAATGTCCCAGCGTTGGTTGTTCCATTATTAAGACAGTGGGCAGCAGGGATTCAATGTACATTTTAGACAAGAGAATTATGAAAAATCTTAAACAAAAATACCGCGCCTTAAAGTTTGGCAGGATAGTTCGCCCTTTAGCTTCTCTATTGGGAGTATTAGCCTTATTAGCGTGGGTATCCGGATGCAAGAAATTTGTTACTGTAGATCAATTAAATGACAAACTATTAAGCACACAGGTATTTAATAGCGAGGCTACAGCGAACAATGCGATAGCCGGAATATATACTTCTGCGAATCAAACATTTACAAGCAATAGCCTGGGCTATTTAGCAGGATTAAGCGCGGATGAAGTAGTCCGTTATAACAGTGTCGGAGACAACTTTTATAATAATAATCTACTCCCGACCGATCCTTTACCCTGGGATGGAATTTATAAGATCATCTATCAATGTAACGATGCTATTGAAGGGCTGGCTAAGAGTAGTTTAACAGATACAAAAAGAAATCCGCTTTTAGGGGAAGCTAAGTTTATGCGGGCGCTATGCAATTTCTACCTGGTAAATCTTTATGGCGATGTGCCGTTAATCATTTCGACCGATGTCAATGCATCTGCAAAAGCGCCAAGAACAAATGTTGCTGTCGTCTACTCTCAAATCATATCGGATTTGCTGGATGCACAGACACAACTAAGTACAGTAAATTCCTACGCCGGAGGAGAAAGGATACGCGCTAACCAATGGGTAGTTAAGGCGATGCTTGCACGGGTATACCTTTATCAAAAGGATTGGGTAAATGCTTTAAAATATGCCGATGATGTTATTAAAAGCAATGCTTTCGTGTTATCTCAAACAGCGGATGTGTTCAAAAAAAACAGCTCTGAGACAATTTTGCAGCTAGCCATAAATTCGGCTCAGTTTATTTATGAGGCTATAAGCTACCTGCCAAGTTCGGGAGTACCGGGAACGGTTTGCACCAATTCTTTGATCGGCGCTTTCGAGATCGGGGATCAGCGTAAATCGATATGGACGAAAACATTTCTTTATTCAGGAACTACCTATAATTATCCCTACAAGTATACTACCTCTTCCGTTAATCCACCAGAATATTATATGCTCTTTCGACTGGCTGAGCAATACCTGATCCGGGCTGAGGCAAAGGCCATGCAAAATGATTTTGAGGCGGCAATAAATGATGTGAACCTTTTGAGGCAAAAGCATGGTGGTTTAAATACACCATTAGGCATACCTGCCAACCAACAAGCTGCAATGCAGGTCATCATGCATGAGCGCCGAGTGGAATTATTTACAGAAGAGGCGCATAGGTGGTTTGACTTAAAAAGAACAGGGACTGTGGATGCTGTAATGTCTGTTGAGAAGCCTGGCAAATGGAAAGGCACTGCTGCATTATGGCCTATCCCACTATCGGACATTCTAAAAAATAACAACCTCAAACAGAACCCCGGATATCCCCAATAGAAAAACTATAATCTTAATCAGCTCCTGAATACAGGAGCTGATTACACTATTATCAAAACGATATGAAAACTGAATATAAAATATTAATCCTGCTGGCTGTATTTGCCGGCAGGATCAGCAGCACTGTAGCCCAGGCCCCTGCAAACATCGCGTCCGGGAATCCCACTGAAATTAAGGTAGGAGATCAATGCCCGGATATTGAATTTAAAAACATGTTAAACTGGCCCCAGCCTAACCTTAAACTTTCTGAGCTAAAAGGTAAGCTTGTACTGATCGATTTCTGGGGCACCTATTGCGGACCTTGCATTAACAATATGCCACATTTGGCGGAATTGCAGAAGGAATTTAAGGACCAGATTAGAGTTGTACAAACCACCACAGAAGATCGTAAAACTGTTAATGACTTTTTTAAATTAAGTAAGCTCGATACACTGAACCTTCCAACAGCAACTTCAGATAAAATTACCAAAGCATATTTTCCTCATGGCAGCATTCCACATGTTATATGGATTGATGGAAAAGGAAAGGTTGTAGGCATTACCAGGTCAGAGTATGTCAACAAGAAAAATATTGAGCGCATACTGACCACTGGTTCCCTGGATGCACCTGTAAAAAAAGATATCACCGATTACAATACCCATGTTCCCATGTTAAGCGGTGGTTTAGGCAGCTACCAGCTCGATCCTAACATGATACAATATAGCCGCACCTTTTTAACAGGGAAGATGGATGGAATGCCTGCATGGGGAAATTACTCCTATCGAACGAATCAAAGTCAACCAATCATCGTTGGTGGCTTTAATATTTCAATATCAGCGCTTTATTCATCAGCTTTAGTTCATCAAGCCAAGATCGGGGAAAAGAGCTTTGATATAGATAATTATTGTCTAACATTTTATGATCGCGTATTATGGAAGGCCAAAGATTCCTCATTATTCTATTGGTCCGGCAGAACTGAGGAAAGCTGGAAAAAGGTTCCCGATGATAGAAAATACTTCACCTATGAATTGGTCGCGCCCGCTGAAGATTCGCTAACAGTAAAGCAAACTATGCTTGAAGACCTGAACCATAATTTCGGAAAGCTCCTAAAAATAAAAGCAGGACTTGAAAAAGTCCGAATGACCTGTTGGGTGCTAAAATTAAGTAATAAAAAAAGTAAAAAACTATTACTGACAAAAGGAGGAAATCCTTACTTTGATGGAAAACAAAAATCACCCTTTGTCAAAGTAGTAAATACACCAATAAGCCGGTTTGTAACGTTTTGGTGGATCTTTAATTTTAATGGTAGGGAAACCCACCCTATTATTGATGAAACCGGATTAAGTATGAATGAGAAAATAGATTTCACCTTTGAAGCAGACATGAAAAATATGGACCAAATGAGGGCTGGTTTTAAAACAGTGGGATTAACCTTAGAATTAGAAGATCGTGATATAGATATGGTTGTGATAAGGGACTTATAATTTTCAAACAGGCTAAGAAATTTGTAATCAGTCTGTTTAGTTTAAAATTAGTTGACTAGCCCGCAACAAGAGTTTGGGCTAGTCAACTTCACGTCTCGGCCAATGTTATGCGAAGGATTAAAGCGTCCTTTCGCCCAGTGCGAGCGGCTGGGCTGTTACGTCATAACAGCAGATGTTGTCTGTATGATCGCAATTGGCGCGGTCATAATTTACAGTAAAGCCTGAAATCTCTGTTGAACAGTTGTTTGTCTCGGCAGCTTTTTGGTTTGCTGCATAAGTAGTGCCCAGCGCACAAAGTAATGTGGCGATTGCAAAGGTTATTTTGATCTTTTTCATTGTTTAAAGTTAAGTGATGTGTTTCGCAATAAGAGCAGAATAATAGCCTGCTATAATAAATAAGGCTTTTCATCTATAGAATAAGACAAAGGATGTAAGGGTTTTGGGTATTGATGGCATAATTGAAAAAGAAACGTGAAGTGCTGGGTTCTGGTCAGAGAGGGGAATGTGTGTTAAACACCTTATCTTTGGTTGGGAACGTACTTAAAAAACTAACATGAAAATTAGCGAATTTAAATTATTTGTATTGATCTCGTCGCTATTATTTACGGTGCAAACCGCATTTGCGCAATCTGTATCTGTTCGCTTTGTTACCAATAAAGGGGACATTACTATTATGCTGTATGATGAAACGCCTGCACACCGGGATATGTTTTTGAGCATTGTAAAACAAGGTTTGTATAAAAACGCTGAATTTAACCGTGTGATAAAGGATTTTGTTAGTCAGGGCGGGGAACTGGACGATACCATATTAAACAGAGAAAAGCGTCATCCCAAAAGACTTGTAACCCGGTTACCTGCAGAGATCAAACCGAACCTGTTTCATAAACGTGGAGCATTGGGTGCCGGACGGGACGGCAATCCCGAGAAGGGATCTTACATTTCGCAGATTTACCTGGTTACAGGTAAGAAACTGACTGATGCCCAAATGGATGTTATTGAACAAAAGAAGGGCAGAAAAATTCCAGCAGCCCAGCGTGAGGTTTATAAAACAATAGGAGGGGTACCGCATTTGGATGGAGATTATACTGTATTTGGTGAAATTACTGAGGGCCTGGAAATCGCAGATGTGATCAATTCGGTAATCACCGGTAAAAATGATGTTCCGCTAAGCCCGGTTGTCTTTAATGTGATTATCCTCTCTAAAGTGGACTATTAAGATAACACCAAAAACAATTTCGTTGTCCTCATTATGAGTTTAAATATATAAACTTGCAGAATCATTAGGTATATTTATATTAAAAGGGGCCGGTTAATACTTATGAACAATTCGCAAGCTTATCAGAACAGTAAAGCGCTATACCATGCAGATGCTGATCTGCTGGTCCGTGAATTTAACGCTCATCATCAATTTGCTTTCCGCTTTATTTTTGAAAGTTATTTCCGTGCGGCAGTAATGTTTGCCGAGGGTATACTGATCGGTCAGGTACAAGAGGCTGAAGATATTGTGCAGGATACCTTTATCAAGCTCTGGAACCGAAATGACACTTTCCGTGCCCAACCGGCAATAAAAAGCTTTATCTACACCAGTGTTAAAAATGCCTGTCTGGATAAATTGCGGCGCAACCAGATAGCTGATAAGTATGAAGCGCATGCCGCGCATCAGCAGCAATTGCTGGAAAGCGGTTTTATTGAGCCCTTAATTACCGCCGAGACTACCAAACTGATTAATGATGCTATTGAGGCTTTGCCGGAGCAGGGCAGAAATGTGTTTAAAATGAGCTTAGGGGGCTTAAAGAATGATGAAATTGCCGAACGTCTTGATATATCTGTAAATACGGTTAAAACGCATAAGCAAAGGGCACTGGCCAGTTTGCGGCTTAGCCTGGGCGATGCCATGCTCATCTTACTTTTATTGTATCATAACCATTTGATAAAATAAATTTAATATTGTTATCATCCCTGTTGATTTTGAGTTCGTTTTACCATTACAAGCAGGGGTATGACAGATTTAAATAAATACTATCAAATAGCAGAACTCATTGCAGCCTATGTAGCAGATGAGGAAAAGATCATGCCTGCTTCACTTAGAGACTGGCTTGATGAAAGTGAACAAAATAAAACGATTTTTGAAAATGTTATCCAGACAGAAAGGCTTAAAGCGTCTGTTAAAAGATACCAGCAGATAAATACGGATGCAGCCTGGGCTAATGTAAGCGAAATATTATTTAAAGAAGACCAGGTAATCCGAAAAACCTTATGGCCACGTATTGTTGGTATTGCCGCTGCAGTAACAGCGATTGTATTTGGGGTTTGGTTTTTTAATAGCGGGCGCGGGGTACTGAAACAAGTTCAGGATAAGGTGGCGTATAAGAACGACATTGCTCCCGGTAAAAATACTGCAACATTAACCCTGGCCAACGGCAAAGCCATTAACCTTAATGAAGCGAAGACAGGGGTTGTTGTTGGGGAGTATTTAAGATATAATGATAATACGGTAGTCATCGCAGATCCCTCTCTTCGTTCGGGACAGGTTGCGAGAGAACACCTCTTGAATAGCACAGACAAGAGGCCTCTCCCATACGGTCGAAATAACGGGCAGGGTGGCAATGATGGTAAGACGCAAATACTAACAGTAAGTACCCCGCGTGGGGGAACCTACCAAATCACATTGCCGGATGGCACCAAAGTATGGCTAAACGCCGCAAGCAGTTTGAAATTTCCATCAACTTTTAACGGGTTAATTAGCAGAGAAGTTGAGCTGAGCGGCGAGGCCTATCTGGAAGTTGCCAAAGATGCAAAGCGCAAGTTTATTGTGGCAAGCAAAGGACAGGAAGTGGAAGTATTGGGCACACATTTTAACATTAGTGCGTATAACGATGAAGCTGTAATTAAGACAACTTTGTTGGAAGGAAGTGTACGCGTCTCGTTATCCCGGGGGAAGCGCATCGATACTGAAACAAGTTCAGCACAGGCTGGTGGATTTGATGTAACCCTCCGGCCTAACCAACAAGCGGTATTAACCGCCAACAGCGGGCCATTCAAAGTACTAGCAATAGACCCTACAGAAGCAATTGCCTGGAAAAGCGGAGATTTTGTATTTAAAGATGAAAAGATTGAAAGCATTATGCGTAAGCTGGCACGATGGTATAATGTAGATGTGGTTTACCAGGGGAATTTACCTAAAAGTGGTTTTATAGGAGAAATTTCCAGGTTTAAAAATATCAGCGCGGTTTTAACCCTGTTGGAGCAAACAAAAGGAGTTCATTTTAAAATAGAAGGGAGGACGGTGACCGTGATGAAATAGCGCTCACAATGATTTCAAAGACCAACGCATTGCACAAAAAAACCAGGAGTGATCAGACTCCCGGTTTAAAAGTGGCATTACGTTAATAAAATTCGATTCGTATCAACTTAACAACCAGAACAAATGTATCAAACTTTTACCAAAAAACAGGGTATACCCTTTCGGTATATCCATCAATTCCTGCTCATTATGCGACTTACCACCGTAATATTAATTGCTGCGATAATGCAGGTTAGTGCAAGTTCCTTTGCCCAGAAAATAACGCTGTCTGAGAAAAATTCAGCTTTAAGTAAGGTGCTTAAGGAAATAAGAATACAAAGCGGATACGATTTTGTATTTACTACAGCAACCTTTTTGTATTTACTACAGCAACCTTGAAAAATGCCAATCCGGTTAGTATTGAAGTAAAGAACCTGGATGTAGAAGAGGTTTTGGCAAAAATATTTGCCAATCAGCCACTTGACTATAACATTAACCTGAAATCAATAACTGTTTCAGAGAAAGAGCCTTCCTTTCTGGATCGCCTGGCTGATCGCTGGGCTGTTATTGATGTGCGGGGAATTGTGGTGGATTCGGCGGGACGTGCGCTAAGCGGTGTAAATGTTACGGTAAAAGGCAGCAATATTAGCACAGTAACCAATAGCAACGGTGACTATAGCATTAAGGCTGCCGACAATGGAGTTTTAATATTCAGTTTTGTGGGCTATGAACCGCAGGAGGTTGCGGTACAAGGTCGGAATGTGATTAACATTACCATGCTGGAAAGTACCGGGCAGCTCGACCAGGTACAGGTTATAGGCTACGGAACAACGACCAAACGACTTGCTACAGGAAATGTTAGCGTGATGAATTCTGAAACAATTGCGAAGCAACCTGTCTCTAATCCCTTGCAAGCATTGATCGGACGTGTCGCAGGTTTACAGATCACCCAGACTTCGGGGTTACCTCAGTCTACAATGAATGTACAGATACGTGGGCGGAATAGTATATTAAGCAGCAATGAGCCATTGTATATCGTAGATGGGGTTCCGTTTAACAACTTAACAGGCACCTCGTATCAAAATACGATCAGTCCCCTCAATAGTTTAAGCCCATATGATATAGAGTCCATTTCCGTATTAAAGGACGCAGACGCTACCGCCATATATGGCAGCCGGGCTTCTAATGGTGTAATTTTAATTACCACTAAAAAGGGAAAATCGGGGAAAACACAATTCAGTGCAGATGTTCGCACAGGCTTTAGCAATCCAAGCAGGAGCGTGGAGTTTATGACTACGGCACAATACCTGCAGGTACGTAGAGATGCTTTTGCCAACAGTGGAGTTACGCCAACAACGGTAAATGCGCCAGACCTTCTGGTATGGGATCAGGATACGGATAATAATTTGCAGGATTTCTACCTGGCTAACACGGCGCGGAATACGGATGTCACTGCCAGTATTAGTGGTGGTTCCGTGCAAACAACCTTCTTATTGAACGGAAATTATCATACAGAGAATACAGTAAGATCGGATGAAGAAGACTTCAGCAGGGCAAACGTCCATTTAAATGTATCCCATCGCTCGATAGACCAGAAATTCCAATTGCATTTCAATTCGTTCTATACAAGCAGTAACAGCTATTCAAAGTTCTTTGGTCAAAATCTTGCTTCTTTTTTAGAATTGCCGCCTAATTATCCACTATATAACCAGAATGGTACTTATAACTGGTCGAGCATAAATTATGTTGCTGCCTCACAAGCATACGAGCGGAATGGGATTTATAATATCAATAGTAACTTGGTACTGCAATATACTATACTGCCAGGCTTGGATTTTAAAAGTAGTCTAGGGTATAACAGAATGGGAATTGACGGTAGCAGTATAACTCCTTCAGCAGCTAAAGATCCTGCATCTACCAACCCATTGGGCAGTTCGATATTTACCAATGCTTTTAATCAATCTTTTCTTTGGGAGCCACAGATCAGTTTCAAGAAAGTTATCGGAAAGGGTAATTTGCATATTTTAACTGGTGCTACCCTTCAGAAAAGTGACTCAAAGCAAGTTTCCTTAACCGTTTCAAACTATAGCAGCGACTTACTCTTGGAAAACCCAGGCTTTGGGACCCCGACCAGCTCTTCCGGCATCAATTCAGAGTATAAATACGTTTCATTATTCGGCAGGGCAACGTACAACCTTTCAGATAAATACATAGTGAACGGGACATTTAGAAGGGATGGTTCAACACGCTTTGGAAATGGCAAGAAATTTGGGAACTTTGGAAGTATCGGAGCAGCCTGGATATTTTCTAAAGAATCATTCGTCAAACAAAATCTTCCGTTATGGTTGTCTTATGGAAAGCTGCGTGGCAGTTGGGGAACGACCGGCAATGATGGCACTTCGGATTACCAATACCTTTCGACGTATTCAAGCACCTTGAGGTATGGGGAGAACCTGGCGATCGTTCCAACACGAATTGCCAATAATGACTATAGTTGGGAAGTAAACAAAAAACTGGAAATGGCACTTGATCTCGGGCTATTTTCAGATAGGATTTTGTTCAGCACTGCTTGGTATCGCAATCGTTCGGGAAACCAACTGGTCTCATACCCTTTGCCATCGATTACGGGGTTTGCCGGTTATACTGCCAATCTCCCCGCACTCGTGGAGAATACGGGCTGGGAGTTTGAACTCAATGTCAAGCCGATCACAAGTGACAAACTGATCTGGGAGTCCTCCTTCAACTTAACTGTACCCAGGAACAAGTTACTTGAGTATCCTGACATCGAAAGCTCTCCTTACGCAAACAACTATGTTATAGGCAGATCGTTAAACATAGTACAACAGTACAATTTTCAAGGTGTTGATCCACAGACAGGTGTAGGGCTGTATCAGGACGTTAATGGAGATGATATCTACTCTTCCCGAAGTAGTTATAACGGGCAAGGCGGAGACTACGTGATTTCCGGACAAACAGATCCAAAGTGGTATGCAGGTTTAAGTAACACTTTCTTCGTTAAAGGGTTTCAGCTGGATGTATTTTTCCAATACACCCGACAACAGGGTTACAATCTATTTTCAACCTTCAACGCCTCTAATAAGGGTGGTGGGCTATTAAATGGATGGACAAATTTCAGCAGTTATTGGAAACAACCCGGAGATCAAACTCAGAACCCGAAGCCAGTCCATAGCACTTCTATTGATGAAAGGTACAGACAATCTAATGCAGGTTTCGGAGACGCTTCTTTTCTCAGGTTGAAGAATGTTTCCCTTTCCTATGATATACCACAAAGCATATTAAAACGGTTAAAGTTCTCAACCATGAGGTTTTATGCGCAGGGCCAGAATTTATGGACGAAGACAAGTTTTGTCGGTTACGATCCGGAAATGTCAGCGAGTAGTTTCCAGGGGACTTCCGTTCCAACACTGAGAACAATCACATTTGGTTTACAATGCTCCCTATAGGGACCTAATCTTAGCAAAGAAATGAACATATATGATCTAATAAAATCGGCCCATTACTGTGGATATCATAAATGGGTATGCAAGGCCATCTCATTGATGCTCCTTATCACCGTCCTTGTGCTACAGGGCTGTAAGAAATTTGTAGAAATAAAAGAGCTAAAAGATCAGTTGCTTACCGAGAAAGTTTTTGAAAGCGACGCGACGGCGAATTCTGCAATCCTTGGTATCTACAGGGGAAACAAGGATGTGACACTTTCCCTAAATGCATTCGCTTCCATTTCGGGTAATGACGTCGATTTCTATTCTACCACCTCAACGGTAGCAGTCTATGGCACCTACACGATCCCGGCAAACGCAGGAAATATACCTTGGAGTTCATTTTATTCGATGATCTATAGGGCCAACAGCGCAATCGAGAACCTTGAAAGAAGTACCGGTACGACCGTATCCAAGCGGACACAATTCATTGGTGAAGCCAAGTTTTTTAGGGCGTATGCCTACTTTTACCTTGTAAACTTTTTTGGCGATGTCCCACTGATTACATCCACTGATGTTGAGATCGCCCTAGTTGCCAGAAGGAATACGGCAGAGCAGGTCTATAATCAGATCATAACTGATCTTCTTGACGCTCAAAGTAAACTTCCGACAGGATACATCTGGAATGGAGGCAATAAGACGCGTGTAAACAGAATGGCTGCCACCGCGTTACTTGCAAGGGCATATCTTTATACCAGGAGCTGGGCCAAAGCGGCCAGTGAAGCGTCTGCTGTCGTAGGTTCCGATTATGTCCTGTTAGATCCTGCAAGTGGGATATGGAGCAAAAATAATACAGAAGCAATCTGGCAGATTGACCGCTACAGCGGAGAACCGTTCTCATTGCCAACATATTTTATCTCCACAGGACTCGTAACGGCCTGTTCAAGTGCGCTACTAGGCTCGTTTGAGACTGGTGACAAAAGACGAAAATTCTATGTCCGGACAAAGACTGTACTAGGCAGCGCATACGAAGTACCATCGAAGATAAATTCAACGAGCACAACAGTACTCAATGATTTTGAAACACCGCTTCGTCTGGCCGAGCAATACCTGATACGGGCGGAAGCCAATGCAATGATGGATAATTATTCCAGCGCAATAGCAGACATTAACACCCTGCGTCTTATACATGGTGGTTTGTCTACGGGTTTGTCCACGCCAACCTCTCAGGCTTCTTGTCTGGACATCGTACTGAAGGAGCGCCGAGTGGAACTGTTTGCTGAATATGCACATAGATGGTTCGACCTGAAACGAACTGGCAGAGTGGATGCTGTACTCGGGAGCGAGCGGCCAGCGGTTTGGAAATCAACAGCAGCACTGTATCCGATTCCCATTTCTGACATCCAAAGAAACCCAAATCTATCCCAAAATCCAGGTTATCAATAAACAGTCCATTTGAAGGAGGCCTGCACTTGCGTGCTCCGGAAATCAATAATTATAGAAACAAAAAATGAAATCAATAAATAGATACTTTTCACTGCTGCTATTATTTAGTTTAAGTACAGTGAGTGCAATCGCACAAAAAAAAACAGAAATACAGCCCTTAAAGGTTGGACAACAATGTCCGGATTTTCTATTCTCAGATATAGTCACCAAAAATGGTTCTAAAAATCCTGTGTACCTTTCGGATTTTAAAGGCAAATTGGTAGTGCTGGACTTTTGGGCTACATGGTGTGCATCCTGTATTGAGGGCATCCCAAAGCTGGATTCTCTTCAAAACAAATTTGGAGAGAACGTTGTGATTATCCCTGTTACGAACCAGGCTACCGAGCCTGTAGCGGCATTCATAAGGCAGAATCATAATTTCAATGGATCGAAACTCTTTTATGTGACCCGTGATTCCACACTAAGCAAATATTTTCCATTTCGGATAATGGGACAAAAGGTCTGGATAGATGGCGGTGGAAAGGTAGTGGCAATAACAGATCACCGCCAAACAACAGAGGAGAATATAAGATCCGCAATAGAGGCAAAATATTCATCCATAAAACAGAAAACGGCCGATATTCTGGAAAAGAGATACAACAAACCATTGTATGCGGGTTACTTCGGAGACACATATATGCCCGATGGGAAGCAGATACAGTACCAGTCAATGCTTACCGGTTACATCGATGGTGCCGGGGATCGCAATACACAGGTGATTGACAATGGACGAATAATAAGAACGGTGATAAATTGGGCGCCAGTATATATGTACCAGTTGGCACTGATGAGAGAGAAGGGGATTGTTTACCAATACCAAGGTGATTATTCGGAACGTTTAATCTCACGGGTTCAGCTAGAAGTGAAGGACTCTACCTATTTCTCCCTACCATCATTTAGCCCAGCACAGAAGCAAAAGTACAGGCTGCTTCCCGACAGTCTACGAGGTTATACCTATCAACAGATCATTCCGGCAAAGGATTCTCTGATGGGAAATGATTATATGTTAGAAGACCTCAATCGGTACTTTGGAAACAAGCTTGGAATAGAAGGACTAATAGGCAAAAGAAAGGTCAAGTGTTTTGCATTAATGAAGATCAGCAATCAGGATATTCGTAATAAATCAAATGCTAAACCATACATCGATTGGAGCACCAATAAAGATTATGTAAAAATGAAGAACTGGTCCTTCAAGCTATGGTTCAGGAACCTGCTGATGTTCTATATGCAGCAGTCGCCTGTTCCGATTATTAATGAAAGTGGCTATGAAAATGATTTAGTAGATATCGAGGTCGATGGAGATTTAAAAGATCCAATTTCAATGAATAAGAGCCTGAAAAAATATGGATTGGAGTTTCAACTAGTGGAGCGCGAACTGGAAATGATTATAATAAGAGATAGAAAGTAAAAAAGGCGAGGGCATACAAATTCTATGCCCTCACCTATATTCAACACAATTTGGTACTACTCCTCTTTCCTGTCAACTACATTTGCAGTGCCTGGCTGGTAACAGCACAAAGTCGCATTGCCGATACAATCGGTGGCAGAAGTCACATCCACTGTCTGATGTCCACTGCTTACGGGCAATGAAGAACAGTCCGGTGTGCTGTTTCCATCGCTTTTTGCCTTAACAGGTCTTTAGTGAGGAAATAATACATTACCATTTCATGTGTACGCTGGTCCTGGTTAAACAGCCGGTTTACATGCATATGCAGCAGGTCTGCGAATAGATTTAGCTTACGGGACGGAGGGCAGGCATTCAATACGCTGATGAATGAGCTAAGGAACTTATTGAACGTGTGTTGTTGTACTGCGTTGAATATGAATTGTTCTGCCTTTCTGTATTCCTGGTATTGGTTGTTTAGTTTTTTAAAATCTGCTGGTTCCAGTGTATGCTCCTGATTAAAGATGCCGGAAATCCTTTCTGTAAAAGACCGGAAAGTATTGTTGTCAAATACTGCGGCTTCCTGGATTCCGGATACCAGAGCGCTACAAAGAGCATATTTTTCAATGACTGACGGCATATTTTGGAGTAGGGTAAATATGTGCTGACTATCGGCACAAAAATGTGACTCAACAAGTTCTATCATATCCGCACCATAGCGTTCCATTTCGCGCTTATAGCTTTTGAGCTGCAGGTCGGCTACCAGCCCTTGTTCCAGTTCGGTTTTTAGGGCATTGCTGAGAGATGTGATTAGCCGTTGGCCGTCTGCGGATTGGTTGAGTTCCAGCCGCAGGCGAAGGTGCGGACCATTTTCAGTATATCGGATAAAGAACCATTTTTTGATAAGGCTACCGTTGGTTTGGAGGTAAGTGCTGATCTTTTCTGAAAGCAGCTGGTCTGCACGTTGGGGATGGCAATAGATTTCGAAGTAGAGCCATTCGCTGCCCGGAGGAAAAACAGCTTGTACTGGCGGGTAAGGCTGCCAGGAATTTGGACTTGAAATGCCCCTGTATATTTCCTGATTGTGCGTAAGGCTCAATACAAACTGCCCTGTGTGCGCGTTTCCGTTCGTCTCTTTAATGCAGCTGTTTGTAGGCAGTAATGCTTCTTCCACCTGCAAGGATTTTTGTTTTTGTAGCATTTGGATGAAGGCATTGATGTCATCATCCTGCTCCATATCAAAGCATAAGGTCTGGTCGGCCATGCCGGTTTTAAAATGCTTTTCTATTCCAAGCTCCTTTAAGTATCGGCGGCAGCTGGATAGCGATAAGTCCTGAACACTTTTAAGCAGCTCTTTTAGTTCAATACTCCATTTGGCTAAAGAAAGTACAATGTTTTTATATTGGATTCGTGGATAACGTGTAAGATTTGGCAGGACTGAACTGATGCTAAAGTTTAGATTTGGGTGTATGCCCTGGTTTTGCAGGTCGCAAAGAAACCGGAATACGGAAAGGTCTGATCTCGTATAGTTATAGGCCGAGGCCATTTTTGGAATCAGTCTTTTGTTTAATCGTTTGGAACGCAGGATCAGATCTCCCTGTACAACAGAAATGAACAAGTCATTTAACAGGAGCGGCTGGAGGGAAGTATCGTAGTTAAGGATACTCAATTGATAATCATAAATGGCTTTTCTGCGGTTCACATTGTCTATTTTGCCACCAATCACATAAGCAATATCGAAAAACAGCACATCGGGATTGGCCGCTTGTTCCATTGCTGCAATTGCTTTGGCATGGTTGTGTATATCGGTATTGGCCATGGTGAACCTACCGGTTAATGAATTGGCCGTAGCCCCGCCTAAATATTCAACAATAACCAGATCATCGGCAACAGACACCATGGCATTAAAAGAATTGGGTAAGGGCATTTTATTTTCAACGATACCATCCGAAACACCATCCAAATATCCATCTACTTGTACAATTTTAAGACCCTGTTCAGTTTGGGTGTTTAAATGCATGAATTTTTTAAATAAATCACCAGCGTTTTCATCTTTCTTTTTGCTGCGGGAGGCAAATTCAGCTACAAATGGGTCGGCGGCTTGACTCTGTTCCAGTTCATCGTATCCTATACCCAGCTCGGGATCTAGCGCAACCATTAAAGGGACTTCAGACAGATCAAATTTTTTGGTAAAGCGGGTAATAAAATTACTCAAAGAACCGTCAAGAGCCGGGAATAGTGCAGGTAGCTGTTTACAAAGAGATGGTAACTCTTTGAAAATCGAGGTGTTAATATTACCTGCAATTGCTTTTCTTTCAGTTAAAAGGTACAAAGGCATTTCTGATATAATTGGAAAATCAATACGCTGAAAGTAATCCTGGCCTATGATGTTTGGAGATTGAGCTGTAAACAACAACTGCAGGTCAATGAGGTCTGCCAGAAAATCATAAAAGTTGTTCAGGTCGACAGCATGGATGTTTAATAAGCTGACCAGCTGGCTCAGCTTTATTGGTTTTGTGCAGGCTTTGAGCACTTTTAATGCAAATTCATTATGGTCTATATCAACCAATTCGAAAGTTTTATTATCAAAAGCGATGAAGCGTATGATGTTTTGTACACTATAAAAGCTACTGTTGGTGTATAAAGCACAATCTTTTTCAAATAAAGCCTTAATGGGAAAGCTGATCTTGTCTTTTTCCGGCCAGTCTGCAAATTTATGGACGATCTGTTGGTCTTCAATAATTATCTGTTCAGCGTTTTCTGCCTGAGTAGTATCTATCATGCCAACACCGGAAAAGGTACCATAAGGTGTGGAACGGTATTTGGCCCGGTTAAAGTATTTCCAAAGGGTATGCTGTATTTTTTCTGGCAGGGTATGCAGATCAGCTGCGCTGAAATCTTTGATCTGCGCGTAAAAATCGGTTGAGGAGACTGCAATAGAGGCTTTGAGCTCATCCCAGCTTTCTGCCAGTGTTGCGGTTAATGGAAATTGGGGTGTTCTGAAAATGATGGCTTGGTGTATGTTTAGTTTCATAACTGCTGAAATGAGTTGTAATGCCTATAAAAATAAAACATCATAAAGCCTGAAATAAAAAATTACATGAAGAGTTGCTTTTGGTAGCTGAACGGGAGTATTGTGCAGATTTTTTTATTTTTTATTACGCCCAAAGCTTTGCTGAACTGTCTATAACGCAAACCACCACACCATTACCAAAACTGATTTTATGAATGCTATTGATCAACCGGTTTTTTTTATACAAAGCGAAGGCAAAGGGAAATTTGTAAAAATTAAAAAGGAGCAGATTATTTATGTAGAAAGTGCGCTTAACTATGTACATATCCATTTGCAGGAACAATCTTACCTTACGTATCTTACCATTTATGAAATGCAGGATATATTACCCCCTGGCAGTTTTAAGCGTGTTCATAAATCTTTTATCATCAACCTTGATGCGGTAGTGAGCTTGCAGGCCAATTTTATTTACCTGAGCAATGGTGCCCGTATTGCACTGGGCCCAAACTACCGGAAAGATTTTTTTGATACCATTAATCCCTTAATGCTCAAGAGCAAACGTCAAACCTGGTTAAAATAAACAGTTGTGGCATTATGTTAAAACATTGCGTAAATTCAGCTTATGGAAAGCTATCCTAATTTTACTGATGAGAAACTGGTATCCCTGCTCCAATCGGGCGACCAGCAGGCTTTCACCGAGATTTACCACCGGTATAAGGGGGCATTGTATGTGCATGCCTATAAGCGGCTGCGCAGCAAAGAAGATGTGCATGATATTTTACAGGAACTTTTTGCCAGTTTATGGGATAAACGGGAAAAGATCGTATTTACCGGACATTTAAGCGGATACCTGTACCAGGCAGTGCGGAACCGGATTTTTAACCATACTTCCTTTACACAAGTGCGTTCGGATTATGTAGTGGCTTTTCAAAAATTTATGGACCAGGGGCAACAACCGGTTACCGATCATTTGGTAAGAGAAAATGAACTGCTCCGGTTAATTGAAAAAGAGATCAGCGAGCTGAGCCCTAAAATGCGTGAGGTATTTGAGCTGAGCCGTAAAGGCCAGCTTAGCCATAAGGAGATCGCTGCGCAGCTCAGTTTATCAGAAAAGACGGTAAAAAAGCACATCAATAATGCTTTGAAAATACTGAGGGTTAAACTGGGGATGATAATCTGGCTGTATTCCTTATTCTTTTGTCATCCATTTCCAGGCGGGGATGATTTTGATATGTACACCATCAATGGTCAATTCTTCTTCTTCATCGAGCGTGATAATCCAGGCTTCGGTAACCTTGCAATAAGCGGCAGCTTTAAGTAATCCTTTTATTTCCCTGTTTCGTGTGTCTGGATCAGTGAGTGTCCAGCTTACCTGCACAGGCAAAGCAATTCCACCTTCAGGATAGATTACAAAATCACATTCACCGGATGGTTCGGAATAATAATAAATATTTTGAGTATAAATGTTGCCAAATTTTAAATAAAGCTCCTTAAATACAAGGTTTTCCAATAACAAACCGTTATTGCCCGTATATTGTGCGGTGTTGGCATTTAACAAACCGTTGTCGAGCCAATAAACCTTTTTGTCTGATTTCTCGCGTTTGCTGTCTGAATAATCAAAGCGGCTAATTCTTTTAAAGAGATAGGCTTGCTCTGCCATGTCCATAGCTTCATAGATGCTATTTATCCCAACGCTGTATTGTTGTGATTTGAGTTGATTGTATAATCTTCGGTTACTAATAGTTTTGCCTATAGTGGAAGCGGCCTGCCGATATAAGCTTCTTAAATAGTTATAATTACTTAACTTGTTGTATTCTACAATGTCGCGAAGCAACATCGCGTTATAATACTCCTGTAAATAGGACAAACCAATTTGCCTGGAAGGAAGATTAATTGTTTCCGGATATCCTCCATGAACTAAATATTTATGGAATAATGCTATAGTTTGGCTTTTGCCGGTTCCATATGCTGAAGGTTTAAAATTGCTGAATTCACAATATTCTTTAAAAGAAAGAGGTAATAATTCAATAGCTATGCTACGCCCCCTCAATACAGATTTTAATTCGGTATGCAATACGGAACTGTTACTGCCAGTAAAGAATATCCTTTTAGACCATGTTTCGTTGATTCTGTTTAAAAAACGCTCCCAACCGGGCGCAGCTTGCACTTCGTCGAAAAAGAACCAGGCATTTTCTAATTTATTTTCCGGATTGAGTTCCTGCCATGCTTGCAAGATTAGATCGAGCTGATGAGGTTCAAATTGTATGCGTTCATCCTCAAAGTTGAAATAGATAATTTGAGCGGGAGATATTCCCCGGACTGTTTTTAATTCTTCAATGGCTAGCTGCATTACTGATGTCTTACCTACACGCCGGGGACCAATGATGGCTTGTATTTTTTCCAGATCCAACGATATTCCCGTATTTCGTGATCTTAGATCTCTGAAAAGATTCCTATCCTGGTTTTGGATTAAAATCTCCTTAATTATTTCCTTCATCATACACAAATATAAATAAATATCTTTATTTAAAAGACAAAATCTAATAAATCGTCTTTCTTAAAAAGACGATTATTTGATTTATTGCCTCAAATATGTATGATTAACTTTGAATAAAGTGTATGATCAGGTGTGATTTCTCACAAAACTACAGCTTCTAAAATTATTTTCAATTTTATTTACGCCCTGACCGAAGCTGAACTGTCTATCATTTTGAAACATATCATCTTATGCAAAAACATAACGCCATCAACTTATTAGCCAGATACAAGACTGGCACCTGCACTGCGGAAGAGCAGGCCATTGTAGAAACTTTTTACAACCAGTACCATCCGGAAAAAGCTTTTGATTTAACAGCAGAAGAAGTAGCTGCTGAAATGGAAAGATTGGGCGCTGTATTGCCTTTATACACCTATAGCCATACAGAACCGGCTCCGGTTAAAAGCAGGCGGATGTGGCCCAGGATTGGCGTAGTAGCAGCGGTGCTGTTGCTGGCGGGCGCCGGGCTTTGGTTTTACAGTTATTCTGGTTTGTTTGACCTGCGTCATCCGGAGGGAAGCGCAGCGAGGGGAGATCTGGTTAAGGACATCGCTCCAGGTAAAAACACCGCTACCCTTACCCTTGCTAATGGAAAGACGATTGAGCTGAGTGATGCAAAGACGGGGGTAGTAGTTGATGCTTCGAGTTTAAAATATAGCGACGGAAGTGCAATAGCTGGTCGTCATCCTGAACTTGGTTCAGAATCTAAAATCAGCGGGCCTAACATGATGCTGACGGCCAGCACCCCCCGTGGAGGTACTTACCAGATCATTTTGCCGGATGGCACCAAAGTATGGCTAAACGCCTCCAGCAGTCTGAAATTTCCATCAACTTTTACCGGGTTAGTTAATCGAGAAGTTGAGCTGAGCGGTGAAGCCTACCTGGAAGTTACCAAGGATAAAAAGCACCCTTTTGTAGTTAAAACTGCCAGGCAGGAAGTGGAGGTACTGGGTACGGAGTTTAACATTAACAGTTATGCGGATGAGGGGATTACGAAGACGACTTTGGTAG
The DNA here is from genome assembly GCF_014200825.1 of Pedobacter sp. AK017. Taxonomy (NCBI): domain Bacteria; kingdom Pseudomonadati; phylum Bacteroidota; class Sphingobacteriia; order Sphingobacteriales; family Sphingobacteriaceae; genus Pedobacter; species Pedobacter sp. AK017. The sequence goes on from NZ_JACHCW010000029.1 coordinate 32,075, forward strand.
CAGGCAGTGTGGCTGTTCGTGATCCCGGGGCAAGCGCAGCGGCGAGAGCTTTTACGGTGATTCTCAAACCCAATCAGCAAGCGCTTAATACTGGTACTGCGATTTCAGTAAAAGAAGTTGATGCAGAGAGCATTGTGGCCTGGAAGAATGGATTGTTCCTTTTTTATAACGTTGACCTGAAAACCATCATGCGACAGGTTGCACGCTGGTATGATGTAGAGGTAGATATGGCTACAGTACCAGATAAAGAGTTTTATGGAGAAATACCACGCAATGTGCCGCTGTCGCAGGTACTGACCATGCTTGAGGCAGCAAGTAAAATAAAATTTAAAACTGAAGGAAGGAGGATTATGGTACAGCAATAACCTAAACCAGATTAATGCTGAGCTAAAATTACGGGAACCGAAGGGAATCAGTCCCCGTAAAAGTCAGTTTTAATCAAATTTTACCGTCTTCTTAAACCATATAATTATCAACAAACTAACCTAACAAATGTATGCTGTGCCACGCACTAAACAAAAGAAAAAGTTTAAAAGCTTTTAAGGCGATGGAGGAAGGCCCTCCGCGCGCGTTGACAGACAACG
>NZ_JACHCW010000030.1:0-27862 GCF_014200825.1 Pedobacter sp. AK017
TCGGCCCAAGCTTATGTGCTTCCGGTACCAGGGTATAGTGGTGACGAGGTGCAGGTGTATCTGTTTTTTGTAAGTGCTGATGGTAAGCAGGTGAGTAAAAGTGTATATGTAGGGGAGTTTATTGTGCTTTAATTTAAAGGGGCGGTGCGCGGCACCGCCCTTGTTTTAACTTTCTTAATGTACTTCACGCGCGTCATATCGACGATAGAAGATATCTCTTGGTTAGGTATAGTTCAAGAGATTCCTCACTGCGTTCGGAAGGACGGGGTGTGTTAAGGACGACTGGTTCGGGATGACGAACGAATTAAAACAAAATCAATTAAAAACAAAAAATTATGAAAGATTTGAATATTAAATATTGGGGTATGAACCTCATAAACCTTGTAAACGAGGTTAAAAAAGAACATCGCCTGGTAGTGGTACTGATGCTGTTATGGAGTGTGATAACGAATGTGTTTAGCAGTGCCGAGATGAGTGCAGGGATAAACCAGAGTGTGCCGCTGATGGTGGTGCTGAGCTTAATTACCTTTTTACTGCTGCTGGAACTGAGCTGGTGGTTATTGAACAGGCTTTGGCAAAGGGTTGGTTTGCCGGGAATTGAAAGTATGGTTTTACATTATAAAGAAATGGAGTTATGGCAGCAAATCGCATTTTTCTGGGCATCGTTTGCCTTATGTGTATTGGTGGGGCTGGGGTGTTTGGCGGCAGTGGTGTAGGCGCCCCGTCATCTCGAACCGCAGGGAGAGATCTCTTGCTTAGGTATAGTTCAAGAGATCTCTCGTCGCTGCGCTCTGTCGAGATGACGGGAAAACGCAATGACGTGTTGTGTATTGCACGGGCAGAGGTAGGAGTAAAAGAGCTGAGGGGTAATAATGATGGTAAGCGGGTTGCTGAATATCTGGCCTATACTGGGATTAAAGTGCCAGCTCCATGGTGTGCCAGTTATGTTTCTTTTGTTTTTGGTAAAGCTGGTTATGCCCAGCCCAGGACGGCCTGGTCGCCAGCTATGTTTCCGCATTCAAGGATTGTAAAAGAGCCAAAGCCTGCGGATGTATTTGGGATCTGGTTTCCGGAGCTGAAAAGGGTGGCGCATGTTGGGTTAGTGGAACAGGTAAAAGGTGATTGGTGTACAACATTGGAAGGAAATACAAGTGTTGAAGGGAGCCGGGAAGGGCAAGGTGTATATAGGCGGGTAAGGCATAAAAGGACAATTTATAGCTATGCGAACTGGCTTGACTAAGGCGGGGATCCTGAGCTAAACTCAGAATGACGATGCTTTAGGATTGGCTAAAATCAAAAAAAAAGTAAAATGAACGAAGAAAAACAAGTTGAAGGTTCGATACTTCATGTAATGAACCTGATTACCCTGGAACTATTGAGATATGGTTTTATGCTGGCCCAGCAAAACGAACTGAAAGACCTGAAGACGCTGATCAGTACAGATGAGGACAACTGGATGAGGGGCGAGGGCCTGATTTGCATTGATGATGAATTGGAATTGCTGGACTGCCTGGAGGATGTGGCCATAAAACAGCTGATGCTTTCGGTAAACAGGATAGCAGAATTTAAAAATACTTTTTTACTGATCAATGGCCTGGATAAGGAAGAGGTGATTCTGGATGATGATTTTCATGAACAGGCTGAGGATACTTACTATAAATATTCATTTACAATGGAGTGTGATGGTACTTACGAAAGTATTTTAGATAACCTGCACTGCTATTACTGGCCCATAGAGCTGATTTTGTTTGATTGTGTCATGCAATTTGTATTGAATAAGAAGGAAGTGACCACTGAAGCAGAGGAAGCCTATCAGCATTACAATTGTACAGATGGTTTAGAAATGGCAGTTGACCATAAAAATGCGCGGTTGTTACTAGACCTGCTACCGGAATTGAATAAGGACGCGAACAATATTGATGAATATTACTGGAACATCACTAAAAAGGATTAACATGGCAAGATATAAAAATGGAATAAACGGGCCTTTTAAGGGCAAAATAGGCAATGTGGTAGGTGCAAGTTATAAAGGTATAGATTATATACGCAGCTTGCCGGAAACTACAAAACCACCTACGGCGAAACAGCAGCACCAGCGCCTGAAGTTTAGCGTGATTACAGGCTGGTTAAGGCCCATACTGGGACTGATCAATATCGGCTTTCAGATACTAACAGGCTATAAAACTGCGATGAACAGGGCAGTAAGCTATCATATAAAAGAAGCGTTGATTGATAACGGCGAGGAAGTAACCATTGACTTTAAGAAGGCCATATTTAGCCGGGGCGAGCTATTGGTATCCTGGATACTGGAGGTGCTGGTGCTGGTGAATGCTGTATTGCGCATTAAGTGGGACAACGGCCCGGAATCGGTATTTAGCAATGCCAATGATAAGGCCAGCTTTATCATATATAATCCCCGGAAAGAGAAATTTGTGACCTTTCAAAATGTGGCAAACAGGCAGGATAAGGAAACGGTATTGCAATTGCCCAAAAGGTTTGCAGGTGATAGGGTACACGCCTGGATGCAGTATACCAATGTGGAAGGGGATATGGTAAGTACGAGTGTGTATCTGGGCGAGATAGTGGTTGTTTGAGGGGTTAAACTGACCATGCATAACAAGGTCAGTTTAATAATTTTTATAATATCTGTAGCGTTTTTACCCTATAAGCATTAAGTTCTTCGGCTCCTGGATCCAGCTCTGTAACCAGGTAATCTATATTATCCAGGGAAGCCACTTTTAATCTTAACGAAGTATCCAGTTTTTCAGAAATGCACAGAATAGCGGCTCTTTTTGAAGAGCTGAACATGGCCTTTTTCAGTTGGTTAATTTCCCAATCGGTATCTGTTAGTCCGTCCAACGGGTGTATGGCACTGGTACCCAGCAGGCAAAGGTCGGCATTGATCTCTGAAAGCTGGTTGATAACATGCCCTCCATAAGTTATCTGCGAGTTTTTCGAAAATAAGCCACCTATAAGGATCACCTCTACTCGGGGATATTTTGCCAGTTCTATGGCTACAAAGGGGCTGATGGTAAAGAAGGTTGCATTTAAATTTTCGGGGAGTTGTTTTACCAGCTCTATAATAGAGGTTCCACCCCCAGTTAAAATGACCATTCCGTCTTTTATTAAGGGAATGGTTTTCTTCGCGATGAGAATTTTGGCATCCTTGGCATAAACTTCACTGTCGTCAAAAGAAGATTGATATGATTTTGAGAGCGCACCACCATGTACTTTAGAAAGCTGGCCTTTGTCTGCCAGTTCCTGAAGGTCACGCCGGATGGTATCTTCAGAAACATTGAGCAATTGAACAAGGTCAGATGTCAGCACACGGTTGTGTAAGTTGATCTGGCGCATTACAAAGTCGTGCCTTTCTTTTTTGAGCATAAAATATTTTTTAGCTAATGTAAATAAAATATCATTAAAACAAAATGCAGGAGTTTGCGTATTTGTGCGAGATTAATAGCATGAAAATTTTAAAATAGTTTCTTTTTTGTTGTTTTTTATGGAAAAAAATTATGATCTTTACTAAAACGTTGCGTTTCTGCAGGTTATTGCGGTATTTGCGGGCGCTAAAAACCAACCAACTAACCAATCAAACTAACAAAACTTATCTGTCCGGATGTTTTTCGGACTAAAAAAACAATTAACTAAACCATGCCAAAAAACTAAAAACTAACTAAACCAACCCAAATCACCACCACATTACTAAACTAAATTGACAATTATGGAAAAAAAATTACTCCTGTTATTCATGGGGGCTTTTTTGTTGGTGTCACATGCTATGGCACAGCAAATTATCGTTTCCGGTAAAGTAACTTCATCTGAAGATGGACTGCCTGTCCCTGGAGCTTCTGTTTTAATTAAAGGGACAAAGACGGCTACCCAAACAAATGCAACTGGTACATACACAATTCAAACTAAGGCAGGGGACATCCTTGTATTTAGTTACATTGGGTTGCTCCCCCAGGAAAGACCTGTGGGAAGTAATTCAATAATCAACGTTGTTTTGAGCCCCGATTCAAAAGGGTTAAATGAGGTTGTGGTAACTGCATACGGAATTGAACGGGATTCGAAATCACTAGGTTACTCAACGCCTAAAGTGAGTGGAGATGAGGTTTCCCAGACGCAAAGAGAGTCCTTTTTCAGCGGTTTGCAGGGCCGTGTTCCGGGATTGTCTATCAATCCGACCAGCGGTGATCCTGGTGCATCTGCTCAGATTGTTTTAAGAGGATTTATTTCTGTAAGTGGTGATAATAGCCCGCTTATTGTTGTTGATGGATTACCGATAGACAACTCTACTGTTAACCAAACCAATGATCTGGTTGGTGGCGCAGCTAACCGTAACTCAGATTATTCCAATCGTGCGGGGGATGTTAATCCTGCAGATATTGAAAGTTATGTTATATTGAAAGGCCCCGAGGCAACGGCATTATATGGAAATTTAGGTGCTAGCGGCGCAATACTTATTACAACTAAAAAAGCTAAAGCCGGTAGGGGGACCATTAATTACGGCAATACCTTCAGTACATCGACGCTGATAAACATGCCGGAAAGGCAAACGAAGTACAATCAAGGTTCCAATGGCATTTATAGTGGCACCACAACACTTTACCATGGCCCGGCTTATGCAGAAGGCACAAAGTTTTATGACAATTTAAATGAGTTTTTCGAGCATTCTTTTTCACAGACACATAATCTCTCATTTGAAGGAGGCTCGGAGAAATTTACCTACAGGTGGTCGAATCAATTTTTGAACAATAAAGGGACTACACCAAATACAGCCTACTCAAGGTTTTCAACGAGACTAACTTCTGAAGGTCAGATTACGCCCTGGATGAAAATGACGACAACGTTCAATTATATCAATATCGATCACCAGAAGCCAACGAAAGGAGATGCAAATTTTTTGGAGGGTCTTTATCGGTTGCCGCCTAATTACGATATTAATAACTGGATAGACGAATTTGGAAACAGGAAATTAAATGTCGGTAATATTTATAATGAGGTTGATAATCCTTTTTGGACTGTATATAAAAATACTGCAGAAGACAAGACCAATAGGTTCATATTTAATAATAATTTTCGTTTTACCCTTGCGAAATGGTTAAATGTAACCGCAATTCTTGGTGCCGATATTTATAATACTTCTAATATGAAGGTATTTCATGCCCAGTCTTATTCCGGATCTGGTTCTGCGGCTGATCCGGCTGGAGGCAGAATAAGTACCTTTGAGCGATTGGGCAGGACATTAAATGGATCGGTAACCATTTCATCGAATCATAAGTTTGGCAACTATAGTGCGAATTTTGTATTGGGCGGTAACATTTCTGACAGTTATACCAATACCAATTCGATGTTGGGAGAAAAAATGTACGACCCGGATTTTTATAACATTAACAACACACTTCCGACAACACAAAGAGTTCGTAACGCCGTTAACAACTACAGACAAGTCGGCGTTTTTGCACAGGCTGTACTGGGGTATAGGTCTTTACTTTACCTGACACTTTCAGGAAGGGTAGACGGTGCATCTCGTTTAATGCCAAATGAACCGTATTTCGCGTATCCGGCGGCCAGTATGGCTTTTAATTTTACTGATCTTGATTTTTTCAAAAAGCTTGATTTTATCTCGGGGGGTAAATTAAGAGCTTCGGGAGGTATTACAGGTAAAGAACCCTGGAGGACATACGGTATACTCTCCAATCTGACCCCAAGATCATCCAGCGGCGGAGGTTTTGCGTATGATTATTACGGAGGTAACCGCAAACTAAAACCGGAAACTACAAATAATTATGAAACAGGGTTTGATCTAAAGTTCTTTAAAGACCGATTGGGGATTGATTTTACCTATTATTATTTACTTAGTAAAGATCAAATTATTCAACCACGTACCAGTTACGCAACAGGATATGTTTTAAGGATGCTTAATGGTGGGAAAGTGCGCAACCAGGGAGTGGAAATCCAATTAACGGGCACACCTATACAAAAGCAGGACTTTGACTGGAACATCATTTTCAATTTTGCCAGAAATAGAGGTGTTGTGCTTTCCATCGCTGATGAATTGCCGGAATTGTATGATTCAGATACATGGGCTATTGGGGCAAGAAGTGCTGTATTTCCGGGTAAAAGTACAATGTCGCTAAGCGGTGTCTCTCTAGATAAAAACAATAAAGGCCAGGTATTGATTGATCCCGCTTCCGGATTACCTCTAACAACAAATGGCGATTATAACTACATTGGAGACCGTGCACCTAAATTTACGCTGGGAATGGTCAATAATTTTAGATTTAAAGATTTTAGCCTCTCGTTTTTATGGGATTTAAGTGTTGGTGGAGATGTATTTAACGGCACTGAGTATAGGAACTATACCCGGGGAATCAGTCTTAAAACTTTAGATAGAGAAGAGCCCCGGATTGTTACTGGCGTTTTAAAAGACGGCTTAGAAAACACAGATAACCCTACACCCAATGCTATTGCAATTACACCATTTTATAATTCGTTGTTTTATACTACAAATATTTCTACCGAGATGTTCCTTGAGAAGAATATTAATAGTCTTCGTTTAAGGGATGTTACACTGGCTTATCGCTTTTCTAAGTCAATTACCAAACGATTGCCTTTTCTGCAAAACGGCAGGCTGTTTGCCACTTTTACCGACGTAGCTTTATTTACCAATTATTCAGGTTTAGATCCTGAGGCAAATGCCAATAATGCGTCTTTAGGAGGTGCGGGTGGATATAGGATTGACTTTTTTACCACAGGTCGCCCATTAACAATGAATTTTGGATTGACTTTAAAATTATAATTAGACTGTTATGAATACAAAAAGAGAATATAGGCTTATATTACTAATTTGCGTAGCGCTAATCAGTTTGACAGGCTGTAAGAAATTCCTGGATATCAATAGGAATCCAGGAAACCCTCAAGAACCTAAGGCTGAATTTTTATTGCCAAGGATAATCTTTCAAATGGCGAATGGTACCTCTCAGGATTACATGCAGGTATTCAAGATCACACAGAATTTCACTAGTCCCAATGTAAATGATTTCTACGAACGTCATGGTGCTACCCCATTGAACTCTGATGTTACCGGAGTGATCTGGAGAATGAATTATGCAGATTTGGGTTTGAATGTCGAGGACATGATCAAAGATGGTATAGACAAAAAGAAGTATGAGTATGTAGGTATTGGATATGCAATAAAAGCATGGTCCTTTCAAATGACTACAGATATGTATGGAGAAATTATTCTGGATGAGGCTTTTAACCCGGAACAGTTAACTTTTGCTTACCAAAGTCAGAAAGAGGTATACGAGAGAGTAAGAGAGTGGAATAATCTGGCCATTAAATATCTGAATATGAAGGGGCCGGTTGACTATACCTCAGTTTTAGCTGGACCGTCTGGAGATTTTATTTACAGAGGAGACATGGATAAATGGAAGAAATTTGTTTATGGCAACCTTGCATTGCATTATAGCCATTTGATCAATAAGCCAAATTTTGCTAATACCTACGCGGATAGTGTTTTGAAATACGTAGATCTTTCATTGGCCAGCTCTTCTGAGGATGCAACGGTTAAATTTTCAGCCACTTCCTCTGAAGATTCAAATGTATTAGGGCCGTTGTGGGGTATAATAACCAGTACTGGTATACCTACGGGTAGAATATCTTCAACTATATTAAATTTATTGACAGGTGGAGTTAGAGGTGTACCCGCTGTAGATACTACAGCCTCGATAGATCCGCGACTTTCTAGAATGTTAAGTCCGGTGCCGGTTCCTATTCCCGGAGATCTGGGTATTTACAGGGGAAATACACCTACAAAAGGAACGGTTGCTATTACTGGTGTGCCGGCAACGCCGCATGTTTTAGGCCCGGTTTTAGGACCTGTTACAGACCCATATCCTGGTAAATATATTTTTAGTAATTCCAGTCAATATCCACTATTAAGTTACGCACAGTTGCAGTTTACCAAGGCAGAAGCACTTTTCATAAAGGCGAATAAACCTTTGGCTTTTTTAGCTTATCAAAATGCCATACGTGCCCATATGTCTTTTGTAAACTTATATGGCACTGCCGGTCCCGATTTCAAAGCTATTACAAGTGCTGAAATTGAGCGTTATATGACATCAAGTGAAGTTGCTCAAACATCGGCTGAGCTTAAGATCTCTGATATTATGAATCAGAAATATATTGCACAATGGGGCTGGGCTGGAATGGAACAATGGTGTGATTTAAGAAAGTATCATTATAATCCAGCTGTTTTTACCCAGTACTATCAACTGTCCGGAACAGAGTTTGCAACTAACAATAACGGAAAATATGCGTATCGTCATCGCCCGCGTTTTAACTCTGAATATGCCTGGAACGCATCCGAGGTGGAACGTGTTGGTGGTAAATTACCAGATTATAATACTAAAGAAACCTGGTTTAGTACGGTTGACAATTAACATTAATTAGAATAATCATGAAGATATTTAGAAATTTATTACTTGTATTTTGCTCAGTTCTTTTCATGGCGGGTTGTGATAAGACTGTATTGGATTATGGCGACGTTCAAAAGCTTACTCCGGAAACACCGATTATCAAGATCAACTATGCTTCCCCGTATCGGGATGACAGGTTTGTTATAATTAAGTTCAATGGAAAAAGAGTAACATCTAAAATCCAAAATCGTACTCCTTTTCCGGGTGGAGGTTTCAATACCCGGGGTGATGTGAGGGCAGACTATTTGACTGTAGACCCGGGTAATGTGAAATTGACTATTGCAATACCCTTTAAGGTAGATACAGGACTGGATTCATTAGAGTTATTCTCTACTACAATGAATATTGAAAAGGGTAAGAAATATGTAGTTCACATAGCTGATACGGCACTTTCAACCAAAACCGTTTTAACTGAAGAGAATTTTTTGAAACCTGATTCTGGCTACGCTACTTATCGTTTTATTAATTTGATGCCAAATGTGCCTGCTATAGATTTATACTACGGGCAAAGTGCTACGGTACATACCGCAGACCGATTGGTAGCAGGAAATATCGGGTACTTGCAGATCAGTAATTATATTACCCTGAACAGGCAGGCCGCCAGAACATGGAAAATTCGGCCGGCCGGTGCCGCATTGACTACAGCTACGGTTTTAGCAAGCTATACCAGTGCCAATACGCTGTTAAATCAGCGTACTTATACCGTATATGCGCACGGCTATGCCGGAATGGCCACTGCCACGGAAAGACCTTATGTATCCTTTTTCCACATCAGGTAGGGCAATTTATTTTAAGTATAACACTATATATAAGATGTTACGAACATGAAGAGATTATTTAATTTAAAAAATGTTAAGGCTGAAGTGATGGCTTTCACTTTTAAATGCACTTTATTGGTATGGGCATTAACAACCGTGCTTTACAGCTGTAAAAAAGATAAAAAGGAAGCTGGGGGTACAGAGGAACCAGAAGAAGTGGTGGATAATGTGATTGAACCCCTTACCAAGAAGATTATGGACAATACCACGGTAATTGGCACCTTTGTTTCGGACGAGACAGGCGCTGTTACTGCTGGAATAAATATCACCAGGCTGGCTTTTCTCCGGAAAGATAAATTGCCGGTAAGGATATTTATTATGGAAGTTGATATGAAAACGCCAAAACTTGAAATTCAGGCTTTGGCTCCATATAATGACTACATTAACGGTTTGCAGCAGCTTTCGGAAATGTGCAGGGACAATGAGCTTCCGGGAACGAATATTGTTGCTGCGGTTAATGGCGATACCTTTACCTCAACGGGTGCACCAAGTAGTTTGTTTTATATCAATAACCGGGTTTACTTAGGTACTGTTGCAACGGGAAGAACCTTTTTTGCCGCAATGAATGATGGGACAATTGCTATTGGGGGAAGGGATACAAAAGGAGTAGATAGACCGGTTGATAAAGCTCTGGTTAAGAATGCCGTTGGGGGAAACCAGTGGCTGGTAGACAACAATGTAAAAGCCACTTTGACCGACGCTACCGTTAGTGCCCGGACAGCTATTGGTTATAATGCCAATAAGGTGATTTATGCCGTGGTAGTAGACGGATCGCAGGCTGCCTATTCAAATGGTTTAACACTTGTTGACTTAAGGGATATCATGGCAGCGCTTGGCACAAAAGATGCGATCAACCTTGACGGAGCTTCATCCTCAACTTTAGTGGCCAAGGATTTGACTAGAGGAAAGTGGAATGTTTTAAATAAGCCTGCGTTGGCACTTAATACGGAAAGGTTAATTGGGAACGGACTGGGCTTTATCCTTAAAAACTAATTGCTGTACCATCACAATTAATGCTTTGTAATAAATAAAACGCGGGTGTCCTATCTTTTTGGACACCCGCGTTTGCTTAATGCTATAATATCTGCAGTGTTTTTACTCTATATGGGTTAAGTTCTTCGGCTCTGGGATCAAGCTCTGTAATCAGGTAATCGATATTATCCAGAGAAGCTACCTTTAGTCTTAATGAAGTATCTAGTTTTTCTGAAATACATAAGATCGCAGCTTTCTTAGAGGAACTGAACATGGCCTTTTTCAGCTGATTGATCTCCCAGTCGGTGTCGGTTAATCCATCCTGCGGGTGGATGGCGCTTGTACCCAGCAGGCAAAGATCGGCATTGATCTCTGAAAGCTGGTTGATGACATACCCTCCATAAGTTACCTGCGAATTTTTAGAAAATAAACCACCAATAAGGATCACCTCAACCTGGGGATATTTTGCCAGCTCTATGGCTACAAAAGGGCTGATGGTAAAGAAAGTCGCATTTAAATTTTCGGGCAGTTGCTTTACCAGCTCTATAATAGATGTTCCTCCACCCGTTAAAATGACCATTCCATCTTTTATTAAGGGGATGTTTTTCTTCGCAATAAGGATCTTGGCCTCTCTGGCATAAACGTCACTGTCATCAAAAGAAGATTGATAAGATTTTGAGAGCGCACCACCATGTACTTTAGAAAGCTGGCCTTGGTCTGCCAACTCCTGAAGATCACGCCTGATCGTGTCTTCAGAGACATTGAGCAATTGAACAAGGTCAGATGTAAGTACGCGGTTGTGTAAGTTGATCTGGCGCATTACAAAGTCGTGCCTTTCTTTTTTGAGCATAAAATTTTTGGTTACTGTAAATAAAAAATCGCATAATCAATTGCGTAAATTTGCGTATTTATGCGGTATTTGTTGCATAAATATTTTAAAATAGTTTGCTTTTTATTGCATTATATAAAAAACATTTCCTTTCTTTACTAAAAGGTTACGAATTATGCGGGTTATTGCGGTATTTGTGATCGAGTATAAAAAGCCAGTACCAAACCAACAACCGAACAATTAATCATTATCGAACAATAATTATTTAACTATTTATTTAACCAAAAATCTGCGTTTTTATGAAAAAAAAATTACTCATACTGTTCTTGAGTACATTTTTGCTGGCGGTCCAGGCGATTGCCCAGCAAATTACAATAACAGGTACGGTTTCGTCTGCGGACGGGCCTATACCAGGGGTTTCCATTCGGGTTAAGGGAACTACCATAGTTGCACAAACCGGTGGCGATGGAAAATATGCCATTAAAGCTGCAGCAAATGATGTCCTGGTTTTTAGCTATGTGGGTTATACTACTTTAGAAAGAAATGTTGGCAGCAGCAGTACAATTAATGTAAGCCTTGTTGCTGATAACAATGGGCTTGATGAAGTGGTTGTGGTAGGGTTTGGCACACAGAAGAAAGAAAGTTTAACGGGTGCGGTATCTTCTGTAAATGTGGAGAAGGTATTTGGCAACCGTCCTTTGTCAGATGTAGCAAGAGGCTTGCAGGGAGCAGTTCCGGGCCTTTCAATAGTTGTGCCTAGTGGCGAGGTGGGATCAGACCCGATTATGAAAATTCGCGGCCAAATAGGTTCGATTGTTGGTTCCAGTAGTCCGCTAATCCTGGTCGATAACGTGGAGATCCCTAGCATCCAGTATGTAAATCCGAATGATATAGAGAGTATAAGCGTATTAAAAGACGCGGCATCTAGTGCGATTTACGGTTCAAAGGCTGCTTTTGGTGTAATCCTGATTACTACAAAAAAAGGCGCGAAGGTAGACGGAAATAAGGTTACTTACTCTAATAATTTTGTGTGGCAATCTCCATTTAAACCTATTGATATTGCTGGCATTGACGGTTTAGAATACACATTGGATGCCCACGAAAACATGAAACAGCCTGGCCCTGCAGGAGGATTCTGGCGTATAGACAGAACTAGCTTTGCTAAGATCAAAGAATGGCAGGCAAAGTATGGCAATGTGGTTGGTAATAATGATCCCATTGTATATGGTCGTGACTGGTTTTGGGACGGAGCCCAAAAATTTGGCTATAGAATTTATGACCCTGTAGAAGCAATGATAAAAGATCATGGATTTTCTCAAATTCATAACCTTGGCCTAAATGGTAAAAGTGGGAATACAAATTATAATTTAAGTGTAGGGTATTTGGGCCAGGAAGGGATGATGAAGCCGGCCAAACATGATGATTACCGAAGAGTTAACCCTGCGCTAACCCTGTCTACAAAAGCGACTGATTTTTTAACGCTTCGTGGCGGGGTAAGATATGCTGATGGAATAAAGCGGAATCCGTATTCATTAAATGCAGATGCTTTTGCAGCAGATCCTTGGTTATATATGTACCGCTGGAGCCGTTTATTTCCAATAGGTGTGAAAGAACAGGGTGAAGACATCATAGATCCTGCCTTTTCTGCCCGGATGTCGAATGATCAGATCCGCGCAGAAAAGTTTTTAAATTTAAATTTGGGAACCACAATCAATTTAACCAAAGCCTGGGATGTGCAGGTTGATTATGCATATAGTACACAAAATAATTTATTAACATCTTCTGTCCCTTATGTACAGGGTCGAACTACCTGGTATGGAGTTGAGGCACTTAAAGATGCAAACGGACAGGTATATGTTGATGAAAATGGCAATGTTACCGATTCTGGTGGTATGCCGGCATACCGTTTTCCGTTAACGGACCACACAGTAAAGGCTAATACGTATTTCTCACAAAGTAATTTTCGGTCAAAAAGAAATACATTTAATGTGCTCACAAATTACAATTTAGATTTAGGTGATCATCAATTTAAGTTTTTGTTGGGGAGTAACATCGTTTCCTATGACTACTCCAGTCAATACTCTACTATAACGAACTTGTTAAACAATGACAATCCACAATTTGATTTTGCTGTTGGAACCCAAACTTCAGGAGGAGGAGCAAACTGGGATTCACAGGTGGGATTTTTTGGAAGGATTAATTATGCATTTAAGGAGAAATACCTTTTAGAAGCCACTTTGAGACGTGATGCGACTTCGAAATTCCCAACGCATTTGAGATGGAGAACTTATCCTGGGGTATCTGCAGGTTGGGTTATATCTAACGAAAATTTTATGAATGGTATAAAACCCGTATTGAGTTTTGCCAAACTTCGTGCATCCTGGGGTTCTATCGGAGATCAATCGGTGCCAAATTCCTTGTATATACCGCAAATGGGTATTGGCAATAACTCCTGGTTAAGTAGTGCTGGCATTCCTTATTATCAACTGGGTACCCCTACTGCTGTGTCGGGTGATATTTCATGGCAGGATATTGAACATATGAACCTGGGTGCTGACTTTCGATTCTTTGATAACAAGTTGGGTATTACAGCTGAAGTGTTTCAGCGGTATACCAATAATATGATTATGGGAGGAGATGCAATGCCTGCCACCTATGGTACAGCGGCACCTCAGGGTAATTATGGAAATTTGAGAACCCGGGGTTGGGAATTGAATATAGATTTTAACCATCGATTCGATAACGGGCTCCGTTTAAGTATTGATGCCAATCTTGCTGACGCAGTGACTATTATTACAAAAGGCCCTGACTATAAAACTCCCTGGGGAAATAGGCTGTTATCAAATGCTTATTCAACAGGACGAAGATATGGCGACGTATATGGTTTTGTAACCGATCGGTTATTTCAAGCAGATGATTTCGTGTATGATGCTAACGGTAAGTTTGTGCAAACCAATATTGTATATAATGGAACCAGCAAAACAACTAATAAACTTGCTGGGGATAATCCTGTTTATCAAACCTATTTTGAAGATGGTAACCAGACTTTGCTGATTAGCCCCGGAGATGTAAAATTTGTCGATGTAAATGGCGATGGCTATATCGATGCCGGAAAAGGTACCAATGGTGACCCTGGCGATAGAGTTGTAGTTGGAAATACCACACCAAGGTATCAGTATGGCTTTCGCTTGGGTGCAGATTTCAAAGGATTTGACTTATCCATTTTCTTCCAGGGTGTGGGGGAAAGAAAAATCTGGGGTAGCGGACAGTTAGCCATTCCTGGGTATTTTGCCAAAGAAGGAGCAATGCCACAGACAATAGCCGGGAATTATTGGAAGCCAGACCGTACAGGTGCATTTTATCCTAGAGCCTGGAATATGAACGGTGCCGATGAAGGTTATGTGATGAGGACTCAATCCAGATATATGCTGGATATGTCTTATTTAAAAATAAAGAACATCACGCTGGGATATAACTTACCTGCTTCATTACTTAGAAGAATTAAGCTAGCTAATGCAAGGGTTTATGTTTCCCTGGAGAACTTTATTACGTTTGATAATTTGAGAGGATTACCGATTGATCCGGAAGCGATTTCAGGATTTTCAATATTGCGTTCTGAAGGAAATTATAATTTAGGCCGTACAGGTACTTCAAATCCTGCATTTAAATCGGCTTCTGCAGGACTTCAAATTGGTTTTTAATTTAAAGGAAGAAAGAAATGAAAATAACATTTAAAATAGTATTCGTCTTTTTAGTGATCGTTTTTTCTGGTTGTAAGAAATTTTTAGACAGGCCACCTTTGACCTCAGAAACTGATGACACAGCCTGGACGAGTGAAGAAAAACTGCGTCTTTACGCAAACAAATATTATACAGATTTTTTTGACGGTTATGGAATTGGCGTCAACACTGATGGTGCACCTCTGGTAGGCTATACCAATAGTGACGATATGGTAACTCAAGGAAATCAAGCCAACCTTACACGTTCGGTGCCTAACAGTTCTATTTGGAGCTATTCTACTATCCGTTCTGTTAACATCATGCTAGATCGGATAGAAAGTAAAATGTCATCTATTTTGTCGCCTGAAGCGAGGGCACATTGGACAGGTATCGGACGGTTTTTTAGGGGCTATAGGTATTCGGAATTGGTAAAATCGTTCGGAGATGTTCCTTACTATACACGAGAGATAAGTAATACAGAACTCGATGAATTGTACAAACCCAGAACACCGCGAAATGAAGTAATGGATGGGGTATATGAAGACTGGAAATTTGCACTTCAAAATGTTCGTTTAAACGATGGAGAGCAAAATGTAAACAGATATATTGTAGCAGGATTTGTTTCCAGATTGGCTTTAACTGAAGGTACCTGGCAAAAATATTATTACAAGAGTAACGAACGCGCCAAAAAGTTTTTGGATCTTGCCGTGGAAGCTGCCGATATGGTGATTTCAAGTGGTAAATATGACATTACTACTGATTATAAAACACTGTTTACTTCTAAAGAATTAAAAGGAAACAAAGAGTGTATCTTGTATAGAAATTATGATCCTGCTGCCGGTGTTACCCATTCGATAGCATCCTATGGCAATTTAGCAGAGTCTACAACTAACGGGCCTACTTCCGACCTGATTAAATCCTACATTCTTAATACTGGCGGGGTATGGCAAAATGCAAGTTCTGCAATACAGGATTTTAATCTGGATAACCTGATAAAAACCCGTGACTCTAGATTTGAAGCAACTTTTTATAGTAAACCCAGTCTGCTCAATAAAGGCTCTTTTTACTACATCACCAAGTTTTTGCCACGGGATGTGGAGAAACGTACACAAGTAGATTTGTTAGGCATGCCGGCAGAATTTGTGGGAAGTAAAAATGAAACTGATGCCCCCGTATTACGCTATGCAGAAGTACTGCTGAACTGGATTGAAGCTAAAGCTGAACTGGCTACCATTGGTGGTACTGCAGTAGTGCAAAATGACATAGATAAAACAATTAACAAGATCAGGAGCAGGCCTTTGGCCCCGGAAGCAGTAACCAGGGGCGTGGTTAAAACAACGAACCTGAGTTTAGCAGCTCTTCCAACAGATCCGGATAGAGATCCGGATGTCTCGTCTTTAATATGGGAGATTAGAAGAGAGCGCAGAATGGAGTTTGCATTTGAAACCTTTCGTTTGGCCGATTTAAGGAGATGGTCCAAACTTCAGTACATAGACAATGCACTGAACACCGATTTATTATCGGGTGGATGGGTTAATTTTCCTTCACAACTTCCTGGCGCATTAACTGCCGCAAATATAGGGATAGTTTCTGTTGTGAGCTTAAATGGAACGGAAACCATTTACAATGGAACCAACGGCTCAGCCATGATAGGTTTTTATAAAAACACGGTGAATAAAGGCCGTTTGCCATTTCTGAATCAACCAAATATCAATCCATATTTAACGCCTGTTGGCTTGGTTCAAATGGACGATTATGCTGCCAGAGGATATAAGTTGCAGCAAACACAGGGTTGGCCACAGAATTAAGGGTTTAAAATCTATATTTCTAAAATAGACAGATATAAAATGAAACTAACATATAAAACTTCAAAAACAGGACTTTTAGCAACCTTTATGGGGCTGCTGATCCTGGCCTCATGTAAAGATGATTACCCGGTAGCACCTGATACATCATCCAATATGACTGTTTTAAATTCAATTAAATTAATGAATGCCGGAGCAAATGGGGCTACCGTGTTGCAGGGGGTTGTTGATGAAAATACCAAGACAGTAACATTCCCCAGAATAGAACCAGGCACAGATTTCTCAAATCTTAAATTTGAGGCAGATCTATCTCCTGGTGCTAAATTAAATCAAGAAACGTACCCCGTTACATTTGAAGAGGGACAAACGGAGAAAGTGATTGTACTTAAAGTTTTAAATTCGCCTCGTTACCGCGAGTATTTAGTGAAGTTGAGATTAAAAGTGCCCGTGTTTGGCGCTGATTTTGAAAATAAAACTACTTATGATTTTACAAGTAACCCATTAGGAAACCCAATTTATGATGCGTTTACGGGTGCATTAACCAGAGGTAGCGGATTTGACGGACAACAGGTGTTAATTGTGAGAAGAGAAGCCCCGCACTTGCTAAATGTGTCGGAACTGAAGACTGGGGTAATCAATAAAATTCCGTTAAATATAACTGGAGTTACCTTAGGGACCTTCACCCTTAATATGGGTGCCCAGATAAATGGGCATACCTATATCGCAAACCTATCTGGTAATACCGCTGGTAGCCCTTTAAAAATTTATCACTGGACTAATCCTAGCCTTGCTCCGCAAGTCATCACAGATATAAATGTTGGAACTATAACCGGGGCCGGAGTTAGATATGGCGACAATTTTTCAGCAAGCTTAGACAATCTAGGAAATGGCTATTTCTTTTTTGGAGACAATGCCGGCACTAAAATATTAAGATTTGATGTTGCTAATTATACAACTGTAACCAATCCAACTGCTTTTGCAATTCCAGTTGCAGCAGCTGGATCCTGGACCTCGTACAATCGAATCGGCAATACTAGCGAATACCTATTTACTGGACATGATGCGCCTGTTGCATTGGTGTCTGAAGGAGGAACGGCAGCATTTACCATGAGTAGGACAGCCATTCCTGTAAGAGGCTCAGATGCCCGTGTGGTTTACTTTAATGGCGAACGTTACCTTATTGTAACCACAGCAGCAAGAACAGGTGCGGAAGCTACCAATTTTATTGTTTATGACATTACAAAAGGCGAAAATGTAAAAGATGCTTTAACCAACTTAAATGCACAAGCGTTGGTTAAACCTGTATTTGAGTACTCCTTAATGGGGCCTGTAAATACCTCACCAGCATCGCAAACAGGTTTTTATGTTAAAAAAGATGCAATGGGTAATGATGTATCTCTAATGCTATATGCTGCTGCAAGTGATGCGGGATTCGTGTTTTTTGAATTTCAAAAGAAAGTAGCTTTAGATTAACCCACCTATCCCATTTAAAATGAACACTAAGCAATAATATAATTGAAATTAGTATAAAACTTAAATCAATGAAAAAGAATCATTTACACCTTGTGGCAGTGCTGATCTTGGCACTGCTTCTAAATGCCTGTAAGAAAGGTGGTAACGACGCCAAACCTGATCCTGTTGATCCGCCAGTAGAAACAAGCCTTCTTTTTCCTAAAAAAGAAATGAGAGCGGTTTGGATTGCCTCAGTGTATGGTTTAGACTGGCCACAAAGTGTATATACTATGGCTGGCCAGAAGCAACAATACATAGATTACCTTGAAAAGTTTAAGAGCCTTAATATCAATGCCATATATTTTCAGGTAAAAGGAATGGGAGATGCATTTTACAATTCCAGCTATGAACCCTGGAGCGCATCTATCACCGGAACAAGAGGTGTAGACCCAGGGTATGATGTGCTTAAATTTATGATTGATGAAGCCCATGCCAGAGATATTGAGTTTCATGCCTGGATGAACCCATATCGGATAGCAACTCGTGCCAGTTCTGCCAGCTCATTTCCGGCCCTTCATTCTTCTGTTAAACCAGAATGGGTACTGGACTTTCCGACCATACGCATTTATAACCCTGCATTGCCCGAAGTGAGGCAACGACTGGTTGATATTGTTAAAGAAACGATCACAAAATACGATGTTGATGGGATACATTTTGATGATTACTTTTATCCGGAAGGCGAAACGTTTACAGATCAGGCAGATTTTACAAAGTACGGTGCAGGTATGGCCAATATTCAGGATTTTAGAAGGGACAATGTGAATAAGGCAATAAAAGGTGTATATGATATTATAGTAGCTACGAAACCCGGAGTAGTATTTTCTGTTTCACCCGCTCCGGAAATCACTAAAAACTTTAATACCCTATATGCCGACGTTAAAAAATGGAACCAGGAAGGTTGGGTAGATGTGGTTATCCCTCAATTGTATCAGGAAATAGGAAACCAATACAACGATTTTCAATTGCGACTTTCCGAATGGTCTCAGAACAGCTTCAAAGCAGCTTTAATGGTGGGGCACGGCTATTATAGA
Source organism: Pedobacter sp. AK017 (assembly GCF_014200825.1). Taxonomy (NCBI): domain Bacteria; kingdom Pseudomonadati; phylum Bacteroidota; class Sphingobacteriia; order Sphingobacteriales; family Sphingobacteriaceae; genus Pedobacter; species Pedobacter sp. AK017. The sequence continues at coordinate 19,173 of NZ_JACHCW010000030.1, forward strand.
TTTGGAGATGCTACTGCGCCGGCGGCTTTTCAGTCATCATCAGAGTTACAAAGACAATTTGACCTGACTAGGTTAAATAAGAAAGTTGTAGGAAATGCAATGTACAGTGCTAAATATCTTAACTTAAATAAGGTAGGCATTACAGATAAGCTCGCCGCTATTTACAAAGACCCTGCTGTTATGCCATTTTTAGGTCGTAATGTTGCTGCAGCCCCAGCTGAAGCTACAAATGTTAGGATAGAAAACGGGGAGTTGAAATGGAATGTTACAGGAAATGTGAAATCAGTTGTGTATTATTTTTCTGATTTAAAGAAAGAAGGGAAAGTATTAACGATAACCAAAGGGAATAGCATTTCAATTAACACAATTGGATATTATTCTGTTTCAACGCTAAATATAGATAGCCAGGAAAGTAAGCCATCTGGTGTAGTAGAGAAAAAATAATGAACTGGCCTAAATAGAAATGGTTACAGCTATATAAATTAAGCCCGGACAGCGTAAAGTCCGGGCTTTTTGTTATAAAAAATGGGTGCTTTGCTCTCATAAATTTTCCTATTTTTGCATCAAAGTACATATTATGGCAAGTTTTACGCTTACTCCTGAAACCTGGGAAAAGGTTAAAATAAAATTTTTGAGAAAATACCGTGACCTGGCTGCAGTAGACCTGTCGTTTAGCCCTGGTCAGGAAGATCAGCTCGTAACACAATTGATGGGCCTGGTAAAAAGGGACCGCACTTATGTTGAGTTTACGATTAACAAGGCGCTAGCCGATCCGGAAGGGAACAGGCTTTAATTTGCTGCCTTTTTATTGATATACGAGGCTTTTTTGTAAATTTACTTCAATGGATTGATGAACCCCATCTGCTTACGATGAAAATATACAAAATTGCCGCAGTTGCTCTCCTTATTACCTTTGCTTCTTTAACCTGGTCTTTTAAGGAAGACCTTTTTCAGGTGTCAAAGAATCTGGACATTTTTGCTTCTTTATATAAAGAAATAAACATCAATTATGTAGAGGAAACAAACCCTTCCAGCCTCATGCGCAGCAGCATTGATGCGATGCTCGAAAATCTGGACCCTTATACAGAATACGTTCCTGAATCAGAAGTAGAAGATTATAAGCTGAAATACGTGAGTACCCAATACGGTGGCATTGGGGCCAGCACCATTTTTATTGAGGGTAAGTTATTTGTAAATGAGGTTAATGAGGGGTACCCGGCCGATAAACAGGGGGTAAAACCTGGTGATCAACTTGTAAAAATTAATGGTAATGAGGTTAAGGGGAAAGACCGGGCGCAGGTAAGCCAGTTGCTGAGGGGACCAAAAGGATCTGTTGTCGAACTACTAATCATTAGGGAAGGTGCCTTGATTACCAAAAACCTGACCCGTGATGAAATCAAACAGCCCAATGTTGCCTACTCCGGCATGACAGCAGATAATATTGCCTATATCCGTTTGGATAAATTCCTTGAAAACTCTGCTCAGGAGGTTAAGGATGCTGCAGTTTCATTGGGTAAACAGCAGCCTAAGGGTATGATCCTCGATTTGCGATACAACGGAGGGGGGATACTGCAGGAAGCCGTTAAAATTGTCAATATTTTTGTGGATAAGGACATCCTGATCGTGACCCAGAAAGGAAGAAATCCGCAAAAAACCATTACCTATAAAACAATTAACCAGCCCTTATTTCCAAACGTTCCATTGGTGGTGTTAATCAGTGGATTTTCTGCCTCGGCTTCTGAAATTGTTGCTGGAGCACTGCAGGACCTCGACAGGGCTATAATTGTTGGACAGAGGAGCTATGGAAAGGGGCTGGTTCAGCAAACCTTTAACCTGCCTTATAACAGCCTTGTTAAGGTTACTGTAGCCAAATATTTTACCCCCTCGGGCAGGTGCATCCAGGCGCTTGACTATGCGCATAAGGATGCCAACGGCAAAACACTCAAATTTGCAGATTCGCTGATGAGTAAATTCAGTACAAAAACCGGGAGAAATGTATATGACGGAAATGGCATTTATCCTGATGTGCTGGTAAATAGCCCTAAGCTTAGCCCGGTAACCATTTCACTGTTGAATAAGAACCTGTTTTTTGATTATGCCAATAATTATAAAAAGAACAATAAAGAAATTGCTCCGGCAGCTTCTTTTCAGCTTACGGAAAACGATTATGCCGCTTTTGTAAATACCATGGCAGGACGGGATTATTCATACACCTCACGTACAGAACGCTTATTGTCTGACCTGAGAACAGAGGCAGAAAAAGAGAATAAACTGACGCTTGTTAAGGCCGACCTTGAAGATTTAAAAGAAAAAATGCTTGGTGCCAGAAAAACCGACCTGACTACCTATAAAGCAGAGATCAAAAGAGTTTTAGAAACCCAGATCGTAAGCCGCTACTACTATGAAAAGGGTAAAGTGATCCAGGCGTTTCAGTACGATAAGGAGCTGAATGCAGCAAAAAGTCTGTTAAATAACAACAATAAAATGCTGGCCATCCTTAAAGGTGAGGGCGAATATAAAACAATAGGCAGCCCTATAAAAACAATAGCAGCTGCCTCTGATAATAATTAATAGTATTTATTCGGCGTGATGCAGCTTTACAACAAGCCCGTCCATTGCAGGGTTCAGCTGTAGTTGGCAGGCCAGTCTCGAATTTGGCAGCACATCTGGTAAAGTATCCAGCATGGCATATTCATCATCGCTCATTTCATTTAATTTATCTTCACCTTCTAGCACGTCTACACAGCAGGTAGCACAAAGTGCCATACCACCGCAAGTGGCAAGAATATCATATTCACAAGCTTTAAGATATTCCATTAGGCTTAAGCCCATATCCACAGGTGCTTCTAATGTAGTACGGCTGCCATCAGGATTTTGTACGTGCAGGGTAATGTTGTTTTCTTCCATGTTTTAAAACTCAGATACACCGTTAACAGTGGTGTATTTCATCGTGTATTTAATTCCGGGGTTCATGTATTGGTAAGCACTGTGGCTCATCAATGCAGCTTCATGGAAGCCGCATAAAATGAGTTTAAGTTTGTTGGTATAAGTGTTAATATCACCAATTGCATAAATACCTGGAATATTGGTTGAGTAATCATCTGTATTCACTTCAATAGCACTTTTGCTAATGTTTAGGTTCCATTGCTCTATAGGGCCTAATTTTGGGCTTAATCCAAACAAAGGGATCAGGTGGTCGGCAGCTACTGTAGTGGTTTCCAGGCTCTTGTTGTGTATCAGTTCTACACTTTCCAGTTTCCCGTTTCCATTTACTGAATTCAGGTTGCTGTTAAGTACCAGATTGATACGTCCGCTTTCGGCTAGCTCCATTACTTTGTTTACCGAATCAGGTGCACCACGGAAGCTTTCACTACGGTGAACCAAAGTCAGCTCATCTACCACATCGGCTAAGAAAATGGTCCAGTCCAGTGCAGAATCACCACCACCTGCAATTACCATTTTTTGTCCGCGATATTTTTCCGGGTCCAGGATCATATAATTAACACCACGTCCGTTCTCAAACTGTTCCAGGCCTGCTACGGCAGGTTTACGGGGTTCAAAACAGCCCAGTCCACCTGCAATAACCACTACCTTAGCTTCTATAATGGTGCCCATATTGGTGGTCAGTACAAAATCGCCTTCACCACGTTTTTCCAAACCTTCAATACGCTCTCCTAAAGTAAATCCAGGATGGAAAGGTTTGGCCTGCTCCATCAGGTTATCGATCAGCTCCTGAGCCAAAACGGTTGGATAGCCGGGGATATCGTAGATAGGTTTCTTAGGATATATCTCAGAAAGCTGCCCGCCAACTTGTGGAAGGTAATCTATTAAATGACAGCGCATTTTTAATAAACCTGCTTCAAAAATCGCGAATAAACCCACAGGTCCGGCGCCAATGATGGCTATATCAGTAGAAATCATAGTTTAAATTTTGTGCGAATTTACGAACTTTAGTTATTAATAACGATTCTATTTTGTAATATTCTACAAAGCCTGTAGAATTTATTTAGGCTACAAGGCTGATAATATTAATTATCTTTGTCCCGCATTCATGAAAAAGAACATTTATTTCGCTTCAGATTTTCACCTTGGGTCGCCAGGTTACGCAGAAAGCAGACTGCGCGAAGACCGCATATTGAGGTGGCTAAATTTCATAACGCCAACCTGTAGTGAATTGTTTCTGATGGGTGATATCTTCGATTTCTGGTTTGAATACCGTACCGTTATACCTAAAGGGTTTGTGCGTTTGCAAGGTAAAATTGCAGAAATGACAGATGCGGGAATAAAAGTTTATTTTTTTAAAGGCAACCACGATATGTGGGTTCACGACTACTTTAGCAAAGAAATGGGGATGGAGATTGTGAGTGATGCACTGGAGATAGAAAGAAATGGGAAACGGTTCTTTTTACATCATGGTGACGGATTGGGGCCTGGTGACAGAAAATACAAATTATTAAGAAAGATATTCAGAAACCCGGTTTGTCAGTGGTTATTTGCCTTAGTGCCACCCCGTATAGGTTTGGGTATAGCCAACTGGTGGTCTGGCCGCAGCCGGCTTGCCAATAGTAATGAAGAGGTGTTTGAAAGTGTAGACCAGGAATGGCTTGCTGTTTATGCTAAAGAAATTTTATCAAAAACACATTTCGATTATTTTGTTTTTGGACATCGTCATTTGCCTTTGAACATAGACTTAAATGGTAAAAGCAGGTATATAAACCTTGGTGAGTGGATCAATTTCAATTCTTATGCCGTATTTGATGGCAATGATTTAACCCTGAATTACTTTGAAAAAGAATAGTTCATTACAGGCGCAGTTGGGTATTGCCAACAATTATTAGCTGTATTAAACGAAAAACCCTATTTTTGTTGTCCAAAATAAAAACCATTTGTCCGGTTAATCAAGATCTTGCAGATTTGATTTCAGGACTAATGAGAATAAATTATTTCCTGAAAAAAGAATATGTTAGAGAAATTAGAAGCAATTAAACTGCGTTGGGAAGATGTGGAAGAGCAGTTGAGTAATCCTGATACCATGCAGGATATGAAGCGCTTTGCTGCTTTGAATAAAGAATATAAAGACCTCGGCAAGATTGTAGATGAATATAAGGTCTACAAAAATGTGATGAGCAATATAGAAGCCAACAAAGAAATCCTGAGCACAGAAAAGGATGCTGAAATGCGTGAAATGGCAAAAGAGGAGCTGGATCTGTTATTGGTACAGCAGGAAGAGCTGGAAGAAAAGGTGCGGTTAATGCTCATTCCTGTTGATCCGGAAGATGCAAAAAATGCAGTCTTTGAAATCAGAGGTGGTACAGGTGGAGATGAAGCTGCACTGTTCGCCGGAGATCTATACCGGATGTATAGCCGCTTCTTTGAGCAAAAAGGCTGGAAAGTGGAAACTGTTGATGTAACAGAAGGTACAGCCGGCGGTTATAAAGAGGTAATTTTAAAAGTTAGTGGTGAAGATGTTTACGGACAGCTGAAATATGAGTCTGGTGTCCACCGGGTACAGCGTGTACCAGATACGGAAACTCAGGGACGCGTACATACTTCAGCGGCTTCTGTAGCCGTATTGCCGGAAGCAGAAGAGATCGATCTTTACATTAATCCGGCAGATATTGATCTGCAAACATCTCGTTCCGGTGGTGCAGGCGGTCAGAATGTGAACAAAGTAGAAACCAAAGTGCAGTTGACACACAGGCCATCTGGTATTGTGGTGGTTTGCCAGCAGGAAAGGTCTCAGTTAGGCAACCGCGTAATTGCGATGGAGATGTTGCGCAGTAAGCTTTATGACATCGAATTGCAGAAGAAAAATGGGGATATCGCTGCAAGACGGAAAACGATGGTCTCAACAGGGGACCGTTCTGCAAAGATCCGTACTTACAACTATCCGCAAGGCAGGGTTACCGATCACCGTATCGGATTGACACTTTATAACCTGAATAGCATCATGGATGGTGGTGTACAGGAGCTTATTGATGCCTTGCAGTTTGCAGAAAATGCAGAGAAATTAAAAGAAGGAGCTGTAATTTAGTCAGTTGCAATTATTTTAAAATAAATGTTGCAAAGTTAAATAAACACCCTATATTTGCAATCCCGAAACGAAACAACGATACAGAAAGCGGGAAAACGGACCGGTAGTTCAGCTGGTTAGAATGCCGCCCTGTCACGGCGGAGGTCGCGGGTTCGAGTCCCGTCCGGTCCGCTGGTAGTTACACCAAAATACATCAAAAGCCTGTAAATCATATGTTTACAGGCTTTTTCATTTTAAAAAATCTCCAAAATATTCATGTTTTCTGATAAAACCAGTGAGTAATTCGGTGAGTCATATGGCTTTGTTACATTACTCACTGGAAACGATATAACTATCTGTACTACAGCATGTTCAATCAATGAACATCTTGACGGGAGAGACCTTCAATGCTAACTTTGTTAAACTTTTTTAATGAGTAAAAACTATGAAAACAAATTTTAGCCTGCTCTTCTACTTGAAGAAGCCGAAAAATTATCAAAACGGCCCGAAACCGGTGTACATGCGAATCACGGTTAACGGTGACCAGAAAGAACTGGCAACGGGTAAGCACTGTGAGCCGGATAACTGGTGCAGCGTATCAAGCCGTCTAAAAGGAACAAAAGAAACTGTAAAGTCTTTTAACAGTTTCCTAGATGCTTTACAGCACTCCCTAGAGGACGCACATACCACACTTGTTAAAGAAGGCAAGCCTATCACTGCCGACAGCATTAAGAACCGGTATTTGGGGATCGAAGAGGAAACCCATAAAATCGTCGGCGTTTTCAAAGATCATAACGACGAAATAGAAGCGTTGGTCGGGAAAGGTTTTACTAAAGCCACACTTACCAAATACAATTCCACGCTTAAGCACCTGAAGGGATTTTTGAAATCCAAGTTGAAGGTCAGCGACCTTGAGGTCACCAAGATTGACCCGCAGTTTGTGTCTCAATTTGGTTATTATATTCGCACTACGGGTAAATGTGCGAATAATGCCACAGCGAAGCATCTGAAGAATTTCGGTAAGGTGATACGTATTTGTTTAAAGCACCGCTGGATAACTAGCGATCCGTTTTTAGGTCACAAGAACAAGGTTGATAAAGTCGTCAGGCATGTGTTAAGTCCGTCGGAGCTTCAGACGCTAAATGCAAAGGAGTTTAAGGTGGCCAGGCTGGGCTTTGTGAGAGATGTGTTTTTATTTTGCTGCTATACTGGATTAAGTTTTATAGATGTACAGGAACTGAGCAAGGCCGAAATCAAAAAAGGCTATGGAGATTCTTCCTGGATTTTAAAGAAAAGGCATAAAACCAATATTGCTTCCCATATCCCGTTACTGCCGATCGCGGAAGCTATTGTAGATCGTTACCAGGATGATCCCAGATGTACTGGCACTGGCAGGGTGTTTCCTATATTAAGTAATCAGAAAATGAACGCTTATCTCCAAGAGCTTGCTGACTTGTGTGGAATTGAGAAGCACCTGACCTTCCATATTGCCAGACATACCTTTGCCACTACGATTACTTTGGGAAACGGTGTGCCCATCGAAACAGTGAGTAAGATGTTGGGACACACGGATATCAGAACTACTCAAATTTATGCCAAGATTTTGGACAATAAGGTAGGGGATGATATGGCTGTTTTGGAAGCGAAGCTGGGTAAGGAAACCGCCTTAGCCATGCTGAACGGAACAGACAATAAAGCGATAAGAAAGGACTTGGTTTCGGGTGATGTGAGTATGGAATGTAATAGAGAAATCCAGCAAGAAGCGCGTATCATAAAATTGTTTGGATAGCATTATTAAATTTCGATACAATATACAAACCTGTCACCGCTAGCAAGTGACCTTTCGTGTCAGAAATGCCAAGCGCCTATTGCTTGGCATTTTAACTTTTTAAGCTTAAGGCTTGAATAATTTCGCCCGTACATTGCGCAACGTACTTTCACCGATCAATAAATAAGAGGCAATGTCCGCATCGATCATTAGGCCACCCGCTGGCAGAAACTCTGGGAATTCCATGTAAAAATCATACACCACCTTTTCCGCATCCCGCGTTAATAAACGAACCCGCTCCAGTTCTTTACGATTGGTGTCCGCCATAATCAGCCTGGATAAATCCTGTGTACTCGGAAACTTCTCATAAATAACTCCCATGTGTGCAAAGCTGATACCCAGCACATAACTACCAGCCAAGCCTACCAGATCGTAATCCGAAGGTTCCTGTGCAGTAAAACTAAAATCAGCTAAAATCGCATGTTTTTTAGCAATGCTTAACACCTGGTTATCACCCAGTGCACTGCTGCCGTAAGTGGCCACAAATCCCCGCCCCACATATAGCGCATCGGTGATAGGCCTGTTCTTTCTGAACAAAAAATCACGGTCAATCAGCTCTTTATTACTCATATTCTCCCGCAGGTATTCCCGCAGTTCCAACGGCTGAGGTTTATACTCACAAAGGTCTTTGTATAATTTGTTCACGCATTCATCATATTCATTCATAAGGGGTAGATTATAATTTGTATAATGTGATTTAAAAATAGATTACTAACCATAAAACAAAGGGTCAGGCGCTATCCAGCAAACCTGACCCTAACTATTATTATCCAAGACCTCCGAAAATCGGTTTAACAAAGTGAGTATAACTAGCATGATGCAAAAATGAGCTCGTCCGGCCTTACGCCC
>NZ_JACHCW010000031.1:0-26987 GCF_014200825.1 Pedobacter sp. AK017
TCGAAATACAGCACCAGTAAGTGGTTTACTCGCGTTGTCTGTCAACGCGCGCGGAGGGCCTTCCTCCATCGCCTTAAAAGCTTTTAAACTTTTTCCTTTGTTTAGTGCGTGGCACAGCATTACCTTTGTGGTTGGTTTGAGTTGATACTAAATGGTTATCACAAATTGTTTATCCCTTAATTGGGAAAGGTTAACTCAAATCTTGCCGGGTAGTGTATCGAGCACTATTCGGCTTCTTTTTGTTACCTGATTTCTGTTAACTTCTCTTTCGTAGTTCTCTTGTCATGTTAGCTTTTTTTAGTTTGGTTGTTTTTGACTATATTGTTATGAGGTTGGTTAGTCCTCGATGATCCTATGGATTATTTACGCTCACAATTACCTTTCTACCTTCTATTTTGAACTTTACAGCACCGGTTTCCTGTAGCATAGCCAATATCTTAGATACATTACTGAATTTGGATACTGTACCACCCAACGCCATGTTATCTACATTACCTTCGTATACAACATCTACATCATACCATCTGGCTACCTTACGCATAATGGTTTTAATATCTTCATTGGCAAACAGGAAGTAACCTTTCTGCCAGGCAACAGCCTCGTCTGCATCAACATCCTTTACACTTATCCCGGAGCTACCCGTGACAGTAGATTGTTGGTTGGGTTTTAATATTACTGTCCGGTCATCGCTACGCTTCCCACTAAGTAAGGATACTTTCACACTCCCTTCTAACAGCGTTGTCTTTACACCCGCTTCATCCTTGTAAGCACTAATGTTAAAGTGCGTACCCAGTACCTCTACTTCTTGTTGATCCGCTACTACTATAAAAGGCTTTTCCTTATTTTTAGCCACCTCAAAATACACCTCTCCATTTATTATCAAAATTTTGCGTTCCTTACCAATAAATTGTGAAGGGAAAGAAATTTTTGTGTCAGCGTTTAGCCAGGCCCGGCTGCCATCGGGCAAGGTGATCTGGTACATGCCGCCACGTGGGGTGCTTAAACTCGTCATCTCGACAGAGCGAAGCGACGAGAGATCTCTCCCTTCGGTCGAGATGACTGTGTTGTCATTATATCTCAAACTGTTCCCTGCAACAATTACCCCGGTTTTAACATCGCTTAGGAGTATGGTTTTACCATTGGCAAGGGTAAGGGTTGCGGTGTTTTTACCCGGGGCAATGTCGTTAGTATAGTTTGCAGAACCTGAACCAGGTTTAGGATTATTTGGTGCTTTAAAAAAGAACACGCCAAACACAATGGCTGCTACCGCAGCGGCAGCAATTGCAATACGTGGCCATAGTTTAATTGCTTTTGGTTTAACTAACTGTGGCAACCTGTTGCCAATTTGTTTTTGCCAATAAACATAATCTGGTTCCGGCAGCTCATCCCTCAGGTTTTTACTGCGCTGGTTATACCAGGTATGCAGCAATGCAACTTCTTCAGGACTACATTGGCCACTTGTATATTTTTGGATCAGTTGTTCCGCTTGTTGGTCTTTCATATCTGCTTACATTATTGCTGATATGGTTATGACTGACGAGCGTTAAGTTAGTGTAAGATTTATCTGAAAAAAATGTTAAATAATTTTCCGGTAACTGTTCTTCAGTGTTAATTAATAAGGCAAGCGTAAAAAACAAATGGATTTTAGCCTTCAATATTTTTAGCGCATTACTCATCTGTTTACGTACTGTATGGTCTGTAATATCCAGTTTATCAGCAATTTCCTGATAGGACAATTCTTCTCTTCTACTGAGCTCAAAAATTTCCCGCATTTTTTTAGGAAGCGAGTTAATTTCGGTTTCAATGCTTTCTGCCAGTTCCTTTAATTGAATGTATTCGTCTGTAGAACTTATGCCCTGCTCAATAAAATCAGCCAATGAGTTTAAGTGCGCAGCTTTAAGTTTACTCCGAGTAATCAGCGTAAATATTTTGTGCCTTACAGTGGTATATAAATAAGCAGATAAGCTGGTATTAATAACCAAATCAGGAGCTTTTTGCCAAAGTGTAGTAAACACATCCTGAATAACATCCGCGGCTTCATTGTCGTCGTACAGCATTTTCCTTGCATGACGAAACAATACTGCCCAAAAACGATTATAAATTTCGGTATAAGCCATACCATCTCCGCCCTTTAAGAAAGCAGTTAGTTCCTGATCAGTGTATGTGCTGTAAGCACTCATTTCCCTGTTATTTAAACCCTAGTATAAGTTACGAATAATTAATGCAATTCTATACATTTTTACCCGAATAAACCAAATGGTGTACTTTTGACACTCAAGCACTTAGCAACAAAACAGGCTTTGAATAAACCTCAAAGCCTGTTTTTAAAAGAAAATAATTCTATTATTTCATTAAGACAGTATCTTAATTAAAGTAATTTAAGCCTTCTGTTATTTAACCCCGCCAAATTTGAGTGCAAACTCAGCGATAAAATTTCTGGGCATTTGCGGAATTGTAGTTCCCCAGCCAATAAAATAATTTTCATTGTTCAGGTTATTGGCCTTAAGCCCTACCCTGTATTTTTGCTGATCATAACTTAAAGAAGCATTGATAACTGTATAAGCCGGTAAAGTAAATAAGCTCGTTGTACTAATAGCCGTAATGTTGCTGCTTGCATAATTACCACCCAAACCCAAACCAAAACCTCTTAAAACACCCTCACCCACGCGATAACTTACCCAGCCATTCACCATTGTTTTTGGTCCGGCACTTTCCGGACGCAAACCATCCACACTAGCCGAAGCTTTTAAGTATTTGCTGTCATTATAAGCATAACCAGCTACCAGGTTAAAACCAGGTATAGGATTAAATACGGCCTCAGCCTCAAATCCTTTGCTTAGCTGGTTACCGTTTTGTATGCTAAACCCTGGGCGGTCCGGATCTATCCGCACGGTATTGTTTACTTTAATATAGTAATAACTCATGGTACTGGTCAGCTTCCCATCCAGCAAGTTTAACTTTACACCTCCTTCAGTCTGATTGGCCTGTCTGGGTTTAAAAGTACTGATGCTTTGGTCGGGCTGGGTTACAGGAGCAACATTCTGAAAACCGTTCATATAGTTCGCAAATACAGACAGTTTATCCTTTATAGGCTGGTAAACCAGGCCAAACTTGGGGGCAAAGGCTGTCTGGTCATATTTACCAGTTGTTAAACGTGAATTTAGGTTAAATGTTCCCCTGTTTTCAAAACGATCTATGCGCAAACTTAGCAAGGCTATCAATCCACTGGTAATATCCAGCACATCCTGCACATAAGCACTATAGGTGCCTTGCGAAGAGCGGGTCCGGTTGGGCGTAGTCCCTTTAACACGGTCTGTCAATGCAATCTTGGTCAGCTGAGCATATGCTGCTGCCGTAGGATTGATGGCATCAATCTGGTCAAAAGCCACAAATGAGCTGCTCGCCCGGGTCTCCGTACGCATAAAATCCAACCCAACCAGCAACCTGTTGCGCAGTTCAGCAATTTTAAACTCGCTGGTAAAATTCTGCTGTAAATCAATCATTGCATTTTTGCTGTACAAAGATAAAGTTGCGTTTCGGGTAAGTAAAAGGTTACCTGGCGCCATACTCAAATAAGCCGAAGCACCGTTAGCATCGGTGCCAGAATAAGAGAAATTTGTCTGCGATTTCCAGCCTTTACCCATTTCATAATCTGCCTGGGCATAAAAATTACCGGTAGTTACAAAAGTTTCCATATCATCTCCTACAAACCTGCGTTTAAAATCAAAGTTAAGCTCAGCAGGTGTATGTACACCGGTAGCATTAGAGGCATCTGCAAACAAGCGATAAAAACCATTATTTTTACCTTTCATGTACTCCCCATCCAGAAAAATTGTCAGGCGGTCACTCAGCTTATACGTTAAGGATGGAGCCACAAAGGTGTATCCCATAAAACCCGCATCCTGGAAACTGCCTTCATAATGTTTGGCACCAGATACCCTAAATAGCAAAGTTTTATCCGCATTTAAAGGGACATTTACATCAGCTGTAACCCTGTTCAAGCCATAACTGCCTACCGAATAAGCAGCTGTTCCCTCAAAAACATCATGCGGCTTCTTCGTTACCCGGTTAAACAAACCACCAAAAGAAGTTAAGCTGCTGCCAAATAATGTACCAGAGGGACCTTTTATAGCTTCCAGACTTTCCAGGTTTACCGGATCAATATAGCCAACTGTCATCCCCGGCACCCCATTTCTTAAATAAGAAGCACCCGTAAAACCCCGCATGGCAACCGTACCACCTGGTCCGTTTCCATTGTTCTGCAATTGCAGGATGACACCAGGTACGTTCTTTAGCGCATCAGAATAGGTTACAATCATCTGATCAAGGATCAATTCCTTGCTCACAGAGGTATATACCTGAGGGTTTTCCAAATCTTTTAAAGGGATTTTGGCAACCGTAACGCTTGCAGACCTGGAGAATTTATTGGTTCGGCCGCCCCCAATAATTACTTCCTGTAGCTGAGCATAACTTTCAGTGAGGCTAAAATTAAGCTCCACAACTTCATCAGCACTAATACTAACGTTTTTTTGCAGCGGATTTAAACCAACAGCCGAAACCTTAATGATATAATCCCCTGGTTTTACCTTGTCAACTTGATAAGCACCCTTATTATCGGTAGAGGCCCCCTGCTTCTTTCCCAGCAGTTGTACCGATATATTTTGAGCGGGCTTCCCTTCGGAAGTTAGTACTTTCCCTTTGATTATACCCTCCTGGGCTAATGTAGCAGTACTAAGTGCAATCAAAATAGACAATAGAGCGTATTGTAGTTTTCTTTTCATATACATTATTTAGATTAATTCTAATTAATGCAAATCTATATAACATCAACCCAGTTACCAAATTATTTAAAACAATTCTAAATAAAAAATTAATCAGTTGAGATAGAACAGCTATCTTCTGCAGCACGAATGCTTATCTATGGTGATGGCAAGCTATATTGATGGTTATTATCAGGCCAACAGTACGGATCTGCTATACAATATCAGGTTGATTACTGCTGCCTAGCTACCGGGATAATGGGTTAACAAATACCCAATAGAAGAAATCATTAAGCCTACCAAACTTTCAAAAGAAGAAATCCAGGCCCTTCAAAAATAAAAACCCTGAGCATCTATTAAAAAACAGCCACCCCATCCAGGGCAGCTGTTTTAATTATTACTACCTAAATTTAAAAAACTATTATTTGTCAGTAATCACCACCACTTCTATTTCCCTTTCTTCTTCTTTGATTTCAAAGCCCGCCTTTTTCAACACTTCTATCACTGCCTTTTCGTTTTTCATATCAAAATGATCTGGAAAATCAACATCTATTTTTTGCCCTGAAACACCAGTTTCATCAATTAACGGCTTATTCAGACGGTCCATAAAGGATAAAACCTCTGCTACAGAATAGCTATGGATATATTTTTTTATACTATTATCTTCAAGATCTAACATCTGTTTATTGAATTTGGTCAGCGAGCCTGTGATATTGCTTTTATTATTTAAAACATAGCATAAAAGTGTTCGTTTCTCCTTACTTGCCGATACATTGAAATACCGCTTTAAATCATTCTTTAGATGATCACCAAAATTAAATGAAGCTACCGCTGTTGGCGCTATGGATAAATCATAACAATAGCTATAAGCGGAGCCGTACCTGAATCCATATTTATCAGGGTTTTTCACCTTTAAAATCACTCTGTTCTCCGGTAAGCCATTTATAATATCATAATAAGCTTCATTGATTAAAACCCTTAATGGCTGGTTTATTCTAAAAGCGCCAATAATTTCCTTTTTTTCGTTTAACCTCACCCCACTTCGTGTTCCAATCCCCCCAATATAGCTGCTAAACATGGCCCGGTAAATAAAACCACCGTCATCTCCGCCATTGTACCCCACCAGCAGTGGTTTTGTTTTATCAAAAACTTGTTCATTATTAATGGGCATCCCCGTGCTTGAACCTTCCAGCAGTTTTTTAATATTTAAACTTGTCACCTCATAAATATCCGTGATGGCAACTACAGTTCTGTTTCCATCGATCCATACATAATGGGGCACCGACTGATGTGGGAAATAATTATTCAACACGGCATCATGGATTGGAATGGGAAGACTGGGATAAAACCCAGTCCTTGATTTAAACTTTTCAAGCGTAGCAACTATTTTTTCTTGCGGATCATATTTAGGGTCATGTGGATTTACTAAGAGTATTTGGACCTGTTTATCAAAAGTCTTTTGCAAGGCCTCCATTTTGGGAAAGGCATCAATACAAGAGGAACAATAAACACTCCACATATCCAGTATCACCAGTTTCCCTTTAAAATCGGATAGTTTTACCTTTTTGCTTTTGTAATTCAATACATTTTCAAATACAATATCCGGCACATGGTCTCCTACCGATAAAGCCTTAATGCCGTCTTTTTGGCCATAGGCAGTTCCATTTAGCAGTATACCATATACTACCATAAAAGTCATTAATAGTTTCATATGGTTCTTGAACATTTAAATATTGTAATTTTAACGGGGCTTTTACCAGCCTGGATTTTGGGTAACCCCTAATTCAACAATATCAGTTGGCAAAGGCAGGGCATATCTGTCACCGTTCGGAGATAAAGTAAATGATTGTCCCATAAACACCCTTTTGGGAATGATATCCGCGTTTTCTTTATTTAATCTCTTAATATCCATCCACCTTAACCCACGGTTTAACAGTTCCTTCCTCCTTTCCGTCAAAACAATTTTTAATGCATCATTTGATGTGGGAGCGGTAAAAGGCGAAAATGTGTTGTCCCATCTTTTCAACAATAAGGTATTCAAATCGGCCAGCGCCTGGTCCTTCAACCCAATTCGCGCGTATGATTCTGCCCTGGTGAGATACATTTCATCGGTAGCAATCCCCGTAAAAAACTCATCATTATTTGAATAGTGTCCGTTAAAATTTTGATAATTTCCGTTGGGTTCAAAATATGCTTTTTTCCTCAGGTCATGATCAGCATAACTGGCGAATAAGGTGGTATCTGCCAAGGCCAGTCCATTGTATTGAATATACAAGCTATAACTCCTGGCTTCAGTATAAAAAACAGTTTCAGCATTAAACTTGCTGAAGGGATAACTGTTATTTATATTGACCTGACTGGGATTGTTATAATCCATCAAAGTATTTTTTATCCCTAAACATAAATTCGAATATTTTAATGAACTATCCGCTTTACCCATTGAAAGATAAGCCCTGGCCAATAAACCATAAGCTGCGGCCCTTGATGGCCGCAATACATGTTTTGGCTGGTCGGGAAGATATTTAACTGCATTTTTGGCGTCCGCAATAATTTGGTCGTACGAATCTTTAACATTCGCCCTTTGAGATTTAACATTAAAGTTTGATCCAAGCCTTAAAACAATACCCAAATCAGTTTGATAGGTATTTGGGTCGTAAGCTTTTGCATAAGTCCAGGCTAAATTCAGGAAACTATAAGCCCTGAAAAACAAAGCCGATCCTTTAACATTGTTCCAATCGCTTTCATTATACCCGTTTCTTTCCACTTGCTCTATTCTTTCCAAACATAGGTTTGAATTATAAACCACCGTGTAGGCGGCCGACCAGTCATTTTGAAAGGTATATTTTACAGGCAGCCAGCAATAAGCATTTCTGTTCACCTCGTCCTGCGAATTCAGCATATCATCAGTGGCAAAATAATTATCCGAAACAGTCTCCGCATACATTGGTGTGGACGTGTTCATGATATACCCATCGTCTAATAATGCTTGTAAATCGGCAATAGTTGTGGGCACGACCAATGAATTATTTGATTTTTCCTCCAGATATTTTTTACATGAAACTGCCGGTCCCAACAAACAAGTCATGATCAATATCCCGGCTATTTTATTGATTAATCTATTTTTCATCGTTTTCATATTTTCTTTTTCATTTCTAATAATGCTGTCCAGATCTTATAAGCGATCATGACCGCATCATAAAATTTAGCTTAAAAACCAGTTCTAAATCCAAAAGACCACGATTTCAATGGCCGTAGTACTGCCGGGTATTCAGGATCAATTCCTTCTTTATTGGCCCTCCAGAGGATACCCAGATTTGCTGCATTAAAGAAAAAAGTTAACCCTTGGGGCCCACTCTTCCTGAAAAGCTTCTTCTTCATCAAATATTCAAAGTTGATATACTGCAACCGGATATGGTCTCCCTTTAAAACATTAATTTCCGCTAAATCATAAAAACTATCCCTGTTTGAATTATTCGGATAAATAAATGATGGCACATTCGTTTTCAATTCATCACCAGGGCTTTGCCATCTTTTGGCATAATCGCTATGCCCGTTTCCATTGATCAGGTCACCGTAAGAAAGTGTTGATTTTTTAAAATAATAGCCGCCCATAAAAGAGATGTTTACAGCAACCGAAAAATTTCTATAACTAAATGAATTAATGAGCGAGCCTAACACAGTAGCTATTGCCGATCCTTTTAAAACAATATTTCCGTCCAGTCCTTTATTCATCCCTTCCTCGGCAATAGCCAGGTAATCTGTACTTTTTGCCCCGTTTAAATAGCCCTGAGGATTACCAGCAGCATCAAGCCCAGCCCATTTATAGGCAGCTATCGCATACAATGCCTGTCCGATTACAGGAGTAATTATACGGCCGCCACCAAGAATGTTACGCACATTTTTCGCCTCTTCCGTATAGTAATGGGTGGTCTTTTCATCTTTAAAGGTCAAATAAAGATCAGTCCTCCATCTAATCCCTCTGTTTATATTAAGGCTGCCCAAGGCAAGCTCGACCCCATGCCCTTCCATATTGGCCACATTTTTTGTTATCATATTATTTAAACCGAAAGTGGTATAATCCAGGGGCGTCAATCCGTACAGGTCACTGCCCACCTTATGATAATAATCTACGGATCCTTTTAAAAACTCACCCTTAAACGAAAAATCAACACCGGCATTTATTGTCCGTACTTTCTCCCATCTTAATTCAGGGTCATTTAATGCCCCCATACGTGCTACAGGGAAGCCGGAATCTGAATTATTTGAAATAAATCCTGCAATAGGCAGGGCCGATTTGCTTAAATCCACATTTCCGCTATACCCATAGGTAGCCCTGATCCTTAAAACCGGAAGGATTTCGGTATTATAAAATTTCTCGTTCGAAACGTTCCAGGCCACCCCTGCAGACCACAATGGTTTCCAACGGTCATTGGTATTTGCCCCGAAAATATTTGATCCGTCCCGCCTGGCACTGGCCGAGAAAATATACTTTCGGTTTAAAGTATAAGCAAAGTTGGTATAAACTGACACAAACCGGTTCTTAATGTCCGGAAATTGTACCGGCGCCCCTGGAATTAACCTGCTGATGCCATTTATACTGGTCCTGTAGGTTTTTGTAAAATCCACGTTTACAAAAGACAATGGGTCCTGGTTATAACCATATACCGTATTATTGTCCCCGAAACTATGCAGCTCCCTTACCTCGGCCCCTAATATCCCCACAATCGAATGGTTATTTCTCAAATGGTTAATGTTTAGCTGGGCCCTTGCTGTTTGTGACTCGACCGCATTATCTGTATTGGTTTTAATACCCCCTATAGGAACGGGGTTACGCAATAATGTGGCAGACTGTGACAAGTTGGTATATAGGTTAATTAAATTTCTTGCGGCATAGCTTTCCAAAGTTTGCAGCTGTTTTTTTTCTATATCTTGCTTTTGGTACTGGTAACTTAGATCAATGCTTAAAAAACTAAACAGTTTATAATCTAGGCCGAACCTTGCGTAGAGTTCATCTAAATCAGTTACCGTGGTATTGTGCTTGTATTCTTCGGTGGGATAATACTTCCAGTTCAATAATTTCCCCTTCCCAACAGTATCGGTATACAATTCCCGTATGTTGACCGCAACCGGCAGCGGGTTCCCGTTATCGTCTTTAAATCTTAAATACGGCACCCTTTTTCCATCTATGGTGGTATTGTTATAAGCGGGTCTGCCTGATTTGTTGTTACTTTTTGTATAATAAACGCTGGTCGTTAGCTGCAATTTATCCATAGGTTTAAATACGTTCTCGACTTTCATATTCAACTTATCAGATTGGGCATGCAGTTCATTTAAATTTCTATCATACCCCAAAAACATACTAAAAGCATTATTACTTGTTCCTCCCCTTAAATTGAGGCCATATTGCTGGGTGATGGCGTTTGTATAAAAATATTTGTTGTATTCATCCCTGATGTCTATCCCTTTTAGCGCATTAATTTGCGCCAAAGAATCTGCTGGTGAAATTTGCTTCAAAGTAGCTTTACGAAAAATTTCCACTGCTGGGGACAGCGGAGGCCTGGATGTATTGGAGAACCGGCTGTTATAGAAACCTTTTGCATACAGAAATTGCTCAAAATCAATATAATCGCCGGATGCCGTCTGGGGCAGATAAAAAAGATCAGGCTTGGAATTGACAATTACATTGGCATTTATACTTACCTGCAAAGCCTGATTAAAATTCCCCTTTTTTGTGGTCATCACAATCACACCGTTCCCCGCCCTTGCACCCCAGATAGCAGCCGCAGCCGCATCTTTTAGTATCGTAATATTTTCTACCACATTTGGGTTAATGTTGTTAATATCACCTTCGTAAATAAACCCATCCAGCACAACCAAGGGATCCAGCGGCCCATTGATTGTGCTTAGTCCCCTAATCGATATATTTAATTTCTTTTGCGGTGATAACGATTTCGTATCAAACATTACCCCTGTGGTCATACCGTTTAAACGTTTCAGGATATTGGTCCCCACCTGCTGGTTTAATGCATTGTTGTCTATGACCACCAATGACCCCGTTACTTCATTCGGTTTCACTTTCTGGTATCCTGTACTGGCCACATTCACCTCCTCCAGCTCCGCATTGGCCATCACCATTCTGATCATCCCCAGATCCTTCTCCGCCTTCAGCTCCCTGCGCTCATAGCCCACATAACTGATCAGCAGCACCGCATTTTCATCCACATTTGCCATATAAAACTCGCCCTGCGCATTGGTATTTACCTGGGTATTGCCTCCTTTTACCTTCACCGTTGCCCCCGGCAGCGGCTTACCCAGCGAATCCGTAACCACCCCACGCACATCAATAGCAGCCCAGCTATCGGCCAGGCGTTCCAGAAAGCCGGGTATTTTCTTTTCTATCACAACAGATTTGTCTTCAATTGAATACTGCAGAGGTTGCGTGCTAAATATTGTTTTTAAAACCTCATCCAGTTCCTTGTTTTCAACCTTAATAGTTACCATTTTGGCATCTTTAAGTATAGATCTGGTAAACAAAAAATCATAACCGCTTTGACTCCTGATTTTGCTTAAAACCTGGATTAAGGGGGCGTTATTTTCCGACAGGGTTATTTTTTGTGCATAAGAGCCTGCACTAACCTGCAATATAGCTGTGATCAATATGATGGTGGTTAGCCGCATAATCAACAGAAGTTTAACTAAGGTACGCGGTGGCGTCCATAGCTTTTTTGTGTAAAAACTGTACATTTGGTTTTCGGTTGTTACGGATGCCTTGTAATTTTCGAAGATTGGCAGGCAGCCGCTTAGTTGATAATTTTAATTATTAAAATGGCCGGATAAAGTCAGGTGCCTGTTAAAAAGTGCCTGGCTTTTTTTATGTAAAATTTTATCTCATAACAATTACACGCCTCCCTTCTACTTTAAAATGAATGGCATGGGTCCTTTCTAACATTTTCAGCACCTGGCTGATATTTTTAAACCTGGAAATTTCGCCATAATAACGTTCATCAGAGATGCTGTCCTGGTATTGCACTTCAATATCATACCATCTTGACAGCTTTTGCATCACGCTTGCTATGTTTTCATCATTAAACCGGAAATAACCATTTTTCCAGGCCACTGCAGCTGCTGCATCAGCTTGTTCAACCTTTATGGTGTTATGGTTTAATACAGCTTGCTGGTTGGGTTTCAGGATCGTACCATTCACATTTACACTGCCCTCTAACAAAGTAGTCTTCACGCTTCCCTCGTCCGCATAACTATAGATGTTAAAATGCGTACCCAAAACCTCAACCTGCTGCCCTTTGGATTTTACTATAAAAGGCTGATTTTGATTCTTAAAAACTTCAAAGTAGGCCTCCCCGCTTAATTCAACGCTACGTTTTGGTAATTTACTGAAGCTTGAAGGGAATTTAATGGACGAAGCGGCATTGAGCCATACCTTGCTTCCATCCGGAAGTACAATTTGATAGGTGCCACCACGTGGGGTGCTCATCACCACCTCATCAACAGCCTGCCCCGTTGCAGAACGGGGGCTAAGGCCTGTATCCCCCTGTGCTATTGCAGTGCCATCGTTGTACCTCAAACTACCCGCATCAACCACCAGCCCGGTTTTCACATCACTCAAGGCAATCACCTTACCATTGGCCAGTCTAAGTGTAGCGGTATTACGGCCGGGGGCAATGTCTTGAGATGCTGAAATAAATTCAGCATGACCAGGCGCTTTATAAAACCAGATTCCAAAAACAATTGCTGTTACTGCAGCAGCCACAACTGCAATCGGAGGCCATATTCTTTTAATGAGCGTAGAAGGTCTTCTTGCTGAAGGCGGAAGTTTAGCCCATATTTCATCCCTGATCTTGTCTGCTCCGGTATTGGAGTAACTGTCTGAGGCTGACTTTGCAAATTCATTAAAAGCATGGTTCACCTGCGCATTTTCATGCGGAGTTGTAAGTCCCTTGTTAAATTTTTCTAATAGTGCTCTTTCTTTTGAGTAGTCCTGTTCCATCTTATGCCCCTGGCTTAATTACTGGTTTAACGACCAACTCAGCTCAAAGTACCAGGCGGAACTAAAAAAAAATTAAAAAGGTATTTAGCGAATCTCCAAATTTACCTTTAAGGGCGCGGATGGCATTACTAACCTGATTTTTTACCGTCTGCTGTGAAATACCCAATTCATCAGCAATTTGCTGGTTTGTCTTATATTGCTTCCTGCTCATTTCAAAAATAATCCGCATCTTCTCCGGTAAATTTTGAATCTCCCTTTCAATCTGATCGTATAGTTCTTTTTCAATGTAAACTTGATCAGGCATTGATTCCCCAAATTGCATCACCTGTTGCAGGTGTTCAAGATATCTGGTTTCAACTTTAGTATGTTTAACAATATCCAGGATCTTGTTTTTTGTAAGGGTGTAAAGATGGGCGGCCAATGGTGTTTTAACGTCAAAATCCCCCTTCTTCAGCCAAAATATCGTAAACACTTCCTGTACCACATCCTGAGCTGCCGCTTCATCTTGTAGTAATTTGCGGGAAAACCTAAATAGAAGCTGCCAGTAACGATCATAGATAACTTCATAAACGGCCTCATTGCCAGACCGAAATAGCCTGGCCAAATCTGAATCGCTTAATTTTTGATCATCTTTCACGATAATTTCCCCATACCAATATACAAATAACGCAGCTAACTTAATTAATCTCCGGCATATACAAAAACCACGCTGTAATCCATCCGGATTAAAGCAACGATTTTTATAAAAACAGCCACCCCATCCGGGGCAGCTGTTTTAATTATAGCGTGCGTTTCATCATAAGCGTTAATTACAAACTCTTCGACTTCAAAGCTTCATCTAATCTTTCTTTTAAATCAATTAAATGCATTTGGCTCAGATGGTCTCCTCTTTTCATAATAGCTGATTTGGCAATAGCATTTGCAAGGTCTTTAATTTCATTTTTCACAATAGACCGGCTGTCAGTCATAAAACTTGCATCATAAAAAGCATCCGTTAAAATCTGAGTTGTTCCCTGTGGCTTGTTTAACAAGGATATCAATTGGTTTACATATACTTTTTGTAGATTTCTCCGGAACAGATCAATGGTCCTACCGCTATTTAATTCTTCAAATATGCCCTTTCGGAGATCCTGCAACAACTGGTTGATCGTATAGGCCCTATCAGGTTGATAGGTTTCAGACCACAGCAAAATTCCTATGGTGTTGTAGGAAAGTACCTTTTCCAGCACCGATCTCTGCAGATATACGAGATCATATACCCCACCTTCACCTGTTAAGCCATAAACCTCTTTGTTCATGATCCAAAAAGGCGTAGCAAACAATTCTTTGTTCAGAAACAATACTGCCTGCTGCTGCTTTTCAATTTCTGTATAGCTAACTACAGCACTTGAATCACTGGAGGTTTTGTAGTCTCGTTTAAAGCCTCCAATATTGGTAGCTACATGAAACAAGTAGCGTTTAAATTGTTCACAAGTTCCTTTATACATTCTGGCCAGGTAGGCATAATCTTCATCCTTATCATTGGTCCACAGAACAAGCTGCTCCATCACCCGTTTCAAATTTTTTATTCCATAGCTGCCAGCCAGCATCGCATTGTCTCCCAAATCCTCAGACTGGCTGCGTGGATCATTAGTGGCACCCTCATTTCCAAAGTAAAGCCGTTTGTTTTCATACAACCGTCTAACAATCCAGCGTTTAAAAAAGGCTTTTTCTTCATCAGGTGTTTTAAATGTATCCGGAAACCATTTATACCCCCATTCAATAGCCCATTCATCGTACTCACCAATTCGTGGAAATATACCGCTTTCTGATATGCTGTCCTCTGGCTGGGCTACATAATTGAACCTTGCATAATCCATGATAGATGGTGTATGACCATGTTTTTCAACCCATTTCTTGTTTCGCAAACTGTCCACAGGTACTGTAGAACTAGAACCAAAATTGTGTGTTAGTCCCAGGGTATGCCCTATTTCATGAGAAGACACAAACCTGATGAGTTGCCCCATTAGCTCATCATCCAGTTCCTTATTTCTGGCCCTGGGATCAATAGGTCCCGCCTGAATAAAATACCAGTCATGCAGCAATTGCATCACATTGTGATACCAGCTTACATGAGTTTCTAAAATTTCACCACTTCTTGGGTCATGTACGTGTGGTCCCATTGCATTTTGTACTACCGAGGGCTTATAGACAATTACATTATGCCGGGCATCTTCCAGACTAAAGGTTGGGTCATTTTTTGGGGTTTCAAGTGCATAGATGGCATTTTTGAATCCGGCTTTTTCAAAAGCTTTTTGCCAGTCGTTCACGCCCTCCATTAAATAAGGGACCCATTTTTTTGGTGTTGTTGGATCAATATAAAAAACAATTGGCTTTTCGGGCTCTACCAATTCTCCACGCAAATATTTATCTACATCCTTAGCCTTTGGTTGAATTCTCCAGCGGGCAATCATAGAAACATTTCTTATGGCCACACCTTGCGGATCTACATCATAATCGGTCGTTTGCGCCTTAAAATAACCAATTCTCGGATCAGAAAGCCTTGGCTTCATAGGCTTTTTAGGAAGCAATACCAACGAACTATTAAATTCATAGGTATTGAAGTTCGCGATATTGGAACCTGTACGATTGTATGTTTTAACAGTTCTAACCTCCACATTTAGTGGAAACGCTTTTACATACTTAATGTAAGATTTATCAGGCTGTAAGGTAGAAATGGGTAAAGTAGAGCGCCCGTCGTTTACTCCCACAAACAGCAGGCCTTCACCATTGATATAATCGGTGAACTTGAGTACCACACCTGAATCAGGACTGAACGCAGCAATATCAAAGCTGGCAATAATGGGGGGTATGGTCGAATTTTGGACAGACCTATACAAACCATTCTCTGTACTGTCCTTTGACACTTCGGCAAAGGACACACTGCTTAGATATATTTTGTTGTTTTCATTTTTGGAGAACCGGATAACACTTTCGCTCAGCTGGTCGCCTGGATAACCATATCCCCATGCTTTGGATCCAACACCAGATTTGGCAATTCTGCTTACCATTAAAATGTCCCTTCCCAATAAAGAATCAGGAATTTCAAAATAATAGTCCTTTTCTATATGATGAACCTTAAATAAGCCCTTGGAGGTAATTGCTTTCGTAGTAATTAAACTGTCGTAGGGTATTGGTGCCCCCGGTATTTTCTTCAAAGCCGTATCTGTTTTTACCTTCTGCCCATAGCCCGGTCCTGAAAAAACCATTAAAAAAATTACGCACAAGGGTATTGTAAAGAAAAACTGTTTTAATTTCTTAATCATAAGTTTTATATTAATTATTTATTAGTCCAGATGAATCACCTGGGGTTTTGCTCTACTCCGGTCATACTAATCACCGTAGGAGGAATCAGGAGTACACTTCGCAAATCATTTGGCGGAAGTGTGTACGTTACATTATTGATGATCCTGGTTAGCGTGATATTGGCTCCTTCCAGATTTAACCTTCTAATGTCCGACCACCTCAGTCCCCGGTAAACCAATTCCTTCCGTCTTTCTGTCAGTATTATACGAAGCGCCTCATCAGCATTCGATACAGTGAATGGTGTAAAAAAACCAGTTTTCCATCGGGTACTCAAAACCATATTCAAATCATCTAGTGCTGCAACTGTTTGACCCGATCTGGCAAAACATTCCGATCTTATAAAATACATTTCATCAGTCGCAATACCGTCAAAACACGTTGAAGGAGTAGTACCTTCATAACTTCCCCTAAAACCATAAGTACCCGCATTCACACCGGTGTTTGCTTGGTAGTAAACAACCTTTCTCAAATCATTATCAGCATATGATTTATATAGTGTACTATCTATCCTCGCTCTTGCGCTTGCTAAAAAATTAGTGAATGTTGGTACACTATAATAAATCGTCTCCTTATTGAACCGCTCAAAAGGAGGGTTCTTTAAAGGAAATAAGGTATTAAAATCGATCAGGCTGTTATATTTCTGCAGATACAGATCCGCATAATGTCCTGCATTTACATAATCCCGCATCGTCAGATAAGTCCTGGCAAGCACACCATACACTGCAGCTTTATTAGGCCGGGTAGGAAAAAGTGAAACTTCCGGCAATAATTCAGCTGCCAGCTTCAAATCATTGATGATCTGGTCATAAGTCTGCTGAACTGTTGAGCGCACAGACTTATCTTCAATTGCTGCAGACAAGCGAAGTACAATACCAGGATCACTGTTAGCACTCGTAGAATAAGGCTTGCAAAACAGATCAGAAAGCCGTTGAAAAGCAAATGCCCTGTAAAAAAGAGCTGAGCCCTTGATGGCATTGTATCTGGCTTTGTCATTTTCCGAGGGGTTAATCTCCGGCAAAACATCCAGCACAACATTGGCATAATAAACCGGTTGCTGATAGCCCAAATTCCATGCACCAATGGTTGCAGCGTTCGGATCCCAAAGATATTGTTGTCTTAAGTCCAGGTCCCTTGACAGGAAATCAGCTGTTTTCATATAGTAATTATCGGCAATTAGCTCAGTGATATGAGGTCCACGCTTATTCATATAATCGTGTAGATCTAACAATGCCTGTAAATCATCCAACGTACGTGGAACTACTAAACTTTTAACAGCTTTTTCATCCAGGTACTTTTTGCAGGAAACAAGAGGTATAGATAATATGCCTATTAAAAACAGCACTTTAATCTTATTTATATTGAGGTAACACATAAATGTAATTTTGAGGTTCCAATTAAAAATTAAAATTTAAACCGAAGGTCCATGATTTTGACTGAGGGGTATTGGATCTGGAATAATCCGGGTCAACAATCGATTTGTCTTTGCGCCATAAGATGATATTTAAATTGTTGACATACAGATAGCATTGAAGGTTATTGAAAAAAAGCGGTTTATTTCCCTTTGTCAAAGTATATTGAATCCTCACATCCTGTAACCTGATATGATCCCCACGTTTAACATTAGCTTCAGAGTTTGCGAAGAACGCATCACGGTTTGTATCATAAGGATAAACCATAGACGGAACAATAGTATGCGCTTCATCTCCGGGCTTTTGCCAGCGGTTATAAAAATCTGGATGACCATCCCAGCTTTTAAACAGACTGGCATAATTGATACTTGTTTTCCTGAAATAATATTGCAGCCGATAAGTAATATTCGAGGAAATGGATATATTTTTCCAGGAAATGATATTTGAAAAGAATCCTGAATATAATGGCAGTGAAGAACCATGAAATACCTGGTTGCGTAACGAATCGTTAAATATTGCCGAATAATCCTTACTTACTTCTCCGTTCAAAATGCCCTGAGGATCCCCATTTAACGGATCTAAACCCGCAAATCGATAGCTGGAAATTCCCCATGCCAGTTGTCCTTCAACCGGGTTTATCCCGTATTCAATAAATTCACTTGCTTTAAATCCACCATTATAATATCTGGTCACAATTGTTTTATTATAACTTAAGCCCACACTGCTTCCCCATTTTATCAAGCCGGTAGTATTTCTTGAGTTTAGCGTGATATCCACTCCTTTGCCTTTTAAGCTTGCCACATTAACCACAAATTCATTCACTCCGCTTGTTGGGTCTACTGGTGTTGGAGCGATAACATCGTTCGATTTCTTCCGGAACCATTCCACACTTCCGGATATCCTATTGTTCAAAGCACTAAAATCAACTCCTATGTTCGCCATTCCTACTTCTTCCCATCGCAAATCCGGATTTGGCGGGCTAACGAGGACAGCAGTAGGGAGTCTGGTATATTCTGCCGGGTCGCTATATAGCATGGATGCCAGTGCCGATCGCAAATTGTCTACATTCCCCATATAACCGTAAGAAGCTTTCAACCTTAGTGCAGGCAGCCATTGCAAATGATAGAAGGCCTCCCTGGAAATATCCCAACTACCCCCCGCAGACCATAATGGTTTCCATTTATTATTAGTTCTTGCACCAAATACATTAGCACCATCTCTCCTTCCGCTTAAATAAAAAGTATACTTGTCGTCATATGTATAGTTAATATTAGATAAGATCGAAACAAACCGGGCTACTGGATCCTCTCCAACCCTCGCACCCTGACCAATACGCAAATTTCCAGTTAAATTATCATAAGCAGGATACTCAGCTTCATAATTAAGTCCTGTAGCATAAGTAGAAATGTCATCGTTATATCCATAAAACCTATTGGAACTGTATGTGCCTTTATTGCCAGAAATTTCCCCGGCAATAATTGCCGTCAATTGATGTTTCTCAGAAAATTCCTTGTTAATATTCACCTGTGCCCTAAAATTATTGCTTAGAGAATTGGTATTTCCGACATCTAAGATACCACCCATAGGAAGATTTCTGATCAACATTCCATCCACAAACTGACTGTACTTATTGATCATATCTCTCGCATAATAACTATCCTGACTGTAATAGTTACGCAAATCACCCTTTACTTTTTGATATTGATATCTCGTTTCTATTTTTAACCAGTCGGTTAGCTGATAACTAAGACCTAAATTCAGGATAGCGGAAAGCGTCGTATTGTTGTTGTCGCTCCTGGATATTTCCTCCAACGGCCTGTAATTCCAGTCCAGTAACTGACCATGACCTGCGGTATCAATGTAACTTTGCCTAATCGCAACTGGCAAGGCCAATTGGTTTCCCCTACCATCAAACAGTTGGGCATACGGATAAATCGACGGCACCACAAAAGATAGGGAGCCATTTATATCTTGCTGAGACCTTTGTCCCAGATTAATTCCTACCTCAACTTCAAAATTCTTAAAAGGTCTCAATGTATTTACCGAGTTCAGGGTATATTGATAATTCCCTTTACTGCCTTTTATGGTAGAACTATTTTGATTAAATCCAGCCGAAAGCAGGTAATTCATCACAGGGCTGCCACCACTTATACTCAACTGTTGTTGCTGCTGAATTACATTCCGATAGATATATTTGTTCAGGTCTCTCCTGTAATCAGCCGATTTCAATTTGTTCAATTCTTCAGTCAGCTTTTCCTGCGAAATCGCCCCTTCTTTTTCTTTTGCCAGCCATTCAATGGCCGGAGATACTACCGGGCGTTCAAAATTATTGCTCAGATCACTATCATAATATCCTTCATTAAACAAAAATTGCTCTACACCAATCAGATCTGCATTGCTTATTTTGGGTTGATAAAAAAGATTTGTTTTTTCCTGGATGCTTACATTCGAAGACGCAGATATACTTAGCGACTGATTATATCTTCCTCTTTTGGTGGTGATAACAATCACTCCATTTGCCCCCCTCGATCCCCAAATGGATGCTGCCGCTGCATCCTTCAAAACGGTAATATCCTTAATATCATTTGGGTTCAGGTTAGTTAATTCACCTGCATATGGAAAATTATCTACAATAATCAGCGGAGCAAAGGCGCTTCCGTTAGATTGCATTCCCAATGTACTAATTCCCCTTATTTGTATTGGTGGGCCACCTTTTCTGTCAAATAAAACACCAGATACCGTCCCGTCCAGCCTTTCGAGTATACCCATACCAGCACGGCGGCTATAGGCAGTACTATCAAGCATCACAGCCGAACCTACAAACCGCTCCTTAGAGAGTTTCTGATAACCGGTTGAAATGGTAACCTCAGTGAGTTCACTGACTACAATTTCCAACTTGATGGGCCCAACTTCCTTAGAGGCCCTGATTTCCCTGGTTTTATAACCAGTATAAGAAATGACAAGAACAGCCGTTTCCGCTACATCAGAGATAAAAAACTCGCCCTGCGCATTGGTATTTACCTGAATAGTACTCCCCTTCACTTTTACCGTTGCCCCCTGCAGCGGCTTACCCATCGAATCCGTAACCACCCCCCTAACATCAATAGCAGCCCAGCGATCAGCCAGGCGTTCCAGAAAGGAAGGCGATTTAGGCTTAATGATTACGCTCTTATCCTCAATTTTATAGGCTAAAGCTTGCCCTTTAAACAACTCGTCCAGTACATCCGGTAGTTCAGCATCTTTTACCTGTATAGTAATGGATTTAAGGTATTTAATGGTCTTGTTGGCAAACAAAAAGTCGTAGCCCGTTTGTATTCTTATCTTTTCAAGTACTTTGCGTATGGGTACATTTTTTTCAGACAATGACACTTTCTGTGCAAAGCCAGCTGCACTCACCTGCATTATGGTTACGATCAATATAAAGGTGGTTAACCTCATTATCATCAGTATTTTGGCCATACCCGGAAGGCACCGCCTTTTGGTGTAAATTTTATACATTTGTTTTTAAGTTTGGTTGCGTAGCCCCTAGATTTTCCAGATTGCAGGGCTTTCGCGTTTAGTTGATTGTTTTAATAATAATTGTGCTTCCAGATTTGGCCAGGGTTCCGCGCTAACGGAGTTCTGGCTTTTTTATGGGCAGCTTTTGTAGGTGCTACTGAATAACGGTTACCCTCCTTCCCTCTACTTTAAATTTAACACTTTCTGTTTCTGAGAGCATTTTCAGCACCTGGCTGATATTTTTAAAGCGGGAGATTGTACCTGTAAAACCATCGGGTTTTGGTATGTTCTGGTAAACCACATCAATGTTGTACCAACGCGAAAGCTTCAGCATAATGCTTGCTATATTTTCATTGTTAAAACGAAACAAGCCGTCTTTCCAGGCCATTATTTCTGCTGCATCAGCTTGTTCAACCGTTATGGTGTTATGGTTTAATACAGCCTGCTGGTTAGGTTTCAGGATCGTACCATTCACATTTACACTGCCCTCTAACAAGGTAGTCTTCACACTCCCTTCATCGGCATAACTGTTGATGTTAAAATGCGTACCCAAAACCTCTACCTGCTGCCCTTTGGATTTTACGATAAAAGGCTGATTTTTATTCTTAAAAACTTCAAAGTAGGCCTCGCCACTCAGCTCAACCACTCGTTTTGGCAATTTACTAAAGCTTGAAGGGAATGTAATGGATGAAGCGGCATTGAGCCATACTTTGCTCCCATCCGGAAGTACAATTTGATAAGTGCCACCACGTGGGGTGCTCATCACCACCTCATCAACAGCCTGCCCCGTTGCAGAACGTGAGCTAAGACCTGGATCCCCCTGTGCTATTGCACTACCATCGTTGTACTTCAAACTCGAAGCAACAACAACCAGCCCGGTCTTCGCATCACTCAAGGTAATCACTCTGCCATTGGCCAGTTTAAGCTTAGCTACATTACGACCGGGGGCAATGTCGTTGGCGGAAAGATCCCTCGTCGCTTCCCTTCCCTCTGGATGACGGCTGCTCATGTAATAAGCTTTAAAGAAGAATACCCCAAACACAACCACTGCTACCGCAGCAACAGCTGCTACTAAGCGCGGCCAAAGCTTAATAAGCGGTTTGCCCTGAACATTTAACCCCCTCCATACCTGATCCATTGAAGTTTCAATTTTTTCATAATCGGGTGCAACCCGCTCTTCCTTCAACGCCAGGTACCAGCCCTCAATTAAAGCCAGTTCTTCTTCAGTACATTCGCCCCGTTCATATTTTTCGGCTAATATTTTTGCGTCTCTTTCAACCATAGTACCAGACTATTATGTGCCTTCCAATACTATGTCAATCATTTATGGAGTATGGGGTACAGGAAACTGAAAGAAATTTTAATATTTAATTAAAAAAAGGAGATAGGTAAACAGTCCAAGCTTTGTACGCAATATTCTTAAAGCCCTTTTTACCTGTGTTCGTACAGTGAGTTCCGATATACCCAGTTCTTCGGCAATCTCTTTATGGCTACGGTGCTTAATTCTGCTGAGTTCAAAAATATGTCGCATGGCCGGCGGTAAAGCTGCAATTCCATCTTCAATCAGCCTGGCAAGCTCCTTTTGCCTCACCAGATGGTCGGCCTGCAAATGATCCTCATCTATATAGCATTGCAGGGAATCCAGGTATTTATTTTCCGTTTTTTTATACAGCAGCAAATTGATGATCTTATACCTTATGGCCGAATAAAGATAGGCCGATAATTTTCCTGTAAGGTTTAATTGCTTGTGGTTGTTCCAAAAAGAGGCAAAAAACTCCTGCAGTACATCTTTAACATCGTCCTCATTTCTTAACCGCTTGTGTGCATGTACATACAGCAAACCATAATACCTTTTATAAACTTCTTCAAATGCAGTTGCATCTCCCCCTTTAAGCAAGGCAGCAAGTTCCTGATCAGAATATACGCTATAAGCAACCATGATATTTTTATCCCTTTCTAAAGTTAAGGAAAAACACAGCCAATATTAATCATTAATCCGGAATTAATATATCAAAAAACAGTCACCCCATCCAGGGCAGCTGTTTTAATTATTACTACCTAAATTTAAAAAACTGTTTGCTCTGCCAAATTACATTCCGTTCTCCCCTGTCAATATAAGCCTCAAAACATATTTTATTAGGCAATTCTTACATAAAACCGTGAATTTAGCTGATTTTCGGCCAACTTAGGTTTCCCAACTTTCACCAGAGTAGCTTTGCTGTGTAATTAAACCAGTAATAATGCAAGAACAAACCAGCACTGCAGCACACCCAAAACAAAAAAGAGAACCTAAGCCTACAACTTTCATTGATGCCTTTGTCGACTTTAGCTTTAAAAGATTGTTCGCCACAGAAGAAAGTAAACCAATTCTGATAGGTCTGTTAAACCACCTCTTTAAAGGCAGAAAATACATTACTGAAATTGAATACGGGAAAAATGAATTCCCCGGTGAGATAGCCCAGGAAGGTGGGGCTGTGTTTGATGTTTATTGTACCGATGTTAACGGCAGCAAGTTCATTATCGAAGTCCAGCGTGGCAACCAGGAGTATTTTAAAGAGCGGGCGCTATTTTATGTCTCCAGAGCAATCAGTGAACAAGCTCCAAAAGGCGATAGAAAGGGCTGGGCTTACAAGCTTACTGAAGTGTATCTGCTTGCATTTTTAGAAGACTTTAACCTGCCAGATAGCCCAAAATCTGAATATGTACAGGATATCTGTCTCGCTAACAGGCACACTGGCATAATATTCTATGATAAAGAATTTGATCAGTTATTTACCCTGGCTAATTATGCCAGTTTAACACCAGAGGAACGTGATATGTACAATTCAAGTTTAAAGCGCAAGTGGGATAACAAAAACGTACTGGATTACGCGGCTAAAAAAGGTCTGGAACAAGGATTACAACAAGGCGAACACAAAAAAGCGGTTGAAGTTGCAAAAACTTTATTAACAAAGAATATTGATCTCAACATCATTTCCGAAGCAACAGGCTTAAGTCAAGAAGAAATCCAGTCCCTTCAAAAATAAAAACCCTGCACATCTAAAACCCAGAACATCCATCCTGGAAACTGTTCGTCTTGTACTGGCACATCGGCCAGCGAATCTTCCTGGAAGAGAAGGAAGAAAAAGACCGCACTGATTATGGGAAGTTTTAGAAAAAAGTATAATCAATTGAAAATGAACAATATGAATACAAAACAAACTATTTAACCTGGCTTAAATAAGTTATCTTGGTATTGGTTGGAAAGCAGGTAAACAATGTTTTAAGCCCGCTTGGCAGTTTGTAGTAAATTTTAACATATTTTATAAAATGGGAGCCTGGAAATTAAGTTTTCGGGCTCTTTGTATCTGCAGCCCAATAACATCTTTCTGTTAGCCCAGCCTCCCTTCCGGAAAAGAAAAATAATCGATTTCTCACCATCCAATATCATTTCATACAGTGATTGGCATCACAATTAATTTATTTTAATAAATGAGTTTTAATGTCATCTTCATATTAATTACACAGGCCAATCCATTGCTTGTTCTGTTGAAGGTTAAAGTTCCATTAATTGTATTTTCGGTCATAGTACCTGTAAAGGAAGCATTGTTCTGAGGGAAACTGATTGGGTCCTGATTAAAGGTTATGGTGATAGTTTGCCCGCTAATGGAAGAATTCTTCAATGAATAACCATGATTATTTGTGGGATAGCCAACTACCGGATTAGTTTTGATCTCCTTTATTTCATTCATTGTTGCATCCACATCTGCCTCAATAACCTGATGGTTTTGCTTGTTGAGTTTTATTGCAAAATGGACATTTGTATATTCAACTGTAAAATTCCCTTCTCCAAAAGCAATTTTTCCGGTCGTGGAAAGCCCGCCGGTGAAAAATGAATCATCCTGCAATTGTGTGTTTTCTGTTTGGGCTTCCGGACTAGCCGGAGGTACGTCTATCCTATAATCATCCGTTGTATTAACATCTGTTGAGGAGCTTCCTGTATCTATATTGCCATTAGACGGATTCTTTAAGATGTCTAGTATTCCAATAGCACCACCAATAGCGCAGCCTAAAGGACCAGCCCCGATAACACAACCCGCAGTTGTTGTAAGCGCAACCTTAGCCAACTCCAGTTGTGTCAATCCTGTTGATGCAAGGATCAGCTGGTTGAGGAAAGTCCCGCTACCAGAGCTCGACATCAGATTTGAAAATAATAAAATTCCAGAGGCAATTGAAGTATATGATGTCTGGCTTTCTACAATGTATTTACCAACCACTGCTGTGTTAGACAAAGTAAATTGGGCCCTTAATTTGGAAGTAGTTGAGTTGAAATCATAATCAAATACGGCCACCTTTGTTTTACCACTTACACTGTAATCAAAAGTTACCAATGCATTCAGTTTACTGCTGCCATGCGTAATGAACAGTGTTTTCACCCTCAGTTCATCATCAAAAAAGACATTAATAGAAGTATCCACCGCAATTTTCTTAATCACCATCTGCTTAATTTTATTTGGTGTGCCATCTGAGTTAAATGATCCATAACAGTATTGCTTTATGGTGCCCTCGCTATTTACATACACAGACTGCAAAGCATTTGTCGCATTTGAATATTTACTGTTATTAATAACTGACAATTTCCCAGACAACAATTCATCATTTTTTGAATGCTTTTTACAAGAATTATGAACGAAAGAAACCAAAAACATTATAGTTAAAACTGGGAAAAAAAACTTTACTCTTTTCATCTTCTTTTTTTAAAATTAAACATATAGGGATTGTGGCTTACATTGATAAACACAATCAATATTTAAAGATCAATTCTAAATATTTACCTGACAATAGCCATAAATGGCTATTGCTTTATTGGGTTAAACGATGCTATCTGCTCCCCATTTAATTTCATAACAGCAACAAAATTAAGATAAAAGGCATTGTATCTGTAAATTATTTACTAAAAATATTAGCAAAAATATTGGCTATGCCGGCTTGAATTGCTTATATTTACAGTAACCAATTCATAAAAACATGTACACTTCAATTACACCAACAGCCTACCTGCTACACGATACTGAAAACTTTTATTACCGCAGCAAAAACTCTTTAAACCGGCAATATATTCCAGGCAACAGTTACCATACCTGCAAAATGGCAAAAGAAGTGATTGGCCCCGGGCAAAGCGGTTACTGGCTGATGTTGTTTGATGGTTCAGGTACCTTAAAGCATACCCAAAAAATGGGTGCTGCAGGGGAAGGTTTCGGCGAGATCAAAAACCTGTTGCAAACTGCTTTGCAGCACCAGTGCTTATCTATGGTGCTGGTAAGCTATACCGATGGTTATTATCAGGCCAACAGTACAGATCTGCTATACAACATCAGGTTGATTACTGCTGCCTACGGCATCAGTATGGTACTTTTAGACCATATTGTTATCGAGTTTGACGGGTATTATAGCTACAGGGATAATGGGTTGCTTACGTATTTGGAAAATTAGGGCCTGATTTGTTTTTTTAAGTCTTATCAATATCTGGTAATCCTGAATTGGCTTAACAAAAAGGTGCTATCCGTATTTTACTTTACAGACCCAAAATATGGATGATTTAAGGGAGATCATATTTCTTCTTGCTTGTACCATATGATGGTTTAATGTGGCATTTTATTAGTTATTTATCATGGCTAATTATGCCAAATTTTATTAATTTTAATAGTGCAAACCATTATATTTAATCTACATGTCCGACTATCCACAAATCCTAATCGATATCGAAACCCACAACGTCAGCGGTATCCAACATTATTTCAAAAATGGAGGCAGTCCGAATGACGTACTGAACAACCTGCCCCTATTCACCACCATGGTAGAAATGTATAGCCGCGGGCCAAAATTTCACTTTTGTATACAGGCATTTATAAACGCGGGGCTCCAATTTGAAGACGAAGCCTTGCTGGCGGTTCTGGCGGACGATGCAATCAAGCTTGAAAATATCCTAAA
>NZ_JACHCW010000032.1:0-18169 GCF_014200825.1 Pedobacter sp. AK017
GCTGTCGCCGTGCCCGATGCGCCGGGGGCCAGTACCGCAGGGCTTAGTGCCAGGGCCGTACTGCCCGTCAGCGCATCGTTGATGTTCACCCCGCTAAGGGTAACATTGCCCGTATTGGTCGCCGTAAAAGTATAGGTGATCACATCGCCAACAGCGCCTGTGCCGCCGACACTCGCCGTTTTCACCAGCGCAATCAATGGTGTTCTGCTCAAAGTAGTACCGGTCGGGGTATCATTGTCCTGGGCCGTACCCGAAACATCGCTCACCGTACCGCCACCGGGGGCCGTGCCAGTCACCGTGGCCGTATTGCTCACCGCGCCAGCATCAAGGTCAGACTGTTTGATCGTATAGCTGGCTGTCGCCGTGCCCGATGCGCCGGGGGCCAGTACCGCAGGGCTTAGTGCCAGGGCCGTACTGCCCGTCAGCGCATCGTTGATGTTCACCCCGCTAAGGGTAACATTGCCCGTATTGGTCGCCGTAAAAGTATAGCTGATCACATCGCCAACTGCACCCGTGCCGCCGACACTCGCCGTTTTCACCAGCGCGATAGCAGGAGACTTGGTTAATGGTGTGTTGGTCGGGGTATCATTGTCCTGGGCCGTACCCGAAACATCGCTTACCGTACTGGCGTCGGGTGCTGTGCCGGTCACTGTGGCCGTGTTGCTCACGCCGCCCGCATCAATGTCCCCCTGGGTAATGGTATAGCTGGCCGTGGCAGTTCCCGAAGCACTCGGGGCCAATACCGGCGGGTTCAGGGCCAGGGCCGTGCTGCCGGTCAGGGCATCATCAATCACTACCCCGCTCAGGGTCACATTCCCGGTGTTGGTAGCGGTAAAAGTATAAGTGATTACCTCACCCACAGCGCCTGTGCCGCCGACACTCGCCGTTTTCACCAGCGCGATCAATGGTGTTCTGCCCAAAGTAGTACTGGTCGGGGTATCATTGGTCTGGGCGGTTCCCGAAACATCGCTCACCGTACTGGCGTCGGGCGCTGTTCCGGTAGCCGTAGCAGTGTTGCTCACGCTGCCTGCATTGATATCGGCCTGGGTAATGGTATAGCTGGCCGTGGCAGTGCCCGAGTCGCCGGGGGCCAATACCGCAGGGCTTAGCGCCAGGGCCGTACTGCCCGTCAGCGCATCGTTGATGTTCACCCCGCTCAGGGTCACATTCCCGGTGTTGGTAGCGGTAAAGGTATAGGTGATAACATCACCCACAGCGCCTGAGCCGCCGGTGCTTGCTGTTTTGACCAGCGCAATTGATGGTACAACAACAAAAACTGTGGCTTCAGCTATGTCACAATTACCTGGATTCCGGTTCTCGCAGATGCGGTAGGTGAGCACATAAGTTCCTGCCGGGGTACCGGCAGGAACAGTGATGGTCCCATTAGCATTGAGCGTAAGTCCGGCAGGAACAGTAACTGCGCTTAAAGTTATGTCCGAAGGGGTCAGGACCGATCCGTTCAACGTATCGTTAGACAAAACTGAGACGGTTGTTCCTCCAGAGATCCCGTTTATCGCTGATGCCGTATAATCATCTACAACCGCATCAATTACAGCGGGTTCTACCAGCAGGGTTGCTGTGGCATCGTCACAATTCGTAAACGGGTTAATCGCCTCGCAAATCCGGTAAGTCACCACGTAAGTCCCTACCGGAACATTCGCTGCCACCGTGATGGTTCCATCTGAATTCATGGTCAATCCTGCGGGAACGGTTAATGGTGTTAATACAATGTTAGCCAGACTTACATTTGTTCCGTTCAAACTGTCGTTGTTCAATACTGAAGGCGTAGTGCCACCATTAAGCTGGTTGATCGGGCCTGTAGTAAAATTGTCATCTACAGCATCTATGGCCGGAATAGGCACTGTTATCTTAACGGTATCGGTACAGCCATTGCTATTTGCCCATATGAGGTAATAAATACCATCTACAGCAAAACTAGATGTGGTGGTTGAAGGATCAGTTGCAGAAGTAAAACTGATAACGCTTGGATTTCCTGCCAGTTGGGACCAGGTACCTGTTCCACTTGCTGCCAGGGTAGTGGTTGCATTGGATGGAATGCCCTGGTCAGGCCCTGCATAAGCAGTTGATAAGGTTACCGTGGCTGCTGAACTTTCTGTCCCTGCCGCATCTATTTCATTGAACGTAAAGGATAAGGTATAAATACCGGCATCGGGATCTAATTTTAAGAGGTTTGGATTATAATTAGAAATCACCTGTCCGGCTGTTACCGCCGTTCCATCATAATATAATGTTGCGCTGGCAGGCAAGGTTACAATGGTAATTTTGTTGGTATTGCTAACCCCTGTATATGCCCCGTCTTCAGGGTCGCTCCCTGTGAGGATTGGAACAGTCAGCAGTGTAGTTCCTTCCGGATCAATCCAGCAGGTGCCCACAAGATTAGCCATTGGCCGGCTATTGATGCCAAAATTGGCATTTGTAACATTAGTTGTGCTGACCACAATATTGGTTAATATGCCATCAACGATGCCATCATTGCCTGCGGTAGCTCCCAGGTTCTCGCCGGTATTTACCCAGCCCGGAGCAAGGCTTGCACCCGGGGGCGCAGTGCCTATTGTTCCGGGAGTTATGCTTAGCACAATGCTATAGGTATCTAACGGTATTGAAGTAAAATTATAGATGCCGTTGGCGGCTACAGTGGCATTGGCTGTGACTATTCCTGAACTGCTGACCAATACTGCTGTTAAGCCACCTGCGTTTGTTCCTGTTCCATTTACCGTATTTGCAGGCATTCCGTTTAATCCGTTCCCATCGGCAAATACATTACCGGTCAAAGACAGCACGGAGTTGTAATCTTCTACCTCTCCATTATTAAAAATATCGTCATATGCGGTAAACACTACCGGTATATCCGCGACGATCAGTCTGGTTTTATATTGGTTGGCGCCCGAAGGAGGAAGTACCGGAATACTTACTATCTGCCCGGCGGTTCCGCTGCCATTGTAAAAAGCAGGATTGCCATTGGCATCCACATCATCGGCAAAGTCGCCGTTATTGTTCCAGTCGAACCATAAACCGTAATTTACCGTAGCGCCGGGTGTATTACTGCTCAGGGATATGCCGTATGGACCTGAAGAGACTGTTGGTCTTAACAGTCCATCATCAAAAGAGTCCGCAGATGCAGTAGCATTTCTCAGCGGAGTATCCTCAGAACTTACACCGGCTCCAGCCCATACAGAATTGTTTGCCCCTGTAGGCACGCCTGCAACCAAACAATTGGTTATTTTAGCTTGTGCGACCGGCCATGGACCTGTTAAATCACTATAATCGTAACTATCAATACTGATTACGTCAAAACTGGCCACAGAACTGCAGCCGCCATTGGAGCCGGTCACCGTATAAGTACCCGGAGCACTAACAGTTATACTGCTGGTATTCAAATCTCCGGTACTCCAGTCATAGGTAAGCGCCGGTGAAATTCCGCCCGCATAAAATAATACACTCGCCGGTATAACTTGCTTGGCAACTGAAGGTCCTGAATAAGAAACACTCAGGGCTGCTGTACCGGCAGAACCGTTAAAATAGTTTACCGTAATAGAATGATACCCTGCCGAAAGATTGACCGCTGTTGAGGCTACCTCGGTTAACGCATGGCTCCCGTCATTGCTAATGAGTGTTGAGCCGTCTACAGATAAAGTACTGCCATCCTTGCTGTTGGTGTAAAATGTATAATTCCCTGCCGTAGTAATATTGATAAAACCTTTATATTTTACCCCATAAGCTGTAGATAAACCAGTTATGCCCGTTAGTCCGGAAAGGTTCATCTGCGTGGCTACCCCTGTACTGGCGGGCTTTCTGTTATAGAAACCGGGAGTAATTACCGCAAAGTTAGAACTGGCAAATAAGGAAGAGGCATCATAGGGATTGAAAGTTTCGTACTGAATACCGGGAGTAAAGCCGGTAACATTCAAAGTAACAGAGGGGTTCGTGCAGCTTAACTTATATTCTCCGCCTATGGTAAAGGTAGATACCACTGAAGGGCTAACTGTTATGGTAGTGCTGTTTGAAACCGTACAACCATATTTGTCAGTATAGGTACAGGTATAGGTGCCCGCCTGGGCAGCAGTGATACCTGTGATCTCAAAGTTGGCCTCAGTGCTGGTAAAGCCGCCCGGGCCCGACCAGAGGATGCTGGCAGCAGCTGCTCCGGTTGGGAAAGCTGCAGAGGTAAACTGTACCGTAGAACCTACGCAGGGTGCAGAAGGTGTCGGGGTTACGGTAATGGAGTCTATTGCAAGGTCGACAGTTATATTCTCTGTGTAGGTACAGTTATTCTCATCGGTAACTGTTACTATATAGGTACCTGCATTTGCAGCTGTAGGATTGTTAAGCACCGGATTGGCCGCAGTACTGGCAAAGCCTCCAGGGCCCGACCAGCTGTAGCCTGAGATGTTTACATTGAAGGGAATCGCGCCACTGTTTAAGGTAATGGCATTGGAACCGCAAACATGGGTTGGTTTGGGGAACAGCACTACATTACCGAAATCAGAGAAGTTACTATAATCACCGCCACCACCCGAATACATATTCTGATAAAAATAAAATTTGCCTGCAGTGTTTTCTATTTTTACTAGCTGGCCAGCGCCAAAAAGGCCGGTGACGGTTTTACGGCAGTATTTCCATCCGGGAATTCCCGGTATGGAAACAAAATCGGATGCCTGAATAATCGTACTGGATCCGTTTAGCAAAAAATTACCCACAATCGCATCAGGGGCGACGAAACTAAAGGCTACGAATGTTGAAACTGTTGGATATTGAAATGACAATAATTCGGTACCCTTGCAATCGGCAATGGGTGTGAGAATGCCGCCTCCTAATTCATGGTTAACTCCGCCCATTTTATACACCATTACAGGCTTATCGGCCTTGATACTGGCCGCATTTATCCCGACAGGCAATAAATGTTTAACAAAAGTGCCTTTATTGACTACCAGTGTTGAAGTGGTTGTGCCGTCAAACACGGTGATCGTGGTGCCATCTTCCGTACCGAAAATATAGGCCAGTTCACCTGCATTAACCACATTAGCTCGTATATGCACATATTCCAAGCCCAGTTTACTGATAGGTACCAATTGGTCGCCCGCATTATCAGCAGCCGGTCCGTAAAGCAATAAATCATCGTTATAAGTAATAACTACAGGCAATGTACTGGTTACAGCACTTCCAGCCAAATGATTGCCAGCTGAAGTCGTTGAATTTGCCGAATAACTTTGGCCACGGTTCAGGGTAATGGTAAAAGGTACATTAGCACCATGACCAACAATAGGCTGGCTAGGGGTAATGGTGACCTGGGTATTATCTTCAGTAGCGGTAATTACAAACAAAGCTCCATTGTTGTAACCTGAAAAAGCATCCTGTCCTGGAATAATAAAGGACGTACCTAAGGCATTGGGGCCTCGCAGAGGCATCGTTCCATAATTATCGGATTTTTCATTCGCATAATAAGCCCCCATTCTTCCCTTAACCCGTATCCTCAGCCCTCTGTTTAAAATGGTATTGGCCGGTTCTACGGTAATTGCATTAATAAACGACGTCATGTCGATAATCTTTGCCCCTCCTGGAGCAACAGTGCCTGTAATTGGCGTAAAGCCTGGCGCCGCAGGCATATCGATTATATATGTAGCATACTCAGTATCAGAAACCCCGGAAAAATGTAGTTTTTGTGGTACTCTATAATCAGATCTCCAATTCGGTACACCATACCAAAACTCAAAGTCAAAAGCAGTCGGCACAACCCAATCACCTAAGCTTAAAGTAAAATATTCGCCGTCATCAAGGCTTACATTTGTAAATTCCAGTGTATCATTTAAAGGGCCTGTCAATGTCCCTCCAGTTATAACAGTGGCCGAGGCAAAGCTGTTGGCGGTGTTTTTTAATAAAGCTACTGTAGCCAAGTCGGGATTAGACACCAATTCGGGAAGATCCCCCACAAATATCCTTATCGTTGCCGTTCCCATACCGCCCGATTTGCTGACCCGCCAAACCCTTTGCAGACGTTGTCCATAACCGACAGGTGCATCCGAAGAACGTAAGTCTATACCTAATCCGTTATCGCCCGCAATCAGATAATCTCCGTCATTTAATGCCGCAGTACTTTCCAGTTCAACTATTGATCCGGTATTAACGCTTTTCGATCTAGGCTGATTTAGGCCAGAACCGTCATCACGTACCACCCCGGCAACGTCCTTGGCAAAGCCGCTACTGGCCCCGGCGCTGGGATAAATTACTGCCCCTGCACTGTTTACGTAATTTGCAGCTACAGTCTGATCTATGGTAATACCATATTTCAAGGCCAGATAACTCTCTATTTTATTCCGCTCCGCTGTGCTGACTGTCCCTGTATAGGCAATGACCTCGGCCATGCTGCCCCCAAAAAACTCAGCGGGATATGCACCCGAAGATGCCAGGTGAATAAATCCCGGTGTTCCGGTGGCTGTTACGCCTGCTGAGGCGGAAGCTAATTTTCCATCAAAATAAAAAGAAGCGTTGTTGGTAGCCGCGGCGGTACTCAATGCGGTATTAAGGGTAGGCTTGGTCCCTATGGAAAGCGTCACGGCATCCACCCATGCACCACCATAAAAACGGGCCCTATTAGAATAAGGACCCATCAGCCAGTTTGCAGTCCCCTGTATTGCCCTTCTTGCGGCTGTAGAGGTGCTCGTGCTGTTATATACGACGAAAAAACTGTAGGGACGGGTAGTGATACTGGCCGTTGTGGCCATTCCATCATTTGTATTGTCAAAATCTAGAGCGGCATTGCCATTAAAAAGCGGAGAAATTGCGGTAAAAGCCGGCTGTTTGGCAACAGTTGCCTGGGTGGCATCAAAGCCACCACCACTCTGGTCAGCCCATGTAGTTACACTGCTGCCGCTCAAAGTTACGCCCGCGCCGGCCTTTAGCCAAAGTTTAAGATTGGTATTTACCCCTCCAGGGGCCTGGGCTTTTGCTTTTTCTGAAAGAATAAATAATAGTAAGACCGCAGCATAAAAAAATAGGGATTTATTTCTCATAGCAGAACATTAATTTAAATAGAAATAATTAGCAATTATCAATCGATACTCGATTTAAATTTTCCTCTTGTAATAATAGCAAATAACTCTTGGAATAATAGCAAATAGTTTAATAGATAATAATAATGATTTAAACTAATTAAAGTTAATCATAGAAGTAACATTTACTCATGGGCGATACAGTATGTGGCATGTATTTAATAAAATGAAAGTGAGCAAGCATTATTAATTGGAAATTTAAAAACTATCAATTAATTACACTCATAATCAATTGTATCCAATCTAATATGTCGAATTTACAACATCATTTCACTATTTAACCAGCTCGCAACAGCCTGTCGCAGCTGTCTATTGTGATTGAATGGAACATAAAAAGCACTGTATTCCTATCAATAAAATTACTGATTAGCCAGGGCTAAACATGCGGTCCATTTTGGTCATTCAGGCGTAATCAGTTGATATCTATTGTAAGAGGGGGGTTAGAAAGCAGTTATTTTGTTCTGATAGACAAATTTAGTTAGATTCGTTAGTTACACCACATCAGGCGGTCAAACTCTTAAAAAAGCATAAAGTTATCCTGACGTTAGAACAGGCTGAAAAAATTCTTGAATTTATGGACAGATTGGCAAAACTTGCCATTGAACACTACGTGAAATAGCAATAGATTTTAGCTAATTATAACGCTCAAAATATAGAAAAATAATATTGAAAAGTTACTTGATTTATTGGTGGAAAATTAGTAAATCATTTAATTATCAATGATTTATAGTTATAAAATGAGCAGATATGAAGATAGCAGATTTATATATTAGGGTGAGTACCGATGAGCAGAAAGACAAGGGGTATTCGCAAAGAAACCAGCAGGAACAGTTGAGCAAGTATTGCACGATCAACAATATTCAGATTGGCAGGATAATTTTTGAAGACCATTCGGCAAAGAACTTTAACCGTCCTGAATGGAAGAAGCTATTGGCCTCCATACGGCGGGAAAAAGGCGGTAAATCGGATTTAATCCTGTTTACCAAATGGGATCGTTTTAGCCGTAATACGGCAGATGCCTACCAAATGATTAATACGTTAAGGAAGTTCGGTATAGAACCGCAAGCAGTTGAACAGCCTTTGGACTTATCAGTACCCGAAAACAAAATGATGCTAGCCTTTTATCTTGCCATTCCAGAGGTCGAGAACGATAGAAAGTCTTTAAATGTATTCTTTGGAATGCGTAGGGCTAAAAAAGAAGGCAGATGGAGGGCAACTGCTCCGATAGGCTATATCAATAAAACAAGTGAAGATGACCGTAAATATATAGCTCCACATCCAAAGAACGCACCGATTATGCAATGGGCTTTTGAACAGCTTGCTTTAGGAGATTATACGATGACAGAGATATTAAGGGAAGCAAGAAAGAAAGGCTTGAAATGCAGTAAGAACAATTTTGGGTAGCTATGCGAAACCCTGTGTATTGTGGGAAAATCTATGTGGCAAGACATAAGGATGAAGATGCGTGCTTGGTTGATGGATTACATAAGCCGATTATATCTGAAGCCACCTTTAACGATGCGCAAGACGTAATGAATGGTAGGAAGAAAGCCAATAAGGTAAAAATTGCTTCTTTAAAGGAACTTCCTTTGAGGGGTTTTCTGACCTGTCCAAAATGCTTTAGAAATCTTTCTGGAAGCCCGTCAAAAGGCAAAAACCAGTACTACTATTATTATCATTGCCTTTCTACCTGTGGCTATCGTGTGAATGCCAATACGTTAAATGATGAGTTTATAAAACTACTTCAAAAATTTGCGCCAATACAGGGTATGGAAGACCTTTATGTAAGGGTTATCGAATACCATTACCATCTGAAAATAAAGCAGAGCAATAACTTTAAAAGACCCATTATAAAGGAAATTGAGGAAGTAGAAGTTAGGCAAAAAAGGATTAGGGAATTGCTGATTGATAAGTCCATAGATGCCAATGATTACCGCCAAATGAAACGTGAATGTGATGAAAAATTGAACAGGTTGGAGGCTGACTTAAGAAGAACCGATATTGAGACCTTTGGAGTTAAAAAAATCTTTGAAAACCTAGTGAACACGCTCGTTGAGATAGATTTATTTTTTAAAGACGCCGAGGTGGAACGCCAACGGGGAATTGTTGCAACTATCTATCCGCATAAATTTGAGCTCCAAAATTCGGAATGTCGAACACCT
Organism: Pedobacter sp. AK017; assembly: GCF_014200825.1. Lineage (NCBI taxonomy): Bacteria > Pseudomonadati > Bacteroidota > Sphingobacteriia > Sphingobacteriales > Sphingobacteriaceae > Pedobacter > Pedobacter sp. AK017. The sequence continues at coordinate 9,230 of NZ_JACHCW010000032.1, forward strand.
TTGACAAATTCTGGAGCAGCCTTTATATACAATTTAAACGGGATTTTAGGGCAAAAAAAGAATGGGACAGAACTGGATTTTACCAGTCTGTCCCATCAGGTGATCCCGCTGGGATTTGCACCAAGTGCAAAATCAGGGTTTGCAATATTTTAGAGTGGTTTTGAAATTCGAACTCCCCGAATGACGCACCTATTTTTTAAAACTTTTTGTATGCAAATACTATGATTTAAATATAACTGTTTGCATCAAAAAATCCAAATTTAATATACGGTTTTCCGTAACGATTCGTAGTCATATGAATTTAACCAATTAAAGCATACTTTTTTAAGATTAATTATACAATATCGTTCTTGCTGTTTGCAAAAATGAATTTATTTTTGAGTTCGAACGATTTTGCAAGATTATTATAGTTTTGTCATTGTCCAAATGCCTTTCTATATAAGTTGAATACCCTGGCCAACCTCCAGAATGATAAACGATTTTGCCATATTTTTTCGAATCCCCTATGAACCACCCAAATCCATAATTAGTCTCTTTTCCATCCTTTGTTTTTACAGGATTAAACATGAGTTCTTTATCTTTTGAATCTATCAATTTATCTGTATAAAGTGCTCTGTCCCATCTTAATAGATCCTCTGTTGTAGAGTTTACTGTTCCGTCACCCACAATTCCATCCAGATAATAAGTGTAAAATTCTTTTCCAAAACTATTGGGAAGCACTTTGTAGCCTAAACTATCTGTAACATAACCCAGCGCATAATTCTCTATTTTTTTTGGTTCAAATCTACTTCTATAGATAAACGTATTGCTCATTTTTAATGGTTGAAATATGTTTTTACTCAAAAATTGACCAAATGTCTTATCTGATACTATTTCTATTATCAACGCTAACAAAGTATAACCTGTATCGCTGTACTGGTATTTTTCACCGGGTTGAAAAATGACTTTTGGTCTATATTTCGCGAAGACATTTACAATATCCTGATTGGTAGCAATTTTTGTTTTATCCCACTTTTCTTCAAAAAGCTCTATATAGTCGGGAAGCCCGGCAGTGTGATTAAGTAAATTTCTTATGCTGATGTTTCCGTAGAAAGCTAGTTCGGGAATATATTTTGAAATTTTGTCGTCATAATTCAGTTTTCCTTGTTTTTCTAACAAAACAATTCCCGTAGCAGTAAATTGTTTGGAAACCGATGCTAACTCAAATATGGTTTGATTATTAATTTTTTGCTCGGTTTTCTCATTAGCAAGGCCATAACTTTTTTCAAATATGATTTTCCCTTTGTCTGCAATCAGCACATTTCCATTGAACATTTTCTGCTTAAAAAGAGAGTTAACTAAGCTGTCAAGTTGCTTATATTGTGCTGATTGACCAAATGTGAAATTAAATAATAACAGTCCAATTGTAATCAGTAAAAATGTTCTTCTCATAAAGTGTTCTTTAGAATTGTCTGTCACGGACAGTTATTCCTCAAAGGCGGGATTTGATGCCCTTAGTTCAGTAAATATATAAATTTTGATAGAAGCACAAAAGTTCAATTTAGCACTTCAACCCGGCTTTTAATTGCTTTTTTATAGACCGGAAATATTTTTTTTGGCAAATTTCTATGGTTTATTTTAATTGTTTTGAAATCTCCGCCGCTGCTATCTGCTGTAAAAAGCCCTATTTTTCCTGATGTGCGATCATTAAGTTTCTCAACTATCAGCGAAGCTTGAATTGCATTATTAATGTACACTTTAACAGTTCTGTTGTCAACCACAAGTTTCATGGTAAACCAATCATTGGGATTGGGCGGATCGATGATCTCTTTCTCAAAGACCGCATTTTTTTCCTTTCTCAATTTTTCCCAGGTAAAATTGGGCTGCGAAATATATTGCACTGCATGAATTCGCCTAATAGGATCCGAAGAAAGAAAATTGAAGGGACGACAATAGACAGCATCATAGGTAGTATCATTGGCACCGTGAAAGGCTATTCCAATAAAACTCCGTTGGAAAACGTCCTTGCCCCGCATTTGAATTTCAATCGTACCGTTTTTAAAGTCCTTAAATGGTAGCCATGCAAGACCTTCCTTTTTACTTTCTGATACCTTTAGGTAAGCTCCAGTGCCACTTGAAACGATTTCGATGTATCTGTTTACTGCCTTGAGCTTTGCTCTTTTGTACAGGTTTGCGAGTTCGATGGTTTGCCGCATTTGGCCAAGTAGTGAGCAGGGCAACAATATCAAAGTGACCATGTACATAAATCTGGTTCGCTTCTTCATTTAAAGGTTGTTTATATCGTATGATGTTTTTAAATTTTATCACGTCTTTTGAAGTTGCCCCATAGGAATGGAGACACTTATCCAATGATTTATAAACTTCAGCTACGTCATACCCGAAATATAAATGTTTTTTTAACGTCACGGTTTTCTGGCTTTCTGATCATATTCTTTTTGCAGATCATCAATCTGGGCGTAATAGTTTTTTTTATCCATAAAAGCAGCCGGGTTATAAGCACTGCCCGGCTTGTGTTTTTCAGTAAGATCGAACTGGATGCCATGCGATGCTACCCACAAATCAAATTCTATATGCTTCATGGCAATCAAGGTATAGGCATAATCAGTGGCGATATTAGGATAAGTATGTACATCACCGAATTTTTTGTTCGTTACGATTGTTGGCATATTGGCAATCAGCACCCTGTACTTTCGCTTTTTATCGTTAACGTCAAACAAATAGCTGCAAGAGCCTTTGGTATGCCCCGGATGATGAAGGATAGTTAATTTCATTCCACCCAGCTTGATACTGTCGGCATTACGCAATACACGGTCAACTTTTACCGGTTCAAATACACGACCCTTTCCATCAAGATCATAATCAGAAAGGCCACCATCCGCAACAACCGGTGTGTCGGCGTAGTCTACCATCATTTTAGCTCCTGTAGCTTTCTTAATTTCAGCCATCGCACCCATGTGGTCATAATGCGCCTGGGTGGTCAGCAGTATTTTGGTGTCTGAAAGTTTAAAGCCGAGGCTTTTAATATTTTCTTTGATCAGTTGTGCGGACGATGCCAGCCCGGTGTTGATCAGGATATTGCCCTTGGACGTTACGATCAGATAGCAAGCCAAATCGGCGGTACCTACATAATACAGGTTACCCACAATTTGAAACGGCGGATAGGGTCTCGACCATTCCGGATGCGTTTTTGTGGAAGGCTCGGTTACTTTTTGCGCCTGTACCAGGCAGTAACTATTTAAAATCAGCAGGAGCACGAGGTAACTTTTCATAATCGAATATAAAAGTATAAGATATTTTGGCGGGACTAACCCAAAATCGATGATGTAAATTCAGCTTATGGGCTTTGTCATTTAACTTTTACGATTTTACTTTCAGTTATAATGTGGGATTTAACCATTACACTGTAGTTGATTTTCGCAAACCCTTTTTTTACCTGATCTTTTACAATAGGCTTTAGTCCGTTTTCCCATTGATTACAATGTGTACGTATAGGGGGAACCGCAAATTCCCATCGTCCATCTTTAAAAGTATATACGTTATAATTGTGCCAGCAACTGTTAAACCATTCCCGAAGGATGCCTATTTCATCTTTCCCATCACCATCGAGATCTCCCAGATTAACTGGTGTCCCGCCGATACAATCTTCAATTTTAATTGGCGGCGTGTGTTCGTCTGAAAAACGGAGTGTAAGCACACATTTGCCGTCACATCCAGTTCCGTCAGCGTTAAGCTTCGGTTTGATCACAGAAATCGATTCTTTACGGCCAGTGGCTGTAAAATGACCTTCCACGCGGCGGGAATGATTAATGCTTTTCTCGTTTCCGATTTGATTTAAAAAATGGACAGAACTAAAAAATAATGCGGTGATAACAATAGATTTGAATAGTAACATGAGGATTTAGTATTGAATGATTAAATTGATGTTTATTAATTATTAGATCTCGATCAAGGTTAACCGGCAAGAAAAAGCTACCGTTTTTGATCTTGACTATCTCGGTACCGGCAACAAAGTGGTGGTAGCCGCTGAATTTACCGTTTACCCGTGTTTCGTTGATAGCTGCTACGATAAGTTTGAATATGGCATTCCCTGCCTTTGGAGTTGTTTGCATTACTTCGTATAGGATTGTGCTCATTACGGTTCCTTCCGATATATTTTGAATTGCATATCTGGTTGTACAGCTCTGCATTACAGGTGATTTATGACTGTCCGAACTGATCGTATCCATGCTTTGCAGGTTGAATTATATTTCATTTTTTGAAAAGCCCTGCTTTTAGTCCTGTACCTATCGAACCTTCTGCTAGCTGAAGGTAATTGCGTTTACTTTGATCCCTTTCGATGGTCACCGCTCCGGTATTTTGTATGTTTTTCATTTCCAAAAAATCTGTTGATGTGGCATCACTACCACTTAATGGGCCACTTCCATATCCTGCCAATTTATTATAATTGGTAAAAACACAATCAGAAGCTTTATACCGAAGTGTGCTTCCTTTTTCTCTTACCCATATCGTACTCGTATTAGCTATGACGTTATGATGAAAGTCGAACTCATCCCCGTTGGTACCTTGTGTGGTCCAAACACCACAGAAATAACCACCGTATACCAATGAATATCGCATTGCGCTACGGCCGCCGGCCTTTCCATCATTTTTCCAAAAAACAACCGGAATTTTACAGTTGAAAAAAACACAATGATCGATAACCAGCCCATAGCCATTGGCTATAACTCCGACATGTAACGGTAATACATCTACATTTCCGGCGAACAGACATTGTGTTACAAGCAAATCATCTAGTTTTTTTCCATCACGCCATATAGGGTAAGATCGCCGTAAATTATTTTCATCGAGATAAGTATAATCAGGACTGCCTGTAAACCGTAGACCCTCAATAGTAACATGGCTTACCTCGGGTTGTATACCTTTTGCTTCTTCTCCGCCAACACCAGGCTCAAGGGGTACAGCGGTTATGACAACCGGCATTTTACTAGGGGTCCAGTCTGTTTCATCGGGCATAACTTCCGCGCGGATGATAAGACGATTGTTAAGACTATATTTATCATTGTTAAACAAGACGGTTTGTGTGAGCAGATAGATACCCTCCGAAAGAATAATCGTTGTTTCTTCCTGCTTTTTGTTTTGGTTGACGCGCCTGGCTGCCTCAGCCAGTGTCTTCAACGGCCGGGCCTTGAATCCGGAGTTGGTATCGTTACCGGCCTGCGGATTTACATATATTTGTTCTGCCTTTACCCGAAGTAGATTTAAAACAACGAATAAAAGGCAAAGTGCAGCGGATTTTGTCATATTCCTTTTTTCTGTAAAATTGGGAACATTAATCCACGGTAAAAAGGTCATTTTATATTAAAAATTGTCATTTATATTTTTTTTCGGTACTGTTGGGGCGTTATTTGGGTGAACCTTTTGAAGAAACGGTTAAAATTTGAGGGATCGGTGAATCCAAATTGGTAGCAGATCTCCTTTCCAGATTTGTTTTGACGCAGTTCTTTCTTTATTTCTGAAATCAACTTGTGATGGATCATTTGCTGTGCTGATGACCCGCAGAATTGCCTGCAAATTTTGTTAAGAGATCCCGGGCTGATATTAAGCAATTTACTATAGGTTTCAACTGTGTGATCCTGTAAAAATCGCTTTTCCAGCAATGACCGGAACCTATAGAAGTCGGGATGAATGTACGTATCCCGCTGAACATCGTAAATATCCGCATAATAGCGATTGAGGACAATGAGAAGCTGATATAGGATCGCTCTGATCAAATGGTCGCTATCATTCTGGATCTGTTCAAACTCCTGCTCAATTTCCTGTAAAAGTTCCAGACATTTCTCGAATGATCTTTCAGCTATATGCATTTCGGCAGGATGTAGATACTGATGAAAGTATTGAAGCCGGTACAGAAATAGTTCATCCGAAAAAAACAGATGGAGAAAATCTTTGTCAAAGAATAGGGTGTAGCCTTTTACCTTCTCCTCAATTTCCCATCGGCGAACTTGCCCGGGGCTGATGAAAATGATTGCCCGCGGGGCTATCGACATTTTGTTTTCATCCAGGGTAAACGTTCCCGATCCCTCCTGTATAAAAATGACCTCGTAAAAGCTAACTTGATGTAATGTGCTGTCTAAAACATAATGTTTCAAAGTTTCAATATGCCCAATATCCAATAATAGTTCTGTACCATATTTATAAGGTAGAAAATGATATGTTTTAATTGTGCGGATTGATCCCATTTCTTTTACAATCTATAACAGGTAAAATGATACTGATAAAAATATAAATTCTCATGTTCTCTATATTTGTAGAATCGAACAAATTTAATCAACTCTACCTTAAAAAGTTCCATGTAAATGATCAACCGCGCCGGAATGACAGGGTTTACAGTTCTGCAAGCCTATATCAGTTCTTTCTATATGCACATTTTAGTGGATCAGCATCGTCCAGAATATCCAGGTTTATCAACTATTGAAAACCTTAAATTTGATTGTCATGAAAAATCTGATCTTATTTTTTCTGACTTGCATTATTGCTACCGGAACATTTCTTGCGGGTACCACTATGAAAAATCCCCTGCCAGCTTTTATCGTCGGATTCGGAGTTTGGATGTTATTTCTTTGCCGGCTCGGACGAAACAAAAAGGCTGAGTTCAATGTAGCGTTTTCAACAATTTAATCGTATAAATAGTGGCCGGGAGGATGTTGTCGAGGATACTTTCTCCATGTACCACAAATACGTTTTAAAAAAAATAATTATTTCATAGTAGTGACAGGCACAAAACGCCCGATTAGGGAGAGTTTAACTTAAAATATTAAATACTATTACCTAAGCTCAATATAATATGCAAGCAAAAACAGTATTGACAGTTTTATTAATAAGTGTTGGAATAGCCATCCAATCATGTAAACGAAATAACCCAGTTGTTCCAAAAAGCGAGCAAACCGTTCCGAAAATTGAAGATATTTTGAACGGAAATGATCAAAATCTGATCAACCTACTAAATAAGGTACGGGGAAGCGTTGGAAGACGTGGCCCCGGATCAAAAACAATTTGGAGTAGAAAAAACGATTATGGTTTGGGACTTTATATAAGTGCCAACCATGTTTATAACATATCCGGATGGAATTCCCGAAACGCCCAATTCTTTGACTTATCGTCCGAAAACATGGGCATTTTTGAATCATCGCAAATTCCTCCGACTAATGGAGGTATCGATTTAGGTAATACACTGGTGGCAGATTTCCCCTTCATTCATTTTGATATTTCTTCCGGTGCCACTAATACGACCATACTGCCGGCAGAAGATTTTTATCTAGGAATAATTGATAATCAACGAACTCCGCAAGGTCCTTTTCCGAAATACCCTGAACTTGTTAAAACGTCTGAACCATTGCAACTATACGATCCCGAGCATAGGACAAAAGCAACCCAAACATGGAATACCGCTGTGGCAGGCGAAAAAGTCATTGCAGTTGGTTATCCTCAGGATGATATCAACTACCCTAACGGAGCAGTAGCTTATGGAAAAATATTATCCGATACAGAAGCTACGCAAACCATCCAAAAATTGAAGATTGCAGGCGATGTCGAAGGAGATATCCCGTATAATGCGAGTGCCGAATTCTTTATAGAAGCGCAATCGATAGGTGGAATGAGCGGAGGGGGCGTATTTAATTCCTCGGGGCAATTATTGGGAATTATAGTGAGAGGAAGCGATAAGGAAGGTGCTCCTAAAATCATAAGAGTAGTAAAAACATCCTATATTAAAGCTGTCTTAACAGAATTCTATAATGGTTTATCTGAAGCAGACAAGATCAAAGTAAGCCCATTTATAAGTGGCGAATTATGATAAATCGGCAGATTTAACCAAGGTAAGCTGCAACTCCTAAATACAGGGTAATTCAGATGTCTGCCAAAATTGACATCTTTGAATACCAAGGAAAAACTTATACTAATGAGATAACCAATTTTTATCCTATTGCTGTTGGGCTATAGTTTAACAGCAACAGCCCAACTTACAGTTAAGCTATATGAGGATAGAGTCCTGCGTCTCAATGATGGGCAAGGTGTGAATATTACGCTGGATATTGCAGGTACGAAGACCATAGAACAATCGTTGCTTTCACTCAAAGAAAATGGCTTTTTGGCAACTGCCGGATTTATATCAGGGTCGGCACATAACATTCCATTAATATGTCTTTTATACGCATTCAGGGATTGGCTACGGGCAGTGCCGAAAGTTTCTCAAAAATGAACCGTGCCATTGAGATAAACAATATTCATCCAGTTATTGATACGTTTTATAATATGGAAGAGGTAAAAGAAGCATATCAAAGGATTGAAAAAGGTGATATGATTGGTAAGATTGTGCTATCGATTTAAAACTTGTAATTAATTACCTTACTCAAATCAGATAAACTTTAAATGACAGAAGAACCAGACTTGGACAGTTTTCCTTGGTCTGGTTTCTTGGTATTTACATACTCGAAAGAATGTGTAAATTTGAAAATACACTTTCAATTAAGTGTCTCAGAAAATCCAAATTTAATTGCATAAGGGCATCTTTAGGATAAAAAATCTTTGATTGCTCTGATAAGCGTTGGAATGGGTGAAAAGATTTATTTAGTCATCTGTTATAAATAAAGTAGAAGAGTTAGAATCTTGTGTCATGTCAGCAATTCGATTCCTGTGAAGGTACGATTAAAGGAAAGCTCGCTACGAACGTTAACCGAGTTTTGAACCATAAAAACTCGGTTAATTTATGTTTTTCCACTATTTAGTGTACTTTTAATAGTGTTCAGACCATCCCAGATCAAACTATTTGATTTAAGGGTAGGTATACAGTTAAGGATTGAACCAATTTTTTAAGTATGGCAGCTTCACTTTGTTCAGCCAGTCACTTTTAATGAACTGATCAAATCACATGATAACTCTAGG
>NZ_JACHCW010000033.1:0-10976 GCF_014200825.1 Pedobacter sp. AK017
CCAGGGCTATTGATGTTATTTTTCATCAGGCCAAAACCGGGGAGACCTATAACATTGGCGGGCATAACGAATGGAAAAATATCGATCTGATTAACTTGCTGTGTAATATCATGGATAAAAAGCTTGGGCGCGAACCTGGTGAATCGGCCAAACTGATTACGTTTGTGACCGACAGGGCTGGGCACGACCTGCGTTATGCGATAGATTCTACCAAGCTGCAAAATAAACTGGACTGGGTACCAAGTTTGCAGTTTGAAGAAGGCCTGGAAAAAACGGTAGCCTGGTACCTGGAAAATGAAGAATGGCTTTCCAACGTAACTTCGGGGAATTATCAGGCTTATTATGATACACAGTACCACGGAAGATAAATAAAAAAGCTCCTTAATATTTTTAAGGAGCTTTTTTTATTTATTCATATCTTAAAGCCTCTACCGGATCCAGTTTGGAGGCTTTTTTTGCGGGATAATATCCCGAAATTATTCCCACCAGCACACATAGGGCAAAGCCACCAAAAATCCATAGCCAGGGGATAATAAAGGACCCGCTCATGGCCAGCGATATCAGGTTGCCTATGGCAATGCCCAGAAATATACCAAAGGTACCACCCATTAGGCAGATCATTACAGCCTCTATCAGAAACTGTTTGCGGATGACGGCAGGATTGGCACCTATAGCTTTACGAATGCCGATTTCCCTTGTCCGTTCAGTTACCGAGACCAGCATAATGTTCATCAATCCTATAGACGCACCTATTAACGTAATGACCCCAATGGCAATTCCACCCCAGACAATGTATCTTAAATTTTCAAAAAGTGTTTGTGCCATGGCATCACTCTTGGTAATTTCAAAATTGTTGGGGTCTGTAACCCTTACCTTACGTATATTTCTAAACTGGGCAGTAGCTTCGCCAATTACATTGTCCATAATGTCATTGTTCGGAACAATTACTGTAATCGTATAAGAAGGATTTGAGCTGGAATTGATCAGTTTTGCTTTTAACAGCGGCACATATATAGAGCGGTCGCCACTAAAACCCATGCTCTGACCCTTAGATACCAGTACCCCGATTACCTTAAGCCTGGTATTGCCTACATTGATGATCTTATCTAAAGGACTTTGGTTTTTAAACAGTTTAGCACTGATCTCACTACCTATAATACAAACATTATTGCCCGACTGCGCTTCAGTTAAACTAAAATTGCGGCCCAAAGCCAGTTCCAGGCCCTGGGAATTTAACCCGTTTTCATCTATGCCCTGAATGTTGATGTTTGGATTTGTTTTTTCTGCGCCAAATTTAGCGGTTGCCCCGCGGGTGGCTACTACACTTACAGCAACCTTGGCCGGTGTATTCAGCCGTTCTTTAAAAGCCAGCGCATCCTCATAACGTATAGATTTAAAAGGTTTTTGCCTTTGTCCGGAGCCCCCTATCCTGATTCCAGTACCACGGTTTCTGATGTTAAAGGAATTTGCCCCCATGCTCGAAAACGCTTCTGTCATACTCTTTTTTACCGCATCAAGTGTGGTTAATATCCCTACCAGGGCCGAGAGACCAATGGCAATGATCAATGCCGTGAGCATGGTGCGTAACCGGTTGCTGGTAATGGATTGTATAGCTAGTCGTACGTTTTCGGTATAGGTCATTACAGGGTAATTTGGGGCTAAAATAAAACTCCTGTTGTTAAGACAACAGGACTTGCTATAATGTTACAATAGGATATAAATAATTGAAAGGCTTAGGCTATCCGGTTATACCGAAAAGCTGGTTCCGCAACCACACGTACTGGCGGCATTCGGATTGCTAAAAGTAAAACCCCTGGAGTTCAGGCCATCCTGCCAGTCAACCTGCATACCCAGCAAATACATCTGATGTGCTTTATGCATAAAAACCTTAATGCCCTCGATGATAAACTCCTGGTCGCCCTCTTTTTTCTGGTCAAAGCCCAAAACGTAATTCATGCCGGAGCAGCCGCCACCCTCTACACCTACGCGCAGCCCAAAATCTTCTGCAATTTCCTGCTGGTTTTTTAATTTAAAAAGTTCTTTTACAGCTGTTTCTGTAAATGTTACTGGTGCAAATGCCGTATCTACAGTACTCATATCATTCCTATACCGTTAAAAAATCTATTAATATCATAGGGCAAAATAACTATAATTGTTGTTAAAACAATTGCGGCAACTTTGCCCAACCTTTGATAAAAAAACTATCAATAGAGCAAATATAAATCAAAATGTACATTTTTGTCGGTACTAACACTAATTATTACTGTATTCAAACAAAGCTATGGACTTACAAAAATTTTTAACGGATGCAGCAGTGCTGATAATAGGAGGGGTAGCTACTGTTTCAGCTGGTTATTACCTCATCAGGGATGATATCCGTAATTATTTCAGGCTAAAGTTTGCTGCACAGAAAAAAGAAGAAAACCCGCAATTGCTTTCTTTACGTCTTCAGGCCCACGAACGCCTGATTGTATTTATAGAGCGCATCAATCCTTCCAATTTGTTTATCCGCCTGCATCAGCAAGGAATATCTGTACAGGAATTGCAGGCTACTATATTAAATGAGATCAGGGCAGAATACCAGCACAATGTAACGCAGCAACTGTACATCAGTTCGGCTACATGGAATGTGGTAAAACAGCTCAAGGACGATACCATAGCCATGGTCAACAATGGTGTTGAAAATCTGTCTCCGGATGCTACAGGTGTGGATTTAAGCCGTAAAATATTGCAGCATATGACCGGAATTGAAAATAACCCTTACGATTTGACCCTTGATCTGATCAAAAATGACATACATCTTTTGTTTTAAATATGAGCAATAAAAAATTCACCACCACATCGGGTATAGAAATAAAAGAAGTGTATAATACAGCCAGCGCACCTTTAGAAGGGCCTGGCGAATTTCCGTATACCCGGGGAATCCAAAAGGACATGTACAGGGGGCGGTTGTGGACCATGCGCCAGTACGCCGGATTTTCTACAGCTGAAGAATCCAATAAGCGCTATCACTATCTGTTGAAACAGGGTACAATGGGACTTTCGGTAGCATTTGACCTGCCCACCCAGATCGGTTACGATTCCGATCATGAAATGTCGGAAGGGGAAGTGGGTAAGGTTGGTGTAGCCATCGATTCCTTAAAGGATATGGAGATCTTGTTTGATGGGATTGAACTGCAAAAGATCACTACCTCTATGACCATTAATGCCACGGCCTCTATTTTGCTGGCCATGTACATTGCTTTGGCTAAAAAACAGGGCGCAGACATTAAACAGATCTCTGGGACAATACAGAACGATATCTTAAAAGAATATGCAGCAAGGGGCACCTACATCTATCCGCCCAAGCCTTCTATGCGTATCATCACCGATATTTTTGAATATTGCAGCAGGGAGGTCCCAAAATGGAATACCATTTCAATTTCAGGTTATCACATCAGGGAAGCCGGCTCTACAGCAGTACAGGAGCTGGCGTTTACCTTGGCCAATGGAAAAGCTTATTTAAATGCGGCCCTTGAAAAAGGACTCGACATCAACATTTTTGCAAAACGTCTCTCCTTCTTTTTTAACTGCCACAACAATTTCTTTGAAGAAATTGCAAAATTCAGGGCTGCGAGAAGAATGTGGGCCAAGATCACAAAGCAATTGGGTGCCACTGATGAAAAGGCACAAATGCTTAGGTTCCATACACAGACAGGAGGCTCTACCTTAACTGCGCAACAGCCACTGAACAATGTAATCAGGGTAACCAACCAGGCGATGGCCGCAGTATTAGGAGGAACACAGTCCCTGCACACCAATGGTTATGATGAGGCCCTTTCCTTACCTACCGAAGCTGCGGCAAAAATTGCCCTGCGTACCCAGCAGGTGATCGCTTTTGAAAGCGGGGTAACGGATACGGTTGATCCTTTGGCAGGTTCCTATTTTGTAGAGGAGCTGACCAATGAGATTGAAGCTGCTGCCCAGTTGTATATTGATAAAATTGACGCTATGGGCGGTTCAGTAAATGCCATTGAAAATGGCTATATCCAGAACGAGATTGCTGATGCGGCTTACCAGTACCAGGTGGAGGTAGAACAGGCCAGCAGAGTAATTGTTGGTGTGAACAAATTTACCCAGGATAAGGAGGCGATCGATGATGTATTTACCATTGATGAATCCATCAGGACGATACAAACAGAAAAACTGCAAAAGCTGAGAACAGAAAGGGACAATGTTGCAGTTGAGCAGGCATTAAACAACCTGATGCAGGCTGCCAGAGGAACTGACAATCTGATGCCGTTTATTCTTGCAGCGGTAGAAGAATATGCCAGTCTTGGCGAAATTGCCAATGTGCTGCGAAATGTTTTTGGAGAATATTGAAATTGATGTTAATAAATAGTTATCCACATAAAAAATTGAGGTTAACTGGGGTATGATATTGCAATATAAGCACTTACCAAATAAATGAAAATTAAGTTTTTTTTGTTGATAATTTTTTGAATATTCGATCTCTCGAAGGAGTTCATTTTATGTGCTCAAATCGTTACTGTAAACCAACAAATTATAGAATGACAATGGAAAAAACTTGCATCGAAGTATGGAAAAACTGTCTCCAAATTATAAAAGATAATATTCCGACCCAAAGTTTTAAAACCTGGTTCGAACCTATATCTGCACTTAAGTTGGAAGGCAATGTTTTGACCATACAGGTGCCTAGTTTATTCTTTTACGAATGGCTGGAAGAACATTATGTTGGACTGCTCAGAAAAACGGTTAAAAAACAGTTGGGAGATGAGGGGCGGCTGGAATACAATATCGTAGTCGACAAGTCCTCCAATTCAGGTTCACCTTACACCACCAATATGCCGAGTAATGGCAACGGTGCTGATGCCAAGAAGCAATCGATGCCCATTCCGGTTTCTATCAACAAAGACATTAAGAACCCTTTTATCATACCTGGCTTAAAAAAGTTGAATGTAGATCCTCAGCTGAATGCCAATTATACATTTGAAAATTATATTGAAGGAGATTGTAACCGTCTGGCCCGCTCTGCAGGTTATGCTGTTGCCGCAAAACCAGGAGGCACATCTTTTAATCCCCTGATGATTTATGGTGGGGTGGGACTGGGTAAAACCCACCTGGCCCAAGCTATCGGTAACGAGATCAAAAGGAATATGCCCGATAAGCTGGTCATTTATGTTTCCTGTGAGAAGTTTTGCCAGCAGTTTGTAGACTCCCTAAAGAACAATACGATCAATGATTTTGTGAACTTTTACCAGGCAATGGATGTGATCATCATGGATGATGTACACAATTTTGCTGGTAAGGAAAAAACACAGGACATATTTTTCCATATTTTCAATCACCTGCACCAATCGGGTAAACAGGTTATTTTATCGTCCGATAAAGCGCCTAAAGACCTGGCCGGACTGGAAGAGCGGTTGCTGAGCCGGTTTAAATGGGGGCTTTCTGCCGATCTGCAGGTTCCCGATCTGGAAACCAGGATAGCCATCCTGCGAAAAAAAATGTATGCAGATGGTATAGAGCTGCCGGCAGAAGTAGTAGAATATGTAGCACACAATATAGACAATAACGTCAGGGAACTTGAGGGGGCCATGGTTTCCCTGCTGGCGCAGTCTACCTTAAATAAAAAGGACATCGATCTGGCACTGGCCAAGCAGATGTTAAAGAACTTTATTAAAAATACCTCCAAAGAGATTTCAATGGAGTATATCCAAAAGCTGGTATGTGAATATTTTGAAGTACCGGTTGATATGGTAAAATCGCAGACACGTAAACGTGAGATTGTCCAGGCCCGTCAGATTTCCATGTACCTTTCAAAAAGTCACACCAAATCATCCTTAAAAACAATTGGTGCTTTCTTTGGCGGAAGGGACCACTCTACCGTAATTTATGCCTGCCAAACTGTTGAAGACCTTATCGATACCGATAAAAAGTTTAAAGGCTACGTGCACGACATCCAGAAGAAACTAAAAATGAGTTAAAGCCCAAGCTTCATTAAGCCGTAAAACAAGGCGGCACAATGTAAAGCCTGATCTATTTTATGCTCCGCAAGCAATTGCTTCAGCTCTTCAATCGTATATTCTTCCACATTTAAGATTTCATGATCATCCAGATGCTGCTCGGCAGTTTTTGTGCCTCCCTTCAGTAAATAGGTATAGGTTACATTATTTGCAGTTGCAGGGTTCGCATATAATGTTGCAATCAGTTCTGCGCTTTTAAAAGAATAACCGGTTTCTTCCAGCAGTTCCCGTTTTATGGCAGCTTCAGGGAGCTCTTCCCCATCAATTACACCACCAGGTATTTCCAGTGATATAATATCGGCAGCATGTCTGTACTGACGTACCATGATTACTTTATTTTCTTCCGTGAGTGCTATGGCATTTACCCAGTTTGGATATTCAAGTACATAATAGTCGTCCTTTATAGTTCCATTTTGCAGTTCACAGGTGTCTACCCTTAAAGTAGCCCATTTTTCTTGCACCAGGTATTTTGAGGAAAGCTTTTTCCATTTTAGTATTTCCATAAGATAAGAGGTATAAATTACCAGCTGCCGCTGCTTCCGCCACCGCCAAAACTACCGCCGCCAAAACCACCGAAGCCACCGCCGCCGCTACTGCCGCCACCCCAGCCGCCTCCACCACCGCCTGAACTTCTTCCGCCGCCCAGCAGCATACTCCAGAACAGTGCGTCGGCAACACCACGGCCACCAATAACCTGACTGCCACCGCTGCCGCCACCGCCTCTTTTCAGCACAATAATTACGACCACCACAATAATGATAATGATCAGTACACCTGAAGCGCCGCTACCGGTTTTACCAGCTTTAGGTTTATCGTTTTTATATTCACCCTTGGTTACGCTGATGATGGCATCGGTTCCTGCATCCAGGCCCCTATAATAATCACCTGCCTTAAAATAAGGTTTAATTTCATTGTCAATGATCCGCCGGGTATACATATCTGGCAATACACCCTCAACGCCATAGCCCGTCTGGATGGCTATTTTTCGGTCGCCCAGCGCAACTACAATCATTACACCATTGTCCTTGCCCTTGGTGCCTACTCCCCATTTTCTGCCCAGTTCCAGCGCATATTCATTGATGTCGTATTCGCCCACGGACTTGAGTACCGCTATAGCCACCTGGATAGAGGTTGAATCGTCAAAAGCAACCAGCTTACGTTCCAGATTTTGCAGCTGATCTGCAGAAAGTGTCCCGGTATAATCGTTGACCAGGGTATTGGGCTTCGCCGGAAAGTCCTGAGCAAAGCCTGCTGTAGCGAATAAAATAAGTAAAAAGGCTATGATTGATTTTTTCATTGCCTAATTTGTTTTGTGTTGATCCATAAAAATAATTTCATTGGGCAGCTCATTGATGTCATCTCCTTCAAATGGGAAATATAAGGCCAGTTTTTCGCCTGCCAGTACTATACCGGCTATAATTCCCTGCACAATATTGCCGCCTGCAAAATGTGCTTTCATGGCAATCTGAGTAGTTTCCCAAAAGTCGGAGGGCACTACTTTGTTAATGCCACTGTCGCCAATTATCGCAAATTTATGGTCAATATAAGCCAGATAGATCAGCACACCATTGTGTTTTGCTGTTTTATCCATGCCCAACTTCGCAAAATAAGAAGTCGCGCGTTCAATAGCATCGCCACTGCAATGTTTTTCTACGGCTATTCTGATTTCGCCTGATGTACCTTTTTCGGCCTCTGCAATTGCATTTGCAATGAGCTCCTGGTCTTGTTCTGAAAATATGCCCATAATAGGATTAATAATAAGGGTAATGTATGTTTTGATTATAAACACGCATCACCCTTAAATGTGTTGAGGTATATTAGAATTCTACTTTAGGTGCTTTTTCTGAACCTGGGTCTGCTTTAAAGCCTGCTTTTTGACTAAAACCAAATATTCCTGCCATCAGGTTGTTGGGGAAAGACCTTACTTTGGTATTGTAAGTCTGAACCGATTCGTTAAAATCCTTACGTGCAACGGCTATCCTGTTCTCCGTTCCTGCCAATTCGGCCGAAACATCCCTGAACTGTTCTGTGGCCTTTAATTCAGGGTAATTCTCTGTTACCATTAGTAAACGGCCCAAAGCCTGGCTTACCTGGCCTTGTGCGGCCTGGAATTTCTCTATATTTTCCGGTGTTAATTTATCAGGATCAACAGTAACCTGTGTAGCCTTGGCGCGTGCCTCTGTTACCTGGGTTAAGGTACTCTGCTCAAATTTTGCAGCACCCTTAACGGTATTCACTAAATTAGGGATCAGATCTGACCGGCGCTGGTACTGGGTTTCTACCTGGTTCCACTTTGCTTTTACATCTTCGTCAAGTTTAACCATGCTGTTATAGCCACATCCACTCATAGATACAACCAGGACCAGAAGACCTGCTATTGTCAATACTGTTCTTTTCATATGCTTTTGTTTTTTAGTTTTTTTACCGGCCGTTTTACCGGCCATTTTTGTTAATAAGGTTAATTTACACATTAGAACTCAATTTTCGTACCTTTGTTACAGTTTTCAGGATAAAAACCTGACGGGTTTATGCAAAAGGAAATAGAAATTACAATGGCCCCGGAAAGTATGGGGTCTGAAACTGCTGTTAAAGAAGCGCTGTCAGCGGCGCTTAAAGTCGATTTAGCACGTATAAAGGGCTATAAGGTGCTTAAACGCTCTATTGATGCACGCTCCAGAAAAGTAATATATCGTTTGCAGGTAAAGGCATTTATTGATGAACCGGCTTTGGCAGATATTTTTACCATAAACTATCAAAATGTCAGTAATGCCAGGCCCGTGATTATTGTAGGTGCCGGGCCTGCCGGCCTTTTCGCTGCACTGCAATGTATAGAGAACGGGTTAAAGCCCATAGTTTTGGAACGTGGCAAAGATGTGAAACAACGCCGGAGAGATCTGGCTGCCATTAACAAAGAAGGCCTGGTTAACACTGAATCTAATTATTGTTATGGCGAAGGCGGTGCCGGAACCTATTCGGACGGAAAACTGTATACCCGTTCCAATAAAAGGGGCGACATCAATAAAGTGCTGCAAATTTTTGTACAGCATGGGGCCACAGCTGATATTCTGGTAGATGCCAGGCCCCATATCGGAACCAATAAGCTGCCCCATATCATCACTGCCATCAGAGAAACCATTTTAAATGCGGGTGGGGAAGTGCATTTTGATCAGAAAGTAACGGATTTGCTGGTTAGTTTTGGGCAGATCAAAGGCGTAGTGGTTAATGGTACGAACCGCTTGCTGGCCGATGCTGTTATCCTGGCTACGGGTCATTCTGCACGTGATATATACGAATTGCTACACCATAAAGGCATTTTAGTTGAAGCCAAACCATTTGCTTTGGGTGTTAGGATTGAGCATCCACAGGCCATTATCGATGCTGCACAATACCATTGTGATGTGCGCAGTGAATTTTTGCCTCCGGCTTATTACAGTTTGGTAGAACAGGTAGGCAGCAGGGGAGTATTTTCTTTCTGCATGTGCCCGGGGGGTATTATAGCACCCTGTGCTACTTATAAAAACGAGATTGTGGTAAACGGCTGGTCGCCCTCAAAGCGAAACAATCCGTTTGCGAATTCAGGAACGGTGGTACAGATCATGCTGGAGGATGTAAAAGGTGACGATCCTTTACGGATGATGCATTTCCAGGCCCGGCTGGAACAAACTGCCTTTAATTTGGGTGGTGGCAAGCTGGTTGCACCTGCACAGCGGATGGTCGACTTTGTAGAAGGCCGTCTTTCGGCCGATCTTCCTAAAAATTCATACCTTCCGGGAACAAAAAGTGCAATCCTTAAAGATACGCTGCCTGATTTTGTTTCATCGAGTTTAAAAAACGCCCTGCCTGTTTTCGGGAAAAAGATGAAAGGCTATTATACCAATGAAGCAATTTTAGTAGGTGTGGAAAGCAGAAGCTCTTCTCCTGTGCGTATTCCCCGAGACCGGGAAACCTTTCAGCATCCTCAGGTTGCCGGGCTATATCCCTGCGCAGAAGGTGCGGGCTATGCAGGCGGAATAGTTTCGGCGGCTATTGATGGGGTAAATTGTGCGAACGCCATACTCAGGACAGTTTAATACAAACAGATTTTGTTGAACCTTGTTATATATTATATATAGGTTAGCTGTTTTCTTTTGGAACGACGAATAGCTTCATCCCCATTAAAAAAAATATACTGATGAAAAAGACATTAATAATAGGCGCAAGTCCGAATCCCGCACGATATGCTTACCTGGCAGCAAACATGCTCAAGTCTAAAGGACATGAAATTGTGAATGTAGGCGTAAAGAAAGGGACAGTGGCAGATGTGGAAATAGAAGAGCCGGGTAGTATTCATCCGGATATTCATACCATTACCTTATATATAGGCCCTCATCTGCAAAAGCAGTATTACAATTATATCCTGGAAACCCATCCAAAACGGGTTGTTTTTAATCCGGGAACGGAGAACGAAGAATTGGAAAGCTTACTTAAAGCCAATGCTATTGAGCCGGTAGAAGCCTGTACACTGGTATTGTTGTCGACCGGACAGTATTAATTGTCTCCCTGTAGCTGATTTACAATCAGATTGATAGATATGCCCTTGTAGTAGCAATACTGCAGGGGCTTTTTTTTAGGCCATGTTGTTCACAAGAAGTGTCATTCTTCACACCTGGTTCACATCTCCTTCACACCAAACCCACAAACAGGTACCTTTTTGTGAAGAAAGTGTGTAGAATGTGTGGATGATGTGAGGACCTGGCCTTACCAGGAGCGGGCTTTGCCTTCAGGGATTGCCTGGTTTGGCGGGGTATAGAATGTTGTTTTTGGGAGCATAAGCGGTAAAACAATAAAAAGGCAGCATTTTTTTAAATTTTTCTGGTTGTAATTAAGGCAGTTAGGATAAAAGTTGATTTAATGGTGTGATATAGTTTGATTGGGTTGATAATTTTCCTACTTTTGCAACCCGCTTCGGAG
>NZ_JACHCW010000034.1:0-7540 GCF_014200825.1 Pedobacter sp. AK017
AGTTACCTACCTGACGGGTATCCCTCCCGCCTTTTGCTTACTCGTTCAGCACCATAATCTTTCGAAATACAGCACCAGTAAGTGGTTTACTCGCGATGTCTGTCATCGCGCGTGGAGGGCCTTCCTCCATCGCCTTAAAAGCTTTTAAACTTTTTCTTTTGTTTAGTGCGTGGCACAGCATACTTTTGATTTGTTAGGGTTTAATTGATATACTGTTAGAAGCTTACTGATTAATACCCCAGCATTGCCGGATGTGTTCTGAACAACACGTCCGGCTTTTTCTTTTGGGGATTATTAACCTAAATTTTAATGGTACTATCTCATAAGTTTGGGTTTGGTAAAACATTTGGTTAGTTATCACTTAGTTGATGATTATCTTCTTGGTAGTGCCAACCTGTACCAGTTGATATTTAATACCTACCAGCTCCAGCATCTTCATGGCTGTGGTCAGATTGTTATTCCGCTCTATGCCTCCGGTGATCAGGTTTGATGGAACAGTACTGTTGTATTCCACCTCCACATTGTACCAGCGGGACAATTGTCGCATGATCGTCGGCACGTCCGCATCTTTAAATAAGAACAGGCCATCCTTCCAGGCGGTTATAGTCTCTGTATCGGCCTGCATTACTTTGATACCATTGCTTGTGAGTACGGCCTGCTCCCCCGGCCTTAGCACCTTATCAGCTTTTGCTACACCTGATAAAGCATGTACGCGCACAGACCCTTCCAAAAGTGTGGTCCTGATCGCCGATTCCTCTTTATAGCTATTGATGTTGAAGTGCGTTCCCAATATCTCTACCTCCTGGTCACGTGTAGTTACTATAAAGGGATGCTGCTTATCCTTTGATATCTCAAAGTAGGCTTCACCGGCCAAGGATACACGGCGCTTATCGTCTCCACGCCCATTTAAAGATGGAGCATATGTAAGACTTGATCCGGCGTTTAGCCATACTTTCGAGCCATCAGGCAAACGCAGCTGATATACTCCCCCTATAGGAGTAGTGATCGTATTGTAACCACCCCCTATGTCTGTACTGTTCTCAATACTGTAGTCTATTTGGCCGTTGGCTCCCTTGCTGATAGTGATTCCTTTTTCATTGGCTATAATACCATTGCCGATGCTGTCCAACTCAATAACCTTACCGCTGGCAAGCTTTAGCGTAGCCCTGTTGCCTCCCGGACTTACATCGGTAATTATCTTCGGTGGCTCTTGTTTGTATTTTTGCTGTACCTCATAAAAATACCAGGCAATGCCAGACATCACCAGGAGAATTCCTGCAATCGCAAGGGGTTTCCATAGCTTTATTTTGCGTTTCACCTGTTTTCTGGACTGTATAACCATCCATGCTTTATCCAGTTCTTCTTCTAACACAGATTCGGGCAGATCAAAATTTTCCGGGTGTAAAGTTTCATACCAGTGCATTACAAGCGCGGCTTCTTCTTCTGTGCAAGTGCCTTGCTCATATTTCTCCAGGAGTTCTTTTGCTGTTAAGAGACGTTTTGCCATAAGTAGTATTGATTTGTTTATTCAATTACTACTGTAGTCTGACTTTAGGAAAGTATAGGGTAAGAAAAAAGTAAATATTTATTTATGCAATAAAATGCTAAGTAAAAGAAATAGTCCCAATTTTGTTCTGAGGATTTGTAATGCATGTTTTACATGGGCTCGCACAGTTTGTTCAGAAAGATTGAGCTGCTCAGCAATTTCCTTATGGCTCAGTTCCGATTTCCGGCTAAGCTCAAATACAGCACGCATTTTTGGAGGTAACTGCGAAATCTCCTTCTCAATAATAGAGGTAAGTATCTTTTTCCTTACCAGATGGTCCGCATCGTCGGCCGAAGCAGTGAGGTATCTATTTAAAAAAGCCTGGAAATGCTCCTGGTAGGCGGCTGCATCATTTCTCTTATTTATTCGATCAATAACTTTGTAACGGATAGATTTATATAAATAAGCTGAAAAGCTTTCCGTGATATTAAGCCGTTCCCGCCGTTCCCAGATGGATAGAAAGATGTCCTGGATAATATCCCTGGCCTCCTCCTTGTTTTTCAGCTTGCGGTAAGCATGAATATACAATAGACCTTTATATTTGTCATATAAGGCACGGAATGCACTTCCATCTCCCGCAATTAATTGCTGCAGTAATTCAGATTCTCGGGGTTCAGGCAGGACAGACATCTTTTGTCATTATGATAACTTAAAATTAATCATAATATCATTCAATATAAAATTATGATATCAGCAAAATCTCATCCCAACCGGAAAGCTCAGGTTTTAAATAACTGATATATGCCAGGCCGATTCCGGAAATACCTTCCAGAAAGCCAATGCTATTGGCATAAGTAGGTAGGTTAGCATCACGTTGAAAACTTTCGGCACCATCCTTAAAAGCGTATTCGTCCAGGCTCACCTGATACCAGTATTCTGCCGCAGCTTTTAAATCAGGGTTTAGGTACCTGCGATAAAAATGATGAAAAATGTGCGCTGCTCCTGCTGCACCATGGCATAAAGCACTGTCATGCACCAAGGTTTCTGTACTATCCCTACGTTTCACTGCATGAGATAAGCTTCTTCTGATCAGCCCTTCAATTTTGTCGTCTTTTAATACTGTATTGGCCTGCGTCAATGCCAGGCAAATCCCCAGATCACCATAACACCAGGCCAGCCTGGAATTCAGCTCCGGTGCTTTACCAGCAATATCATAATGAGCGAAAATCGAAATTCCGGAAGAGTTTTCATCATAAAGAGAAAGCAGATAATCAGCGGTTCTCCGGATCAGCATCATGGTTTTCTTCCGACTGACATCTTTAGCGTATGCCCTTACCAAAACAGCAAGTATACCGGGTATGCCATGTGAAAGCCCCAGGTTCTTCCGTTCGAAGTTTACATTGGCATTTTGGATATCATAGTCATACCAGCTAACCAATCCATTTTTACTTACACTCATTTTTTCCAGTAAATCCATCCCATTGGCCAGCCATGCCCTGGTCTGTTCCGTTTGAGCTTTAGCCAGAAAATACATAAAAATACCCAATCCTCCACTGATGTAATCATAATGGTATCTGGCCAGCTCAGCCATCATCCGTTCATACAGTTCCTGATCATGTCCGGCAAACACCTCATCTGTATTCACTTCTAAAATGCCGGTATGGTTGTAATGCTCCAGTAACCAGTCCAGGCCAGAAAACCCGGTCGACAAATTGTAATATTCTGCATTAAAAGAAGTTTGATCGAACATATGCTCCACAATTTGCACTGCGTTATCCATATCGGCTTCCGATTTTTTAAACTGTGCATAATAAGCAAGGAATAAAGACAAGCCTAGTTTACCCGTAAACAAGCCCAATCCTATGTCCTTAGCATCAGCAAAAGGAGTCAATGTAGCCGCTATTTCATCTAGCCTTGCTTTAATTTTATCTTCCAGCATTAAAAATCAGATTTTGCCTTTGAAACTACTTCCATCAAAATCAATAACATAAATATTTACACCAAAATCATTATATTATAGATATAACCTGTTATTTGCTATACTTCTGGCACCATTCAACTGCTAATAAATACCCTGGCACTAAAACTTCCAATTAATATTCGATTTTGACCTATGTCAATTGTCAACTGCGACTAAAACAGATGGGAATGGTGTCGATGACCTATCATATCTTGAGGTAACAAAAGCTGGCCAAAGCGATTGTGACTGGCAATTTAACTATTCCGGTATTCGTACAAGAATTGATCCCGATAATACAGATTCTACACTTCTGGTCCAATATTATGGAAATCACACGGCAAGATACAGTGATAGTACAAATGGGACACGTATTATTTTCGGAAACTATGGAGTTTGGTTCTTTTGCGGCAATCCAAACGGAGTTAATGTAGAAATGCTTAATTAACCTATCGCTACCTTTGGGAGATTTTTTATAGGCTGTCACCACAGACAGCCTATAAATTTATATAACACTCCAATGTAAAACTATAACTCCGTCATTCTATCCAGTTCTTCGGGATATCGGGGCGTTTCAATCTGAATACGTTCAATTTTTTTTACTTCTGCAACAGAAAGATTAACACCAACAGCACCAATATTTTCCATTAAACGATTTACCTTAGTTGTACCTGGTATAGGCACAACCCATGGCTTTTGTACCAGCAACCAGGCAAGCGCAATCTGAGCAATCGTCGCACCGTTTTCTGCGGCAACGTTACTAAGCAACTCAACCAACGATTGATTTTTTACAATTGCCTCAGGGGTAAAGCGGGGCAACATAGTTCTGAAATCACCGTGCTCAAATTTGGTTTCAGTGGTAATCTTGCCAGTAAGGAAACCTCTGCCCAAAGGACTATAAGGAACCAACCCTATTCCCAGTTCTTCAAGAGTAGGAAGAATTTCTTTTTCAGGGTTTCGCCACCACAATGAATATTCACTTTGCAATGCAGATACCGCCTGTACTGCATTAGCCCTTCGTATGGTGACAGAATTAGCTTCCGATAAACCGAAATACTTTACTTTTCCCTCAGTAATTAAGTCCTTAACAGTACCCGCCACATCTTCAACTGGAACATTGGGATCGACTCTGTGTTGGTACAAAAGGTCAATAACGTCCGTATTCAGGCGCTTTAAAGATGCTTCTACAGCCTTACGAATATGATCCGGACGACTATTTACCCCAACCATTTTATTGTTTTTAATATCAAACCCAAATTTGGTAGCAATTACCACCTCGTTTCTAAAAGGTGATAGCGCCTCACCTACAATTTCTTCATTAGTAAAAGGACCATACACTTCGGCGGTATCAAAAAAAGATACACCATTCTCTACTGCAGAACGTATTAGCGCTATAGCATCCATTTTGCTTATTGCATTTCCATAAGTAGAGTTCAAGCCCATGCACCCAAATCCAATTGAAGAAACCTCCAAACCGTTTTTACCTAATTTTCTCTTTTTCATTATCAATGGTTTATTGACAAAGTCAATCTTTAATTATCTTTATTATATTGTACTTTTTTAAAGCAGAATTCATGGCTTGTACAAGGTCAACGATCTCCTGATGATTTAATGATGCAAAGCCTAGGCGCAGGTGATTAAGATTATATTCAGCTCCAAAAACAGCCTTCGGGTTGAAACTGAAACCTTCTTTTTTAATACCATCAACCAAAACCTCCACCCTATACTGGTCCGCAATCTTCAACCAAATAGCCAGCCCTCCTGCAGGTTTTATATAAGAAACCGCATGTTTCAGGTTTTTGTCAAGCTCACTGCATAGAAAATCTCTGCGTTCTTTGTAAACGTTAACCGACCTTCTCAGGTGCCGCTCCATTTCACCATTTTCAAACAAAGCAGCGACAGACTCTTCCATCAGCAAATCACCTCTTATGTCTATATTCTTACGCACTGACCCCATTGCAGAGATCAGATCGCTACTTGCCACAATAAATCCCAGCCTCATCGAGGCTGCAAAAGATTTGGACAAACTGCTGATATAAACCACCCTTCCTTCATGCGGATAAGTTGCCATAGGCAAATGTGGCGCCGAGGAGTAGTGGTAATCAAAATCATAGTCATCCTCTATAATTAGAAAATTGTAGGTAGCCGCCATTTTTATAAGCTTCAGTCTTCGCTGAGGACTTAAAGTCGCAGTGGTCGGATAATGGTGATGCGGTACAACATAAATTGCCTTCACCGTATGTTTTTTACAAACAAGCTCTATTTCATCTGTATTAATCCCATCATTATCTACCGGCACATCCACAACTTTAGCACTACAGTTTTGAAAACTATAATTAGCCAGACCATATCCAGGAAACCCAACTATAACAATATCTCCAGGATTAATCAATGCCTGCCCCACAAGATAAATCGCCATTTGAGCACCACTGGTTACCAGAACATTATCAATTTTAGGCAGGAAACCACGAGATTTGGACAAATGCGAAATAAGCGCTTCCCTTAATCTCGTCGAATCTGCCATTGAGCCGGCATTAACTTTTTTTAGTTTATACTCCCTTTGGCAAAGGGCCTTAAATTCTCTAATTAAGTTGCTAAATGGAGCAATCCTGGCGTCAGGAAGTCCGTCATCTATATAACTATTCGGTATGTCAGATAATGAGCTAACTTGCATTTTGTCAGCTACGTACTTTGTATTGATCAAGACTGGCAATTTATCCGGAAACAGCTCTGTAGCCTTATCGTTCCCCGATTGTTCAGGTATTTCAATTTCAGAATTTATAAAATAGCCGCTTCGGGCCTTTGGAACAATCCATCCCTGGTTAATTAATTCATCGTAAGCAGCGATCACCGTTTTCCGGTGAACTTTGAGCATGGTAGCTAAAACACGGGAACTTGGAAGTTTAGACCCTGGTTGTAAATTCCCATTTTTAATACAACTTAAAATCTGGTCAACAATTTGTTGGTATTGAGGCCTTTTATTATCAAGATCAATAGCAATTAAAGACTGGTATGGAAGCATCTGGACTACTATAAAAATTAAATCTGGTACATTTATAGCATCCAAATATCGATTATATTTGCGGTAAAATAAAGCGTATGAACAAAAGGAAATTTCTAAAAGATGTCGATCCTAAAGCATTTGAGACAATGTTAGGATTCGAAAAATATTTAGCCGGCAGCTCATTAAGTAAGATCCATGCTGAACTTATTAAGATCAGGGTTTCTCAATTAAACGGCTGCTCCTACTGCATTGATAAACATATCAAAGATGCATTAAGTTATGGAGAGGATCCAAGAAGGATCTTCGTACTTTCCGTTTGGCGGGATACGCCTTTCTTTTCAGAAGAAGAAAGAGTAATACTGGCGTTATTGGAAGAGATAACAATGGTTTCGCAAAAAGGAGTTTCAGACAAAGTATATAACGAAGCACTAACCGTACTGGGTCAAAAATACTTAACAGAGGTCATGATGGCGATAATCGCCATGAATGCATGGAACAGGATTGGTATAACCACCGGTCGCGAACCTGAATAACAAAGAAGCTATGATAGTATACAAATCAAATATTGTCCCGCAGATTGATATGGTTATCGACCTTTATAAAGATGCTGGTTTAAAGCGCCCGGTAGGAGACGAAGAACGTATTCGTAACATGTATGAAAATGCGAACTTAATCGTAACGGCCTGGGACGATAATATATTGGTAGGTGTGTCAAGGGCGTTAACTGATTTTTCTTACTGTTGTTATTTGTCAGATCTCGCTGTAAGATCTGCTTATCAAAAGCAGGGAATAGGGAAAAAGTTGATCGAACTCACTAATGAACTGTGTAGCGACCAGGCTATGTTATTGCTGCTGTCTGCTCCATCGGCGCTCTCCTACTACCCTGCTGCCGGGTTTAAAAAAGTAGAAAATGGTTTTATCATCAACAGAAAGATTTAAATTTAAAAATATACAATGATGAACCCGACCGAATTTGCAAGAAATTGGATCAGGGACTTGAACAGTCATGTCTGCAAGTAAAAATCCTGTGATTGCATTTCCGGTCAAGCTTGTTTAGCTTGCATAAGTGATTTAAATTCTTCGAGAAAATCAG
>NZ_JACHCW010000035.1:0-7223 GCF_014200825.1 Pedobacter sp. AK017
CTAATTATACCAGGAACACGGCCCCCGAGCGCATTGCTCAAATTTGATGGTGCTGCTTTTCTAAGTTCCTTCATGTTAATATTGGAAATGGCTCCAATTACACTTGCCTTTTTCTGGGCGCCGTAACCTACCATTATTACTTCATCTAAGGATTTAGAATCTTCTGATAAGCTAACATCTATTTTTGAGCGGCCTTTCGCGTTTACGTTCTGAGAAATATAGCCCAAAAAACTAAAAACAATAACTGAGTTAGGATTAGGCAGGCTAATGGAATATTGGCCTTTTGCATTTGAAACTGCGCCAATTTTGGTGCCTTCAACAAGAATACTGACACCAGGAAGTGAAACTCCATCTTTATCGGTTACAGTACCGCTTAATTGTACATTTTGAGCATATGTGCTCATACAAGCCAAGCTAAAAACTAATAGTATTAAAAATCTCCTCATAATTTTAAGTTTAAAATGATTACCAACCTGGATTTTGAATACCTGGATTTCTGCTGACCTCCTCCCTAGGGAAGGGATAACGATACATGTTTTCGGTAAATACCCGATTTTCTACCACCTCTGGAGTGTATGTAAATGTATAGGGCGGACCGCTACTTCTCACTATTTTCAAACCTGAAACGGGTTTGTTATTCAGTACGGTTACTGCCAGGTTCCATCTTCTTAAATCCAAATGACGGTGTTCTTCAAAAGCAAGCTCGATGCGGCGCTCATGACGGATAGCATCCCGCATTAATGACTGACTGGTTGCAGAAGGGACTGTTTGATTAGCGGTTAAACCTGCACGTGTACGGATCAGTGCAATGGCCTGACGTGCGGTCAATCCGTAGGTAGCCGGATCATCTGGGCCATACGCTTCATTCATAGCTTCCGCATAATTCAACAATGTTTCTCCATATCTGAAAATTGGAAAACAATGCAATGTATTTACTACCGGTGCTATCCAGGTAGCTTTGGTTGAATTGCCCATGAATTTACGTAAGAAGAACCCTGTACGGGTAGGATTTATACCTGTTTTGTCTTTACCACCTTCAAAGGTTTCGACTGTAACGCCCATCCAGGATACGCCATTATATAAAATAGTTTTATCAAAACGTGGGTCCCTGTTGGCAAAAGGAGCATTTGCATGAGTAGGATTACTCCAGTTAAAACGCGTACCGTCTTTCATTTCATAATCATTAACCAGGTCTAAGGTAGGATTAGTTCCACCCCCACCATCTACCAGTTGAGGTAAGCCATTCACTTGTTCTATGGCAGCGTTTGCCGGTTCTATCCTGGAGAGAATGATCTCGTTATTTCCGACAAGCGTAGTGAAAAATGCATCATAACCGGTACCGGCTGTATACAAGCTATATACAGGGGCTGCTCCATTTTTCAGGTTAATAACTGCGGCATTAGCTGCAGCAGCAGCTTGCCACTTCGTAAGCAGATTTCCTGCATTGTTTAGCGGACTCGCCGCATATAATAACAGTCTGCCTTTTAAAGCAAGGGCCGCACCTTTTGTTGCACGGCCAAAATCTCCCGCTGCGTAGGTAATCGGCAATACTGCCACCGCCTCATCGCACAAGCCTGCAATATATTCCACGCATTCATCATATGAACTTTTTGGGATAATCAGATTGCCATCAGCTCTCAGGGCTTCTCTAACGATAGGATAACCTCCAAAACGCTTCAGCAGCTCAAAGTTTAACAAAGCACGGATAAAAATAGCCTGACCATAGTACTCATCGCGCTGAGCAGCAGTTATTTGACTTATGGATGAGACCGGTGCTACAATAAGATTGGCATGTATATCATTTGTATAATCATACGTTCTGCGAATGCCTGTATAAATTGTATTTAAGGGGGCATCCCAGTTATTTGAAGATGTAGTTCCCCAATTTCCTGTTCCCCACTTTTCTGCACCAGAATTCGGGGATGCATGTACAGCTTCATCCGTTGCAGCAGCAACCATCGACCCAAGAACATTAGCACCTGGAGTTGGTCCCACATCATCACCCACATCAGCCACCGACCCCAATCGGTTATAACCCTTGGGAAGAAAGGTATAGAGGTTATTTACAAACTGCAATATCCTTGCACTATTAGTATAAATGACATCTTTATTGACAAATTGTGCTGGCTTTGTATCAATTGTTTCATCAGAACAGGATTGAAGCAAGAATGCTCCCGTCAGACATATAATAGAAAATAGTATTTTTTTCATATCCATTAGTATTTGAAGATTAAAATTTCACATTAAGGCCTACACTAAAAGAGCGCAGCAATGGATAGCCCACCGGATTTTCCATTTCCGGATCTTTTAGTTTGACCTCATCCCATAGGAATAAATTATTGCCATTTACAAAAATCCGTGTGCCGGTTATTCCGATCTTTCCTACAAGCCTGGCTGGGAGTGTATACCCCAATTCTGCGTATTTAAGCCTTACAAAAGAGTTATCTTTTACCCAGTATGAACTAACTGCGGTATTATTCGTATTAGTCAGACTTAATCGAGGATACGTCGCTGATTGCCCCGACCCAGGAGTCCATCTGCCAAGGTGATGCTCCAACGCATTTCCCGTTTGTCCAACAAATGCATAATAAGTACGGCCTGAATTATAGGTTGTACCTCCTTGCGTTCCATGAAAGAACACATTCAAATCAAACCCTTTGTACTGAGCTCCAAGGTTCAATCCGAAGTTACTTTGTGGTATTCTGGCCTTGCCAATAACGGTAATATCGTTCTCATTAATTATTCCATCACCATTCAGATCCTTATACTTCAGATCACCCGGTTTCTGTGTGCCCAGTGATGACTGGCTGGGTAAACTTGCAATGTTGTCGGTTTCGGTATAGAACCGGTCAAAAACATATCCCATTCGGGTTTGTAAAGGATTTCCTATCGTTTGCATCCAAGAATACTGCTTTTCTACCTCACCGTTTTCTATAACTTTATTTTTTGCAAAAGAATAGTTGGCTGTTACAGAATACTGAAAATCTTTGATCTTGTCTGTCCATCCTGCCTGAACCTCAAACCCCTTGTTCTTGAAAATGCCGGAAGGAACCGAAGTAGTACTTCCGCCTCCATACATCACTGTAATGTCACCGGAAATAAGAATATCTTTAGTTTCTTCATTGAAATAATCAAAAGAAGCATTAAACTTATTATTTAACAGGGCTATATCCAATCCTGCATTAGATTTCAGTGTCTTTTCCCAGGTGACCAGAGGATTGGCTATCTGGCTTTGATATACACCAGAACTTGCTGTGGGAGTAGTGCCGAAATAAGCACCATATCCTGCCGCAACAGCATAAGAACCGTAATAGCTAAAATTCAAGTCTCCTGGCGCAACGTTTCCGGTTCTTCCGTATGAGCCTCTGATCTTTAAAAAATCAATTAAACTTCCTTTCATGAAAGATTCATCTGAAACAATCCAGCCTGCAGATACCGCAGGAAAAAAGCCATAGCGGTCGCCTTCAGGATATTGCTCATTTCCCATGTAAGAAGCTGCAATATCCAGCAGGTACCTATCTTTAAACCGGTATGATACGCTTCCCTTTGGCCCCTGGTAATTTTTAGTTTGTCTTCCCGAGTTTGCAACATTGCCATCACCAGAATTAGTATCAAATTGCTGCCGTTCATACATCAGCATTGAACTGATATTATGATTGCCAAAAACCCTGTGATAATTCGCTGCTAATGAATGGTCATAGATCCGGTTCCGATTAATATATGCGCCACCTGGTACGATTACAGTCGTTGCTCCAAGTTGAGTATAAGGCGTGGCGGAACCGGCAGGATTTAATGAATATACTGCAAAATTCTTGGCACGGTTTGTATAAAATGACGATATACTGGAAAAACCGAGTCTGGCTTTGAGCGTCAATCCCTTCAATAAGCTGTTAAAATCATAGTCCAATTCAGCGAATGATGACATCGAAGCTCCGACAATGTTATTATAGCCAGCGTAATTAAGCCCTCCATAAGGGTTATTCTGATAAGTAATATTTCCACCCAATGAACCATCAGCATTTTTCATCGGATAAGCATTAGACGGGGTTGCGTATATTGAATTAAAAAGGTTTTCGTCGAAAAGTGTATTGTAGGCTCCCGGGGCATTACGCTTGTCCCTTTTTGAACGGAGGTCTGCAAATATTTTCAGATTTTTGGTTATTTTCAGATCAACACTAGCCCTTACATTAATAAGATCAAGATTAGAGTTAGTGCTGTATGTATTTATACTTTTATCCGTATTAAAGATACCATCATCCGTGAGATAGCTTGCTGAAAAATAATACTTTGCATTATCCGAACCACCACTTACATTTACATTATTTCGAATTTGCAATGAATGGTCCTTCACCAGTTCATCAGACCAATCCACATTCGGATACAAGTAAGGATTGCTTCCATCTTTGTAAGCCTGTAGTGCTGTAGCATTGTATTTCGGCACAGCAATCGGATTATCATTTAGTTGTGCTTCATTATAAAGCACTGCATAATTATAAGCGTCGAGGAATTTAGGCATTCTGGTTGGTTGCTGAAAGGTCGATTCAACATTATAATTAATCTTTAATTTTCCTACTTTACCCCGCTTAGTGGTTACAAGTATAATGCCTTGTGAAGCGTTCATGCCGTATAAAGCTGTAGCCGCTGCATCCTTCAGTATGGTGATACTTTCAATATCGTTAGGTTCAATCTGGCTTGCATCATCCACCCTGCCGTTAACAATTATCCAGGGTGAATCCGAACCATTTAGATTATGAAAGCCCCGAATCTGGTACGAAATACTCTCAGCTCCAGGAGTAGCTTTACCCTGGATTATTGAAAGACCCGGTAAACGACCTGACAACGCACTTAGCCGGTTAGTACCGGGAATATTACTTAACACATCTCCTGAAATAGAAGAGACGGCACCTGTAATATACCTCTTCGACTTAGATCCGTAAAGAACTTTAATCTCCTGGTCCTGGTTACCAAGTGATAAATTTTTGGTTGAGTCTTGTGAATTCGGCTCCTGTGCGTTGGCATTATAACCAATCATCAGCAGAAACACGCTTCCTGTAAAGACTCGTCTGGTAAATTGAGTAATTATTTTAGTCATATATTTAAGTTTAGTACATTAAAATATTCAGGACGATTGCTTTAAATCCTTTACTGAAAGTATTCTTTAAGCTGGTACTGGTAACCAACAGACCCAGGCTGGTCTTGCTGTTCAATTCCTATAAAACCCCTCATATCACCATTATCGTCAATGATCTGTTGAAAAGCATAGGGATGTAAATTACGGTCATAAGTGGGGAACTCAGCATTTGTAGGCAGACAGGCACAAAAATGATTGTAAACCATGCTTCTACCATTATTATTGCTGGCAAGATGATAAATAATACCCGTTCTGGTTGTGGTGCAACCCGAATTACACACATCCGCAGAGCTTGGCGATAACACATGCAAGGTATTGCCATTGGCTGAAGATGTAAAAGGAGTTAAATTTAATTTGTCAGCTTTCCACGCCCCGGTCACAGTCGTGTCTATAGATATGGTAGTTCCATTTGTAGACCAAACAGCTATCCTAAAGCCTCGATAAAGAATACGGGGCACCTGCGCAACTGTTTTAAAAGTACTCCACGAAGCATTACTGCCATAGCCCCTGCCATGGGTAAGTCCATAATTGGAACTTCTGAGTGATACCTTTGCGCTAAACGCATCAGGGTTGGTCACGTTCCAGCTTTCAGTAACCCCCGCCCATGGCGCATCCCATGCAATAGAAAGTACGCCGGTGGTAGCATTATAAGTATAGATACCTGTCCGGCCAAAGTACATGCCTGCAGGTGCCATCCATCCGGTAGGCGTGTAAGGATTGGCAGTTTTGCTGATGTTCTCAAAAGTACAGGTATGTGCATTAAACAAGGTTTTCCCTTTTTCATCTGCGGTATTCCAATCCCAATAAGTAGCAGCCACTGTCCCGGCATTGGCATTAAATGTCCAATTGCAAATTCTAACAACGGTTTCGCCGGTAAGATCCATATTGCCCATTACCGCAGAAAAGCGGACTTTGCCTCCTGGCAGGGGCTGTTCCGAAGCAATCATAGCCTCCAGATTGCCTTCTTTTAACTGTGAACCTTCTAAATCGCTGGCTCCAGGTAGCTGGCTCTTACTGCAAGATTGAAATAAGAGCGGAAAAACTAAAAAAATCATTGTGTACCTGAAAGTACAGCAGGTTAAATTTTGTTTCCTCATTGTAGTGGTTATTTTGGTTTAGTTTGTTTTGGGCAATTAAAATCTGCAGTTTATCAACTTAAATTAAACCGTACTGCATGCTGTTCAGTAAACTCAATTTCTCATTAACCCTGCAGACTTATATTGCCTTGTTAATGGTAAAACAGTTGAGACTGTACCCGGTAGTAGAGCGGAAGAAAAAAAATATTTATTTTAAAAAGAATAATATGATGGTTATCCTTGTCAATACGTCCAGTTTCAGTTTAATCATCCTTATTGCGTATCCGATCTGTTTTTTCACCGTTTTATCAGATATCCCCAGTTGGGTTGCAATTTCTTTATGGGATAAGAATTGTTTTCGGCTCAATTCAAAAACCTGGCGCATTTTAACAGGCAGATTCTGAATCTCCTTTTCTACGATCAGCAGCAATTCCTTTTCGTCAATCTGCTCAACTGTCCCATTACCTGCCTCTTCAGCAAACGCAGATAAGGCACTTAAATAATCTCGCCTTACCTTTTTTTGCTGGATCAGGTTAATGATCTTATTTCTTGCAGTGATATACAGATAACCAGAAAGGTTGCTGTTAAAGGGAAGATTGGTTCCTTTGGTCCATAAAGTAGCAAAAAGTTCCTGTGCCAGGTCCTTTGCATCATCTTCATCGCCCAGCATCTTCAAAGCATGAAAATACATCACTTTCCAGTACCTGTTATAAATTTCAGCAAAAGCCTGCTGGTCCCCTGATTTTAGACAATCAAGCAGTTCCTGGTCAGTGTATGATTTGACGGTCCGCATGGAGGTTTAGTTGAAAACGAATATACCAAAGGAATATTTAATAAACAACAATTGTTTACGTCACCGAAACATAAAACAAAGATAAAAGTTATAGACTGTCTAAAACTTTTATCTTGTTAAAAAGTAATGTTAAGCCCAAAGGCATAAAATTTATTTTGAGGCGACCATGCTCCGGATCCAAGTCCATTGGCCTCACCCTGACCAGCAACCATCTGACCCGGTA
>NZ_JACHCW010000036.1:0-6226 GCF_014200825.1 Pedobacter sp. AK017
ACAGCAGTAAGGATTTCTGCATTATAGGCCTTGCTCAGCTGCCCTTTGCTGTAGGCAAACTTTTCATAGTCTATCGTGTAGTTTGGCCCAATGCCCGTTACTGCTTTCGCATAATTATCCGCAAACGCTGCATTAAACGCAGTCTGCTTCTCCTTATGCGCATTCTGGTAGCCCAGCCTGATCAGCGGGGTCAACCGCCGCTGAAAATCAACTACTGTTTTAAACTTGGCCCTTGCATTCATCTGCAAAATTGTAGGCGGTTTTTGCGAAGGGTGGGGGATGGCCGTAATCACGTTCTGGCCATTGGTATAATGCCCAACCAGCGCACCTGCTTTTCCCTGAAAGCCACCAAAGGCTCCCCAAATCTGAATTCCCATGTTTTCTAAATTTAATGGATTAATAAATCTGTTAGTTATAGCAATCAGTTCCCGTGGCTGGCCAGCTAAACACGCGCTGATCACTGATGCAAACCAACAAAATCAGAAATACGAAAGGGGGCGAAGGGCTGAACTTCGCCCCCAATTCGCCCCCTTTAAAATGACTCAAAAACCTGGAAAATATTTAAAGTTATTTTCTAGTTAATCCTTTTTGAATTTAAAATTTGCAAGACCTGGTCCTTGCTAAAATCCATAAGGATCTTCTTTTACAACACATTCAACTCTTCTATTTCTAATCCTTCCATCCTCAGTTTCATTACTGGCAACAGGATCTCTTTCTCCAAATGCCTTAATGGTAATTTTATTAGGGTTAACCCCAGAGTTAACTAAATAAGTTTTAACAGAATTCGCAAAATACCTTGATAAGGTTAAGGCATAGGAAGCAGTTTTTTCTGATGAATAGTAGCCTCTTAACTCTATATCGTCTCCATTTTCTCTTAAAATGCTCGATAATTTATCCAATAAAAGGTAAGATTCTGTTTTCAATACGGAAGAATTATATTCGAAACTGATCACATAATCCGATTGATATTTATGATAAACAATTGGTTTGGGGTCTTTAATTTTTGTTTCCGGTTTTATAACAGAATCTATAACGGAATTCGTTGGGTCAATAGCGGGTATGATTACTGTAGTATCTTTAACAGGCGAATCAATTACAACAGGATTGCTAATGGCTATCTGTTCCTTCTTATCAGAAAATAAAAATGGCCTGTAAATAAGCACAATAAGACCCAAAACTATGCAACCTGTTAAAATCAAAAAAAACACATTAACAGAGGTTGATTTTCCCACTTCGCTTTCCATTTTAGCAGCCTCTTTGGGTTCAGTCTTAATTTTTTGAACAGGAACCTCAGGTACATTTTCAATAATCGGTGCTGCTACTGGTTCTGGTACCAGTTCAGCTTCTTTACTTGTTACTTGTTCCGCTTTTATTAAATTGACCATTTCTATGGCCTGATCTACATATATACCTTTAGGATAAGCGCGAATGTAATTCCTGAAAGTACTTATACTGTTCTTTTTTAATGCAAGGTTCCAAAATCTATCCTCTTCAAGTTGTAAAAGTCTTGACCGGGCTATTGGTACATAAGCCGAATCAGGGTATTGCACTAAGAAAATCTGATAAGCATTTAAAGTATCAGCTAGTTCAGTGCGTTCCCAATCTGCTTCCTCTTTAATTTCCCTGTTTAAATAACTGTTGTTCCTGCAAAATAATACCCGGTCAGCATTATTATAGTTTGATTGCTGGGGGGTGGGTAAATTTTCAGTTTTGCAATAGCGCTGCAGGTCGTTAAAAATATCCCTTAACGAACAATAGTCGCTATCTATGTCAAGACCGTTTTCTACGATATCTAAAAATCTACCGGTAAAAAAAGTTGGTTTGTGTGGAAATTCATAAGGAAATAGTGCGGGTTCATGTTCAGCGGCAGAAGTCATTACATAAGTTCCTTCAAAACCTTTCAGATTGGCTTGGATCATATCCTTCTTAGCACCCAAAATCCCAATCATTGCTCCGCTATGGCAGCAGTCCAATATCACGATTTTAGTACCGGCATTTGACCTCCGGATATATTTTTTAAAATCGTCGATATTGAAACCTTCAATTTCCAGGTCTTTCCTGCTGGTATAAGCAGTAGACAGGAAAAGTTTGTAATCTATTGAACTCAATAAACCATGACCAGTATAATAAACTATTAATGCATGCTTTTTATGATTAGCCAGCATAGTGGCATCCCTTAAGTGCCTTTCAATAGAGATTCTGTTCTCATTCAAAGAAACAATAATGTTGCTTTCGGGGATGCCTATGTATTTATCGTCAATCAGATATTTCTTGAACAATGCGATATTTACTTCCACATTTGGAATAGGGTTGATCTCCGGATCTTCAGGAAAACTGCTAGCTCCTATTAGCAGTACGGTTGTATGCGCATAGTCTAACATTTGACAAGTATTATTCTTTTACTTTGTCCAGAATCTCGCCAACAATATCTTTAATCTCCTGGGCCGAATATTTCCTTCCTCCGTCAATTTCTATATTGCCATTTTTAGTTGGAATGGTAATCTTTGTCCTATAATTGCTTACGTAAAGTTGCAGGCATTTTACCAGTTCAACCAAAGGCTTTTCCGCAGCATCAATTACAGTGCTTATCGAACCTAAAAAATCACCTATGCCCATATGTCTGGGATCTTTATTCTCCGATTCGGTGAGTCCGGTGTGCGAGATACCTTCTATACCACTCTTCTCAATAAAGTTGTTAAGGTTGATGAGGTCTTTTACTGGGTTTTCTCCAGGTAGAGTTAATTTGAGCTTCATTTGGATTCAGATTTTAATCCAATTTAGTGATTTACAACCAATTCCCGCTTACTTTAAAAGTAAATTATTTACTCATATACTCATTCCTTAACAATTCCAACATATTAACCAGGATGATTTCAACAATCATGCACACTCTGGCTTCTGCCTTTTTCCTCTGCTTGTTCAAATTCTCTGCACTAATCCCTTCCGTTCCAACAGTCGTCACATTCGCTGCAAAAAACTTCATTACCGTCATAATCTGCCCCTTCTCTACAATAAATACCCCCACATCAATAAACAGCTGTACTATCAATGCAAGCTGCGGTACCGTAAGGTTCAGCGGAAGTTTAAAATCAAACCGCTCTGCGCGTTCTACAAAGTTCTGTACCGGTGCTGCCACAGTAGCCGGGCTTTTCAGTTCTTCAATATGTGCCAGTTCCAGTGCAATGTATGCCAATAGCAGCTCCGAGAGGTTAGGGCGGCCTGTTTTATAAACCACATTGGGTTTCAGGTGCAGCTTTTTACCTCTTTTGCATACCAGCCAAACCTGGCCGATTGTTTGGTGAAATCAGGTTCAGCATCAACAGCAGCAGCAATTTTTCGGCGGCAATACGTAAAAAAGCTGGCCTTGTTAAAGTTCAGGTATATCAGTTCAACCATCACCCGTCGGTTCCAGTCTTTAACGCTGTTTTTCTTTAACAGCAGCAGCATGTTCTCCATAAACAGCTTGGCATAAACCAATTGCTGTAGGTGCAAATCCCGGTTGTACAATAGTTATTGATGTAGCTTACAATGATCTGCTGTAAAGGCCCGTCAATATCCCTGCTTTTTAATTTCGCAGTCAGTACCAGGCCACTTTCCCTTAACAATTCTATAGATACCCTGCGGTAACTGTCGGGTACTACAAGGCTCAAATCAAAGTATTTGCTCAGCTCTTTTTCAATATAAGTTAAAATACGTTCAATGGCGGTGGTAAAGGCCGCGTATATCGAGTTGCAGCTATCATTTAACCCTGCATTCAAATGCTGCTGCAAAACACCCAGCAGCCTTATGGCCTCGCGCTGGTGGGTCTGGATGTAACGCTCCATAAGGTATTCCTCAAAGTTGCTGCAAGCCAGGTTCCTGAATATGCCAATGATCCGGAAAACCTCCTGGCCAATCTCTATGTTCAACACCTCTGCAGATTTTGTTTTCAGTGTATTTTCAATCCGGGTAGGATGTAGGGAATGCAATAGCAATTCCTCTAAAAGCGAAAGCTCAAATTTGGTTTGGCAGGACATAGGATAGGAGCGTTGTTGTTACTCCGGCAATTCCAGCGCATACCTGGTCAGGTATTGCCCTGCTACCGCATACAAACTGTTGCCCATTACCTTAAAACTGCTTATGGGTACATCCTTATATTTGGGCAGGTAAAACGAATAACAGTACACCTGTTTCTCCAGATCGTATACATCTATTGCTGCACTTTTCCTGAACAAGGTCAGGTCTTCACCTTTACCCATCAGTTTCGATTGCACAAACAAATATTTGCCCTGGTTTGAACAGTTTGCATTTACCATTAAAGTTGGCGAAGCAAAAGTGAAAGACTTTTCGGAGCGCAGCTGATCTACCTTAAAGCGGGCCGAATCTATCGGGTCTATCGTCTTTATTTTCTTTACCAGGTTCAGGTTCGTGTCTATCAGCAAGATCTCGTTGCGGTAATGGTACACATAGGTCAGCATGTGCAGCTGCCGGTTATACCTCAGCATGCCATCCGTGCAAAACAGACCATCTACCTGCTTTTCAAATATGCCGGTATTGCTCATGCTTTCTCCGTTCCCTTTTACCTTGCGCAAACTATTCGCCCGGGTATCGGTGTCTATAAAACGGAAAACCATCGTTTGTGTACCCAGGGGCTGCAGCTGTGCAAAGTATGGGGCTTTTACGTTATACACCGCTGCCTTCCAAACACCAGTACTGCCTTTCAGGATGCTGCGTTCCAAGCCGTTGTACAGGTAAAAAGAGCTGGAATCTACATAAGCTTTATAACTGCCCTTTAACTTTACCTCCTGCCTGTTCAGCTCAAGGTTAATGCTTACTGTATCCTTTAACAAAGGGCCAACCTTTAGCAAATGGCCTATGGCCGTTCCGCTGGCCAGGTAAACCGAACTTCCAGCCTCACCGGCCAGGTAATAGGAATTGTATTTTATATCGATGGCCTTATGGCCTTTAACCACTCCAAGCAGCTTCCTTTTAAAGTTATAAGTAGCCGCGCGCTGTTTAACCGCATAGCGGATGGTCAGATACAGGATAGGTAAAGATGAAAGTACAGCAACAATGATCAGCAAGTAGATAAATTTTTTCATAGGCTAATGGATTATGGGATATAAACGCTAGGTTTGGAATAAACGACCCGCTAATGCAGCGGGCCGTTTAAGGAGGTCAAACTAAATTGGGAGATCTAGTTTTGTCTGTACAGTGGAATGGTACAAAGACCAGTCTCTGTATCCTGCAGGTAGGCATCGCCTCCGGCCAGCAGCTGGCAGGCATTGCCTGTGTAGTTTACATCACAGGTACCAATTACATTGCCTGGGGTAGTACACTCACCCTGGTCGTTGTAAGGCGATCCCAGTAAAACACTTGTTGTTGGTTTTGCCGTGGCAAATACAGTGCTTACGACACATACAGCCGCAATAACGAATGTGAAAAATTGTTTTTTAACGCTTTTCATTTTGTTTAAATTATAAGATTAATGCCTACTCTGTTTCAATCAGGTTTTTCAGCTTCCACCTGTTCAACGCGCATTGAATATTTTTAACACACCTCGTCGTCATGCCTAAAGTGGTCGTCCT
Source organism: Pedobacter sp. AK017 (assembly GCF_014200825.1). Classification (NCBI taxonomy): domain Bacteria; kingdom Pseudomonadati; phylum Bacteroidota; class Sphingobacteriia; order Sphingobacteriales; family Sphingobacteriaceae; genus Pedobacter; species Pedobacter sp. AK017. The sequence goes on from NZ_JACHCW010000036.1 coordinate 5,568, forward strand.
TAACACACCCCGTCATGCCGAGGGAAGCGCAGCGACGAGGGATCTCTTGAACTATGCCTAAACAAGAGATCTCTCCCTGCGGTTCGAGATGACGTGTGCTGGCATCACGAAACCGGCGGTAAAACCCCAGCCACAACCCAGCAATCCCCAATCCCACAAACCCTACATTAAACCACAAATGTTCCGACCATTGCATCTGTTCCAAAACACCACCACAATGGCAAACCGGCCTGTCACTGAACTTCAAAATCACTATGATGTACAAGCTAAACATGATCATCAAGCCATAACTGGCCCAAAGTGCCGGCAGTAAAGTCCGTTTAAAGGCCAAACCTGCAGCAATCAAAATCTCCACCGCAGGCACAAGCAGTGCAACCAGCAAAGTAAAATCCGAAAGTATAGGCGATTGCCCAAGCTGCACTTTAAACTTCTGAAAGTCCCAAACTTTGCTAAATGCTGCATATAAAAACAGCAGGATAAACAGATACCTGATGGCGTCAATCAACAGCAGGTACCAACATCTTTTATTCAAAATCAATTTCATATCCTCTAATTATTTCCCCGGCTGGCCTGCTCAAAAAAAATTACCTTCTGTGAAGAGCATTGGGATATTTTGGACTTCTTCAGTCCAAAGGATCCCCGCGATGAGCAGAACGGTC
>NZ_JACHCW010000037.1:0-5635 GCF_014200825.1 Pedobacter sp. AK017
TTGTAATTAAGGCAGTTAGGATAAAAGTTGATTTAATGGTGTGATATAGTTTGATTGGGTTGATAATTTTCCTACTTTTGCAACCCGCTTCGGAGGAAGGGAAAAGGTGAGGTTGATGTTTAGGAGGTTGATTTGAGGAGATGATGAGTAGAGATTTGTATTTCTTTAGGACTGGTTTAGCGCCATGAGAAAAAAGGAAAAAAAGTTTTAAAAAAAGCTTGACAATACTAAAAAGATTTCTACCTTTGCAATCCCAAACACAGGGAGCCTGATCGGCGGAGTTGATCAGGGGAATAAAAAAGATTGAAGCGCTGAGATTTGAAACAGAGATCTGGAATAATAAGACCAGGCCGAAACTGAAAAAAGGAAGCGAAGATATATACAGGAGACCCGTGAGGCGATTCGAGAAGTTCATTAAAGAGATGTCATTTATAAAGCGTAGCGAGGTAAGATAGTACGATTTCAAAGTACATGAATACGGAGCTATTTTTTCGAGTTGAATTCTAACTGGACAATACAATTAGAATAAGACTATTATTAATTAAGTTAAGAATGGTCAGCGTTCAAACAACACATTTACAATGGAGAGTTTGATCCTGGCTCAGGATGAACGCTAGCGGCAGGCCTAATACATGCAAGTCGAACGAGATTAAGGGGCTTGCTCCTTATGAAAGTGGCGCACGGGTGCGTAACGCGTATGCAACCTACCTTAATCAGGGGGATAGCCCGAAGAAATTCGGATTAACACCGCATAAAAACACAGGATAGCATTATCCAATGTTCAAATATTTATAGGATTAAGATGGGCATGCGTGTCATTAGCTAGTTGGCGGGGTAACGGCCCACCAAGGCGACGATGACTAGGGGATCTGAGAGGATGACCCCCCACACTGGTACTGAGACACGGACCAGACTCCTACGGGAGGCAGCAGTAAGGAATATTGGTCAATGGAGGGAACTCTGAACCAGCCATGCCGCGTGCAGGAAGACAGCCCTCTGGGTCGTAAACTGCTTTTATTCGGGAATAAACCTACTTACGTGTAAGTAGCTGAATGTACCGAAGGAATAAGGATCGGCTAACTCCGTGCCAGCAGCCGCGGTAATACGGAGGATCCAAGCGTTATCCGGATTTATTGGGTTTAAAGGGTGCGTAGGCGGCCTGTTAAGTCAGGGGTGAAAGACGGTAGCTCAACTATCGCAGTGCCCTTGATACTGACGGGCTTGAATACACTAGAGGTAGGCGGAATGTGACAAGTAGCGGTGAAATGCATAGATATGTCACAGAACACCGATTGCGAAGGCAGCTTACTATGGTGTGATTGACGCTGAGGCACGAAAGCGTGGGGATCAAACAGGATTAGATACCCTGGTAGTCCACGCCCTAAACGATGAATACTCGCTGTTAGCGATATACAGTTAGCGGCTAAGCGAAAGCGTTAAGTATTCCACCTGGGGAGTACGCCCGCAAGGGTGAAACTCAAAGGAATTGACGGGGGCCCGCACAAGCGGAGGAGCATGTGGTTTAATTCGATGATACGCGAGGAACCTTACCCGGGCTTGAAAGTTAGTGAATTAGATAGAGATATTTAAGTGAGCAATCACACGAAACTAGGTGCTGCATGGCTGTCGTCAGCTCGTGCCGTGAGGTGTTGGGTTAAGTCCCGCAACGAGCGCAACCCCTATGTTTAGTTGCCAGCACGTTAAGGTGGGGACTCTAAACAGACTGCCTGTGCAAACAGAGAGGAAGGAGGGGACGACGTCAAGTCATCATGGCCCTTACGTCCGGGGCTACACACGTGCTACAATGGATGGTACAGAGGGCAGCAAGCTGGCAACAGCAAGCGAATCTCAAAAAGCCATTCACAGTTCGGATAGAGGTCTGCAACTCGACCTCTTGAAGTTGGATTCGCTAGTAATCGCGTATCAGCAATGACGCGGTGAATACGTTCCCGGGCCTTGTACACACCGCCCGTCAAGCCATGGAAGTTGGGGGTACCTAAAGTACGTAACCGCAAGGAGCGTCCTAGGGTAAAACCGATAACTGGGGCTAAGTCGTAACAAGGTAGCCGTACCGGAAGGTGCGGCTGGAATACCTCCTTTCTGGAGTAGGTTTGACTACTCGCTACGCTAAATGATATAAATGACTATATATCTCAAAACAAGACAACCCATAGGATGAAGCATGGTTTAGTGCTCCATACTGAAAAGGGGACATGAGTAGATCAAAAGATTTGTGAAAATGAGAAATCAGTACTCATAAACCTTAAGGAATCCATAGTCCCGTAGCTCAGTTTGGTTAGAGCACTACACTGATAATGTAGGGGTCAGCAGTTCAAATCTGCTCGGGACTACATTAAGAATAATCTTAAGGGGGATTAGCTCAGCTGGCTAGAGCGCCTGCCTTGCACGCAGGAGGTCAACGGTTCGACTCCGTTATTCTCCACCATCACCGGTACCTAAGATAAAAGGTACAGAAATAGGTAGCAGGAATGCAACCCGGGATAGAAAAGTTCTTTGACATATTGGAAGAAGTTAAAAAGAAGAGCAAACAACAATAGAGACGTTGTTTGATTGGATGAAGGGATGAAGTAAGCAATTACGACAAACCAACTGAAGGTTTAACAACAAATCAAAAAAAGCATTTCCATAGGCGCAAAAGGCTATGGAGAGAAGAAAGTAAATAAGAGCACACAGGGGATGCCTTGGCTCTCAGAGGCGATGAAAGACGTGATAAGCTGCGATAAGCTACGGGGATTAGCAAATATGAATTGATCCGTAGATTTCTGAATGGGGAAACCTGGCTAGTTGAAGACTAGTCGTACAAAGTACGCAAACCTGCCGAACTGAAACATCTAAGTAAGCAGAGGAAGAGAAAATAATAATGATTTCCTAAGTAGTGGCGAGCGAAAGGGAAAGAGCCCAAACCAGCCTTGTTACGGCAAGACTGGGGTTGTAGGACTACGATATGATTATAATGCAATGAAGTGGAACAGGATGGGAAGCCTGGCAAAATAGAGTGAGAGCCTCGTACACGTAAGTACCATTAGTCTAGTAGTATCCTGAGTACCGCGAGGTCGGAGACGCCTTGTGGGAATCTGCCGGCACCATCCGGTAAGGCTAAATACTCCTGAGAGACCGATAGTGAACCAGTACCGTGAGGGAAAGGTGAAAAGAACCCCGAACAGGGGAGTGAAATAGAACCTGAAACTGTGTGCTTACAAGCGGTCGGAGCGTCCAGGTGGCGTGACGGCGTGCCTTTTGCATAATGAGCCTACGAGTTACTCTTCTCTGGCAAGGTTAAGTGTTTAAGACACGGATCCGAAGCGAAAGCGAGTCTGAATAGGGCGTATAGTCAGGGGAGGTAGACGCGAAACCTTGTGATCTACCCATGGACAGGTTGAAGGTGCGGTAACACGTACTGGAGGACCGAACCGATAAACGTTGAAAAGTTTCCGGATGATCTGTGGGTAGGGGTGAAAGGCTAATCAAACTGGGAAATAGCTCGTACTCCCCGAAATGTTTTTAGGAACAGCGTCGTGGTAGAGTTAAATAGAGGTAGAGCTACTGATTGGGTGCGGGGGAGTCAAATCCTACCAAATCCAGACAAACTCCGAATGCTATTTAATATACACGGCAGTGAGGCGCGGGGTGCTAAGGTCACGCGCCGAGAGGGAAAGAACCCAGACCATCAGCTAAGGTCCCCAAGTTACAGTTAAGTTGAACTAACGAGGTCCGATTGCACAGACAGCTAGGATGTTGGCTTGGAAGCAGCCATTCATTTAAAGAGTGCGTAACAGCTCACTAGTCGAGCGATCGGGCATGGATAATAAACGGGCATCAAATTGTACACCGAAGCTATGGGTAATATTAATATTACGGTAGGGGAGCATTCCAGCGGCAGCGAAGGTATGACGTAAGTTGTGCTGGAGCTTCTGGAAAAGCAAATGTAGGCATAAGTAACGATAAGGCAGGCGAGAAACCTGCCCGCCGAAAGGATAAGGTTTCCTGATCAACGCTAATCGGATCAGGGTTAGTCGGGGCCTAAGGAGAACCCGAAAGGGATATTCGATGGACAACGGGTTAATATTCCCGTACTTTTTATAACTGCGATGTGGGGACGGAGTAGTGACACTGCCGCGATCTGACGGAATAGATCGTTGAAGGCTGTAGGTATAGGACCGGTAGGCAAATCCGCCGGTCTTGCTAAAGGCTGATAGTACCGCAAACCTTCGGGGGCGTGGATAGTGCAGGTAATCAGACTTCCAAGAAAAACCGCTAAGCTTCAGGTTATAAAAACCCGTACCGCAAACCGACACAGGTATCCGGGAAGAGAATTCTAAGGCGCTCGAGTGAATCATGGCTAAGGAACTCGGCAAAATGGCCCTGTAACTTCGGGAGAAGGGGCGCTGGTAGCAATATCAGCCGCAGTGAAAAGGCCCAGGCGACTGTTTAACAAAAACACATGGCTTTGCAAAATCGAAAGATGAAGTATAAGGCCTGACACCTGCCCGGTGCTGGAAGGTTAAGAGGGGATGTTAGGGTTAAACCGAAGCATTGAATTGAAGCCCCAGTAAACGGCGGCCGTAACTATAACGGTCCTAAGGTAGCGAAATTCCTTGTCGGGTAAGTTCCGACCTGCACGAATGGTGTAACGATCTGGGCGCTGTCTCAGCCATGAGCTCGGTGAAATTGTGGTCCCGGTGAAGACGCCGGGTACCCGCAACGGGACGGAAAGACCCCATGCACCTTCACTACAATTTAACATTGACATTGGATACAGGATGTGTAGGATAGGTGGGAGACTATGAAGCGGTGTCGCCAGGCATCGTGGAGTCAACGTTGAAATACCACCCTTTCTGTATTCGGTGTCTAACTTCACTTAGTGAAGGACATTGTTTGATGGGTAGTTTGACTGGGGTGGTCGCCTCCAAAAAGGTAACGGAGGCTTTCAAAGGTAAGCTCAATACGCTTGGTAACCGTATGAGGAGTGCAATAGCATAAGCTTGCTTGACTGTGAGGCATACAAGCCGAGCAGGGTCGAAAGACGGATATAGTGATCCGGTGGTTCTGCATGGAAGGGCCATCGCTCAAAGGATAAAAGGTACGCTGGGGATAACAGGCTGATCTCCCCCAAGAGCTCATATCGACGGGGAGGTTTGGCACCTCGATGTCGGCTCGTCACATCCTGGGGCTGGAGAAGGTCCCAAGGGTTCGGCTGTTCGCCGATTAAAGTGGCACGCGAGCTGGGTTCAGAACGTCGCGAGACAGTTCGGTCCCTATCTGTTGTGGGCGTAGGAATTTTGAGTGGGGCTGACCTTAGTACGAGAGGACCGGGTTGGACTAGCCTCTAGTGAATCTGTTGTTCCGCCAGGGGCATTGCAGAGTAGCTACGCTGGGAATAGATAAGCGCTGAAAGCATCTAAGTGCGAAACTAGCCACGAGATGAGAATTCCATATAGGACCGTAGCAGACTACTACGTTGATAGGTTACAGATGTAAAGGTGGTGACATCAAAGTCGAGTAATACTAATCATCCGAAGCTTTCAAAAGCAGAACACTGTTGTTTGTTCTTCCTAAAAACTTCTTTCAATAATATGTCATTGTTATCCTGCTGAATCAAGCGGTTCCTGAAATT
>NZ_JACHCW010000038.1:0-5433 GCF_014200825.1 Pedobacter sp. AK017
TACCCGAGGTTGTCCTCCATCATTGGCGGCCTGAACAGCTCTACCGATTATCCTTCTACCTACTGGCTGGTACCGGGTGATTACCTCAGGTTAAGGTCGGCCGAACTCAGTTACAGTTTGCCCCAGGGTATGGTCAAAAGGTTAAGGATGCAGTCGGCCAGGATCTATACCAATGGCTACAATCTGATCACCTGGTCGAAGATCGATAAACGCTATCAGCTAGACCCCGAAGCCTCTTCCGGTGGAGACAAATATCCTTATCCGCCGCAAAGAATATACAATATTGGATTAATGCTCTCCTTTTAAATTATAAAATCAACAAATGAATAAATAATTACAAGCACACCTAATCATAAAACCAATTAAATCAAATGAGAAGATATCTATTTTACTTTTCCATTTTATGGTATTCCGGCTCATCGGCAATGGCGTCAGCGCCAGCGGCCGGTCCGGTTATCAGGAATGAGTTCCGGATTTCAGCGACACAGCTCAAAACAGGATCAGCCGGCTGGCAGGACAGCCTGAAGCTCAAGCGGAAAAAGCCTGCCCAGCTTTTATCAGGCAGTGTTTCCGATACCTTTAAAATTGCCTCCAGTGATGCAATTTACACAGCAGACCTGCTGAAATCCCCGACAGGGAGTTTATATAACATATTAACCGGCCGTTTATCGGGCCTGTACACCAACCAAAGCTCGGGCGAACCGGGATTTGATGGTGCAGCTTTGCAGTTAAGGGGACAATCGCCTTTAATGATCATTGATGGGATACCACGCTCGGTAACCTTGCTGGACCCGGAGGAAATTGAATCGGTTACCGTACTTAAAGATGCCCTGGCTACGGCCATGCTGGGTGTACGCGGATCGAATGGGGCTTTGCTGATCACTACCCGGAAGGGGTTTAACGGAAAACGTAAAATTGCCTTTACGGCACAGACTGGTGTACAGCAAGCCTTGAAAATGCCCGATTTTTTAAATGCTTATGACTATGCAAACCTGTACAATGAGGCGCTGAGGAATGATGGGCTGGCCGCAAAATACAGCAATGCCGATCTGGAAGCTTACCGGAACGGGACAGACCCGACGGGGCATCCGGATGTAAACTGGAAAGATCAGGTATTGCGCCCGGCAGCCCCTATAAGCAGGTACAACCTGAATGTAAATGGTGGCGGAGATGCCACACGTTATTTCATCTCGCTCGAGAATTTTAATCAGGGCGGTCTGATCAAAGAATCCGATGCCAATAAATACAGTACCAATTCGAGCCTTACCAGATATATTGTCCGCTCCAATATAGAGGTAGACCTGGATCGGCAGACCACACTGGGTTTAAGGTTATTCGGGCGCATCATGAACGGAACGGAGCCGGGTGGCACAGTAACCAATATTTTCAGTTCGCTGATCAATACACCCAATAATGCTTATCCGGTATTTAATCCGGACGGTTCTTTGGGTGGGGTACAGCAGTTTACCAATAATATATACGGACAGGCTACGGCTGCAGGTTATCAGGCCACTTATAACCGCGACATGATTGCCGATGTTTCGCTGACCCGTAAACTGGATTCCTGGGCCAAAGGGCTATGGGTACGCGGTATGGCTTCTTATTTTGCCTCTGCCAGTCAGCGTACCATGCGCAATAAAACCTTTGCCACCTACCAGTATACCGGTACCGGCTACAGGGTTTTTGGGGTGAACGGCGACCAGTCGAATGCCAGTACAGTTTCGCAGAACAACCGTCAGGTATATGCAGAATTTTCTGCCGGGTACAGCAACAGGTTTGGTGCAAATGGCATTGATGTTTATCTGGCTGCCAATAGTGATACCCGTTCGATAGATGGCGACCTGGACCTGAACTATTCAGGGATTTCCGGCAAGCTGACCTACGATTTCAATAAAAAATACATTGCAGAACTGGCATTCGGAATGAACCGTTCTAACCGTTATCCTAAAGGCACACCACTTGGCCTGTTCCCGGCCCTTGGTTTGGCCTGGAACATTTACCAGGAAGATTTTATGAAAGATTCCTGGCTGAAAGACCTGAAACTTAGCGCTTCTTACGGCAAAACAGGCTGGGACAAGGCCGGTTATTACGTATTTAACCAATATTATACGGATGCATCCGGATTGGGTTACGTATTTGGTGCTACACCTGCAACGGTAAATGGGGTAACAGAATCTACACTGGCCAATCCCGACATCCGATGGGAAAAATCAGATAAGCTGAACATAGGCTTGCAGGGTAGTGTGCTAAACCAGCGGTTAGCTTTTGATGTGCAGTATTTTAACAACAAATATTATGACCTGCTGATGCAGCGGGGCAGGAACAGTGCGGTACTGGGCAACGATTATCCGGACGAAAACATCGGCATCAACCGTTATACAGGAGCAGATTTTCAGTTGAAATGGCAGCAACAGAGCGGTAATTTCAGCTATTTTATCGGAGGAAATGCGAGTCTGGTCAAGTCCAGGGTGATATACAGCGACGAGGTATTTCAGCAGTACAGCTGGATGCAGCGTACAGGGCAGGCAGTGGGACAGCCTTTTGGATATATAGCCGAGGGCCTGTACCAGACTGTTGATGCCGGCAGTGTAGCGGTAACCGGCTATACCCCACAGCCGGGTGACATTAAATACAAGGACCTAAACAATGACGGTATCATTGACCAATACGATGAGGCTCCTATAGGTTCTACCAAACCACTGTTTTTTTATGGTGTTATATTGGGTTTCAACTGGAAGGGCCTTGATTTTAGTGCATTGCTGCAAGGTGTAGAAAACAGGAATATGCTGCTTACCGGCAATAGTGAATGGGAATTTCAGAGCAATGGTTTCGGACAGGCTTATCCTTTCCAGCTGGACCGCTGGACACCACAAACTGCAGGCAGCGCCAGCTATCCGCGTTTAACGGCAGGTAGCAATGTAAACAACCATAAGACTTCCTCTTACTGGATGCATTCAGGCGATTACCTGCGCCTAAAAACGGTAGAACTGGGCTACACGCTTCCAATGAGAATTTCCAGAAAGATTAAACTGGACAACATCAGGGTATTTGCCAATGCACTTAACCTGTTTACCATCGCTGATTTTGACCGGGTAGATCCGGAAGTGAAACCAGGTTCCTATCCGATACAGCGTGTAATTAATGGCGGTATTTCAATTAAACTATAAGCAGACATGAAAAAAAACAGACTTGTTTTAATTGTAATGGTTATGGTGCTGATAAGCATCAATGGCTGTAAAAAAGTAGAGACAGAACCACTGGAAAGGCTGACTGTCGATTATATATTTGATGAAGGCGACAGAAATGCGGTATATGCAGACCTGTTTTTGAACAATATTTATTCCTATTTGCCAGATGGCTTTAACCGTGTAGGCGGAAACCTGCTGGATGCAGGTACAGATGATGCTTTGCCTACACGCAATGCCTCTACAGTTGAATATTTTGTGAACGGACGTTTAACCCCGGCCAATAATCCGGATGCTGCCTGGGGTGATTGTTATGCCGGCATACGGAGGGTAAATATATTCCTTAAAAATATTGACATTGTACCTGCTGATGCACAACGCAAACAATACTGGCGTGCAGAAGCCAGGTTTATCAGGGCGATGCTTTATTTCGAGATGCTGAAACGTTATGGCGGCATCCCTTTGATAGGAGATAAGATCTTTGGGCTGAACGATAAGATTGATGTGAGCCGCAACACCTTTGCTGAATGTGTGAGTTATATTGTCTCTGAATGTGAGGACATTAAAGGTAAACTGCAGGTAGAACCTGTTGTAGATACAGACCTGGGCAGAATGACCAGGGGTTGTGCACTGGCACTGAAGAGCAGGCTGCTGCTTTATGCCGCCAGTCCGCTTTTTAACGGTGGTGGTTTTGAAACTGATCCGGCAAAAAAAGCGCTTACCGGTTACCTGGATTATAAAGAGAGCAGGTGGCAGGATGCGCTGAATGCTGCTGAAGAGCTGATTGGCAAGTATGCACTGGAAGCCAATTTTATTGATGTGTTTATCAAACGCAAAAACAATGAAGTGATCATGGCCAAACAACGGGTGAAGACCTTTGATGTGGAAAGTAACAATGCACCGGTAGGTTTTATTGAAAGCGGGGCGGTTAGCAAGGGGCTGACCAGTCCGACGCAGGAACTTGCCGATGCCTATACCAACGATTCCGGTGTGCCTGTGCCAAACTCACATTTACTGGCCAACCCTTATGCGGCCAGGGATTCCCGTTTTGCACTGACCTTCTTTTTTAACGGGAGCGACTGGCTGAAGCGGAAAGTACAGAGCTATGAAGGTGGTTTGGACAAACCCAATACCCCGGGCTCCGAACAGACACGTACAGGTTATTACATGCGCAAGTTCATGGCCAATTTTGCCACCAATACCACCTATACCAACCAGGACCATAATTTCATCATTTTCAGGTATGCGGAAGTTTTGCTGAACTATGCAGAAGCATTAAATGAGCTGAACCGCACCGAAGATGCGGTTAACCAGATCAAACTGCTGAGGATAAGAGCTAAGATCAAAGCAGGAACCGGAAACCGGTATGGCATTAAGGCTGGTATTTCGCAAACGGAAATGCGGGCCCTGATCCAGAATGAGCGCCGGGTAGAACTGGCATTTGAGGAACACCGTTTCTGGGATATCCGCCGCTGGAAAATTGCACAGCAGGTACTGAATGGGAAACTCCATGGCATGAAAGCTACCTTAAACGGCAGCACTGTTACCTACGAGCCTTTTGAAGCTGCAACAGTGGTATTTGCACCACGCATGTACCATATTCCACTGCCTTATGGGGAAACCACTAAAAATACAAACCTGGTGCAGAATGAAGGCTGGTAAGGTTTAGCGAGATGCTGTTTAATGACAATTACAAAAGATTTTAAATGAAGACATATATATACTGGTTAAGCTTTAGCTGGCTGCTATTGAGCTGTTGCTTTGCACATGCACAGAACAGGATCGTTGAAGGCCTGGTTAAAGACAATACAGGTGCTTTGCCAGGGGCATCCATTACAGAAAAAGGAGTGGCCGCCAACGGCACTTCTACAGATGGAAACGGCAGGTTCCGACTTACTTTAAAGGGTTCGGGGAACATCTTACTGATCAGTTCCGTTGGCTATTTACCCCAGGAACTGAACCTGAACGGCAAAAGTAACGTGGTGGTAACGCTTGTTGCCGATGCCAAAGGCTTGTCGGAAGTGGTAGTAGTGGGCTATGGTACCCAAAAGAAGCTGACCGTTACGGGCTCGGTAAGCTCGGTTAAAGGGTCGGAACTCAGACAGAACCCTTCGGCCAGTCTGCAGAACACCCTGAGCGGCCGCCTGCCCGGTTTCTTTTCCCAGCAGCGATCGGGCATCCCCGGCAGTGATGGGGCTGCCTTTTACATCAGGGGGGTAAGCACCTTTTCCAATGGGGCAGGTGCCAA
>NZ_JACHCW010000039.1:0-4573 GCF_014200825.1 Pedobacter sp. AK017
ATCGATAAGGGCGTCTGAGATCTGATCTGCTATCTTATCCGGATGACCTTCGGAAACAGATTCTGATGTAAATAAATACGACATTTTAAATAATTGGTTTTGATAAGATTATAAATTTAAAAATCCTGGTATAGGTTCCTGAAAGTGCTGCGCAGACCTAAAGTGAATAAAGCAGTATTAGTGTTTTTCACAACATTAGTTTCTCTTCTTAATACACCACCAAGCTCCAGACGCAGGTTGTATTTGGGATTGAGCAGATAAGAGGCCCTGCCTTCGGCGAAATATAGATTGGTGCCGATGCCCTGGCCTATTCTATTGCCATAATCGGTTACTCTTGCATTGTACCCTTTAAAAATATCTTTACCATAGTTCATGCCATCCGGATCTAATCCATAACGCGCATACATCAGCTGACCTTGCAGGTCAAATCTTTTGTAGCTGTAATTCAGTATTCCCAGCACCTCTTTAAAATTCGCCCCAAAGGGATGTGCCAATGGCTGGTTCATGGCTGCGTAATTAGAAACCCGGTCAAAATGCGCATAAGTATATGGCCTTGCGGTATTGAACTCGGCCAGGTAATTCAGGTTTTCAACCTTAAACAGATCCGAGCCCCTGAATCCTAATTGCAAAGCCCATTTATTAGCCCAATAACCTTTGTTGCCAAAAAATTCCTTTGCTGTGAACTCATCAATCATGAATTGTCCATAGACAGTTGTTTTATCCAGAATCTCATATTTGGCATTGATACCCAATCGCATTTTATCGGGAGAAGTTGTATTTGCCCCCTCTACAGATCTCAAGAAGATAAAGGGATGGATATAGTTGAAATCAAAGCCTCGTTTACCTTCTGGTTCTGCATCAGCCCAGGTTACCGCCTGAAAAAACCCTATAGAAAACCGGTTGGTAGCATTCCAGTCAATGTAATGCATAGCTGCCCATTTGCCTCTATCACCTAAACGTCTGTCATTAGTTAACTTCTCAGCGCCCGGATCCAGCATATAGCCTAAGATGGTTTGATACTGCACATTGCCTAAACTCGCTCTAACTCTTAAAAAAGAATAGTTAGCAGCCACATCAGACAATAACATAGATCGATAACCATCGCCGATAAAGTTTTTGTCATAACCTAAGGCAATGTTCAAATGTTTATTTGGAGTATATGAAAGTAAAGCTGTAACGTAAGACCAGTCTTTTGTTTTTTTGTCCAATTTGCCTGTCATCTCGCTTGGCACTACTCCATTCGTGTTGATAAAATCCGTAATGTAATTGGCAAATATACCCTGGTTCTCAAACCCATTGGTATAAAAAGAAAACTTATCCCCTACAGTACCTCCAATTTGAAAACCTCTTGTATTCTTCCACGTCGCATTGCTGTTTTTAAAATCTTTGCCTATCTGAAAATCAGGCAAAAAATCTGCGTAAACCGTATAGTCATTCCCTTTAAAATTAAGTAAGTGCTCATCGGTAAGCTTTCTGCGTACCCAGGAATGTTTATTCAGCGAATCTATACCCATCCACATTAAGCTTTGGTACCGGTTTACGAGTAAAGAATCATCGGAATAAAAACCTTTGAGGGCAGAATGTGTCCTACTATTTATATTGTAGACTGATCCGTTCAGTTTCTGATAAAATTGATAAGAATAAGGGATATTTACATTGGGCGTTTTATTTTGAGATTTAGTAAATAGTGGGCAAATTAACAATACAACAGATAATCGCAACACATTCATCATTAACTTCTTGACTCTTATCATTTAATACTAATTACTGTCTAAAGTCATTATCACCTTAATTGTCTTATAAAAAATTCTAGCGTCAATAATAGGAGAAAGATTTTTGACGTAGAACAAGTCATATTCCAGCTTTTCAAGATTTTCAAGAGGAGTAGCTTTCGGTCTATTAACTTGAGCCCAACCAGTTACCCCAGGTCTAATAATATGCCTAAGATCATAATATGGATTTTCAATCTTGAATTGCTCAACAATATCATGTTGTTCGGGCCTGGGCCCTATTAAGCTCATCTCTCCTCGCAATATATTTACTAATTGTGGCAATTCATCTATTTTTGTAAGTCTTAAAATTTTCCCAACTCTGGTTATTCTCGCGTCATTTTTTACTGTATGTGATTTATCAGTACTATTAATACGCATAGTCCTAAGTTTAAACATAATAAACGGCACTCCACCTCTTCCTATTCGAGCTTGCTTAAATAATATAGGACCTTTAGAACTAAGTTTTATACCTAATGCCCCCAATAAAACAAAAAATGATGCAAAAGGTATTAATGTTAATGAAATCGCTATATCAAAGGCTCTTTTTAATTTATAAGAACATGTACTTGTATTTATTGAAAAGATATCATCATTCAAATACCAATCCGCTGACAGATGAACTATAGGTGTTCTACCTGTTATCTTTTCGTAAAATGCCACGCTATCATATATTTCCAGGCCCTCAAGTCGTGCGCTAACCAGTTGTTGGATAAAATGGTCCGGTATAACAATTTGCCCAGACGATTCAATAACTATCTTTTTAATTTTTAATCTTTTGATATATTTAACAAGATCAACGTGCTTTTTATCCCAAGTAAACAAGATAGATTTAAAATTTTGGCTAAATTTCGATTCCTGAAATAATTCCTTACATACTACGCCAGGATTTACAAAGAGAATTCTTTTTCTGGCTTTATTATAATAAGCTTCAGTTCTTTTAAAAGTCATATGATTGGTTGAAACACGCTGATGATTCTTAAAACTTGGATTCAAGAATGATTTTCTTATACGATCAGGAGCTAAAGATAAGAAATTCAATTGCATTGCTTCAGATTATTTATAGTTCAACATCTTTGTCAGCAATAATATTGCCAAACAATTAACTTCCATTTAGTTGAATTTGAAACTAATACTAAATCATACTTTTAGATATCAAAAATGCTGCCGATTAATTTACAAAAATCCAAATACCAGTTTACAAAAACAGCTTAATTTTCCTAAATCAAACGTTTGTCCTATATGAAGTACATACCAAGTCTACCATAAAAAAAATGGAGGAGCGTCTATTTAATTAATCTCAACAAATAACTACCATAACCACTTTTCACTAATGGATTTGCAACTGAACGAAGTTGTTCTTCATCAATGAATCCCATTCTGTAAGCCACTTCCTCAATGCAGCCAACTTTTAAGCCTTGGCGTTCTTCTATTACCTCAACAAACTGTCCAGCCTGCATTAATGACCCAAATGTTCCCGTATCCAACCAGGCTGTCCCTCTACTTAATACCCCGACCTTCAGCTTGCCGTTCTCCAGGTAAACTTTATTTACGTCTGTAATCTCATATTCTCCACGTGGAGATGGCTTAATATTTTTAGCGATTTCTACAACACTATTATCATAGAAATATAATCCTGGTACAGCATAGTCTGATTTTGGCAATAATGGTTTCTCTTCTATGGAAATTGCGGTTTTATCTTGATCAAATTCAACGACCCCATAACGTTCAGGGTCCGAAACTCTATATGCGAAAACAATTCCTCCATCCGGATTTGCACTGTTTTGTAGTAACTTCGCCAACCCATCTCCATAGAATATATTGTCTCCTAAAACTAACGCTACTTTATCCATACCAATAAAATCAGCTCCAATTACAAATGCTTGAGCTAACCCATTTGGTTCTGTTTGCACTGCATAAGAGAACTCGCATCCTAAATTTCGCCCATCACCTAACAATTTTTCAAAATTATGAAGATCATGTGGAGTAGATATGATTAAAATCTCCCTTATTCCTGCTAGCATCAATGTTGACAGGGGGTAATAAATCATAGGCTTATCGTAAACCGGCATCATTTGTTTACTCATTAAGAGCGTTAAAGGATGCAATCTGGTTCCGCTTCCCCCTGCTAAAATTATTCCTTTCATAAATTCATCTTTTTAAATTAAAAAAAGGCAATAAAAGATCTTTATCTGCGATTCTCCTATCATTTTCATTAATGATCCAATTTATATTCAGATCAGGAGATGCAAGGTGGAATCCTTGTTCAGCATCCTTATTATAGAAGTTATCACATTTATAGAAGAACTCTGCGGTTTCACTTAAAACAGCAAATCCATGTAGAAACCCTCGTGGTATATACAATTGCAATTTATTTTCCGCACTCAACCGAATTGCTATATGTTTACCATAAGTTGTAGATTCAGGTCTGATATCCACTGCGACATCTAGGACTTCTCCTTGTAAGACCCGAACCAATTTAGCCTGAGCATGTTCTCCTATTTGAGAATGGAGTGCTCTTATCACACCATAAGAAGAATAACTTTGATTATCCTGTACAAAATTAGCCGACATCCCAGTTAAACGTTCAAATGCTCCAGCATTAAAACTTTCAAAAAAATATCCTCTGCTGTCTTCAAATATTCTAGGCTTGATGATCACACAACCCTGTAGTGCTGTTTCTAATATTTCCATTAATTATTATTGTATTGTGTATCATAATAAGCCTGATAATTCCCCGAAGTTACGTTGGAAAGCCATTCTTCATTTTCCAGGTACCAGGCTACCGTTTTTTCCAGGCCTTC
>NZ_JACHCW010000040.1:0-2532 GCF_014200825.1 Pedobacter sp. AK017
GAACAGTCATGTCTGCAAGTAAAAATCCTGTGATTGCATTTCCGGTCAAGCTTGTTTAGCTTGCATAAGTGATTTAAATTCTTCGAGAAAATCAGTTCCCCAACTATCCATAGCCCCTATCACCGGCAATAAAGTTTCACCGAAATCTGTTAAAAAATATTCAACTTTAAGCGGTGTTTCAGGGTATATTACCCGCTTTACAATGTGGTGGAATTCAAGTTCACGAAGTTGCAGGTCCAGCACCCGGCGATTAGCACTTTTAATCCTTTTTTGAAGCTCAGATGGACGCCTTAAGCCTGTATGGATCAGATAAATCAGATAAGATTTCCATTTTCCTCCCATGATTTCCATGATCACCGTTAAACCACAAGTGAAAGTTTTAGGTATTTTCTTTTCGTACATATTGTTATCTGCTGCATTACAAAAATAGTAATACGTCTATTGTTTACCAATAGGATAAAATTATCCGCATCTGAATATTTTTTCCCCGCTTGTTTCAGCGATTCAACTTCGTTTTTTTTACAGCTAAAATCAAAAATAATGGAAAATAAGAAAACACGCACTGCTGTTACTGTTTTAGGACTGGGAAAAATGGGAACAGCTATTGCCAAAACCTTACTAAAAGAAAATGTCCGGATCACTACCTGGAATAGAACTGTCGATAAAAGTCTTGTACTGGAGCCGGAAGGTGCGATTACTGCGAGCACCGTCACTGAGGCCATTATGAGCAGTCAGGTCGTAATCATCAGTTTATCAGACTATGGCGTAGTAGATTCGCTGCTCCGGCCCTTGCATAATTTAATGGCTGATAAGTTGATCATAAATCTAACTAACGGATCACCAATTCAGTCGCGTCAAACCGCAAATTACCTGATGTCAGCAGGCGCACATTACCTTGATGGGGGCATTATGGCCATCCCACCTATGTTAGGGCAACGCAATGCTTTATTGTTATTTAGTGGGTCTGAGACTGCATTTAATCATCATAAAGAGTTGCTGACCACATTGGGAACCTGCCACTTTATCGACGAAGATCCAGGCCGGGCTGCGCTTTATGATCTGGCCCTGCTTGCAGCAATGTATGGCATGTTCAGTGGTTACCTCCAAAGCATTGCGTTAATCAAATCGGCCCAGGTTAAGGCCCGGGAGTTCACCCCGATGGTCGTGCAATGGTTACAAGCGATGACTCAAACTTTGTCAAGAATGGGCGAAGACATCGATTCAAAATCTTATGCAGACCATGTTGCAGCAAGGTTGGATATGCAAACCACATCTTTCGAAAATCTGATTGATACCTACAAGACTATCGGTATTCCGGTCGATCTTGTATTACCCTTAAAGCACCACATGGAGACCACTGTGCTGAACGGCTACAACAATGCTAATTTTTCATCGGTGTTTGAAACGATTAAAGGCAATAAACTCAATAATGACGAGTCTTGAAAAGATCACTTAACAAAAAGAACGATGAATTAAATACCTTTTTTCCTGGTGGCTCTGTGATTTTTGCCCCAAGTGTCCAAAGCCTTCCAAACCGGCACCAATGCTCTGGCACTTTCAGTGAGCTTATAGGTCACCTTAACCGGTACTTCAGCGAGCGCTGATCTGATTATTAAACCGTCAGTTTCCATTTCTTTCAGATGCAAAGTTAGCATGCGGTCAGTTACGTTTGGGAGCAGCTGCTTGATTTCATTGTACCGGAGTGCTTTAGGTTCCAACTTATCCAGGATTACCATTTTCCATCTTCCTGAGAGTATGTCCATGGAATATACAATACCACAAAAATCCATCAGTTCTTTGCGGTTCATGCTGTTTGTAGACAGCTCTTTTCTAGTAGTCATAACTTACAATTTTGTGTGTTGCTAACATCCGGTTGTCACACTCACAAATTAAAAACATTGCCAGTAGCTTTGAATCATAAATAGAAAATTAAGACATAAGTATGAATATTTTGATCGTATATGCTCATCATGAGCCAAATAGTATGAATGGAACCATGTACCATACAGCAGTGGAAACTTTAAACATGCGGGGCCACCAGGTGCAAACCTCCGACTTGTACGCGATGCAATTCGACCCGGTTTCTGACCGCCGGAACTTTAAGACAATACACGATCCCGTATTCCTGAAACAACAATTAGAAGAACTTTATGCCGCGCAAAATAATGGCTTTGCCGATATAATTGAAGTTGAATTGCAAAAGCTGGAGTGGTGCGACCTAATGATCTGGCAATTTCCGTTATGGTGGTTTACGGTACCTGCTATACTTAAGGGATGGGTAGACAGGGTTTTCGCTATGGGCCGCGCTTATGGCCAGGGAAAAATCTATCAAAACGGTGTGTTTAAAGAAAAGAAAGCATTGCTATCATTCACAACAGGCGGTCAGTCAACCGATTATATTACGGGGGGATTAAATGGCAATCTAAATGGCATGCTGCGTCCATTGCACCGGGGGATATTAGAATTTACAGGATTTTCAGTGTTGGAGCCCCATGTTGTCTACGGACCTGCACGACTGCCAGCGGATGATCT
>NZ_JACHCW010000041.1:0-2336 GCF_014200825.1 Pedobacter sp. AK017
GTTGTAAGTAGCAACTTTGAATCTTCAATTTTTAGCAATTAAAAAACACCAGTGAATTTGGTTCAATTAAAAAAGTCGGCTAACATTTGTATGTGTGAAACACAACTGTCGGCCGACTACAAAAAACAGGGTTTTTATGTGGTATAAAGTTAAAGAATTATTTGAAACAGGTCTGAATATAAGTCAGATTCGAAAAGAAACAGGCCTTGACCGGGGCACGATCCGGCGATATCTAAATATGGATGAGCAATCTTTCCACGAGTGGATCAAACGTCCACGCCGTTTGCCAAAGAAGCTGGCCCAATACCATACCTTCGTTCGCAAGCGCCTGGAGAATCAGCCGTATTTATCCTCAGCGCAGATAGAGGACAAGCTAAAAGAGCATTTTCCTGATCTGCCACTTGTACACAGCAAGACGATCTACAACTTCGTGAAAAGCATCCGCGAGCAATATAAGCTGCCAAAAGATACAGAGAAAGCCCCACGGGATTATCAGAAGTTGCCGGAGACACCTTATGGCGAACAAGCACAAGCCGACTTCGGGCAGGGCTTTGTACAAACTGCTGCAGGCACCAGAGTAAAAGTGTATTTCTTTGCCATCGTGCTGAGCCGTAGCCGCCAGAAGTACATTTACTTTCAGGACTTTCCTTTTACTACCGCCACGGCAATCTATGCCCACGAGCTGGCTTTTGACTATTTTAAGGGCATCCCTAAACAGATCCTTTATGACCAGGACCGTGTGTTTATGAAGTCAGAGAACCTGGGTGATCTGCTGCTCACAGATGGCTTCAGGGCCTTTTGTGCCAGCAATCCTTTTAAAGAGGTCTTTTGCCGTAAGGCAGATCCGGAGAGTAAAGGTAAGGTCGAAAACGTAGTGAAATATGTCAAGGGCAACTTCATGCGTGGCAGGGAATTTAAGTCCATAGGCCTGTTTCAGCAGGAATGTGAGGCCTGGCTGAAACGCACCGGAAATGGTAAAGTGCACAGCGGCACCAGTAAAGTCCCTGCTAAGGAATGGGCTATAGAACGCAAACATCTTTTGCCCCTAACTTCTGCACCGGCAAAGCCAACCCAGGCCTGGCCAGAATATATCGTACGCAAGGACAATTGCGTGGTATATAAAGGCAGTTATTATAGTCTTCCTTCCGGCACCTATAAGGGCCAGGGCACCAAGGTATTGCTGGAAGTGAAAGGCAATAGCCTTTGCATATACAATGTGGCTAAAGAAAGAGTGGTCCAGCACGTGATCTCTACCCAGAGGGGGACATTTGTACGCTGTGAAGGGCACAAACGCCGGATCTCCAATGGTATGCAGGAGACTGAAAGGCAACTGCTTGAACTTCTTAAACACCCAAGGGCAGAGGATTATCTGCTGATGATCAAACAGGATAAGCCCCGGTACTACCGGGACAACCTGAAAGTCATGCTCAGGGCAGCTACAGGCTGCCATGAGCGGTTCATCCACCAAACGGTAGATATGTGCCTGGACAAGAACATCCGCAATGGAAACGAGTTTGCCAGCATCCTTGAGATACACCGGAAGCAGGACCCTATGTTTTACAGTTATGACGCTGCCGGCATTGTTACACGCACTGCAGCGTACATAGACCAGGACATGACCCCAGAGATTAGCAACATCAATTTTTATGACTCATTATTCAACTAACTTTCATGAAACACATCCAACAGATTAAAGACCATGCAGATGCATTAAGGCTAACGCAGCTTAAGAAAGCACCCGAAGACATCATCTGTACAGCCCAGGTAGACAAACCCGGTTACGCGGAGTTTACCTTGCAATTGCTGCTGGCAGAGGTCAATTACCGCAAGAAGACAGACATGGACAAAAGGCTCAAACTGGCCAAACTGCCCAAAACGTGTGACCTGTCACAGTATGACTATACTGTAACCAATGGCATCCTCAAAATGGAACTGGAAGCCCTCAGAGAGCTGTTATGGATCGAGCAGAACTTCAATATCATGCTGATGGGGCCTTCAGGAACCGGTAAGACATTCATCGCAGCCGGACTGGTCAATGATGCCATCAGAAATGGCTATACGGCCTACTTTATCACCATGGCCGAACTGAGTACGGTCTTGACGATTATGGATGTCAGCAAAAATGCCGAAAGCACATACAACCGTCTGCTAAAGGCCGATCTGATTGCCATTGACGACGTGATGATGTTCCCGATCAACAAACAGGCAGCAATTGCTTTCTTCAACATGATCAACAACCTGCATGAACATACATCATTTATCATTACCTCCAATAAATCACCGACACAATGGGCAGAGGTACTGGAAGATCCGGCCTTGGCCGGTGCCCTTCTGGA
>NZ_JACHCW010000042.1:0-2163 GCF_014200825.1 Pedobacter sp. AK017
GGCTGCACAAAAACATTCGTATCCCCATAGCTCAGCATCTTATCGGTATAGGCATACAAAGTATATTTACCTTCTTCAAGCATTCTGGGCATAAAGACATTGAGTTCTCCATGTGCATCACTTTCGTACCGCTCGTCCTGGCCTTTTGTATATAACAAAATGCTTCCATGTGCCCGGATATCATACATAGGAAACTGCCCGCTTAACACTACTTCTTTATTTTCATCAGCTATGCGAACATACAATACCTTGTTGTCTGTTGCGGTATCTCCCAGCAGATAAGCTTTAAACCAGATCGTTTCCTCAGGCGAATAAATATTCTTATCCAGGTGAAGGTACAGGTTACTCATTGGGTGCTCTGCCAGATAAACCGAGAGTCGCTTTTTCAACTGATCGGAGCCGTTTAGCTTATACCCATCTCCCTGTGCTTTCACTGATAGCATGCTAATTAGAAGCAACACCAGGATGTTGATCTGCTTACTATTCATTTAAGGTCCTATTATCTGTTTCTGATGATACGAATGAAATTTATATAAGTATGAGGAAGTAAATACCCGAAGGTATTTACTTTAAGAAAATTATCAACACCTGTCGGTCTGACAAAAAACGATGGTGTTATTTGGGTCACAACCAAAGTCGGTTTGGCACCCATCGCAAGTAGCACCTCCCGGATAAGGCTGGGTAGTACCAGGACAAGGATTACTGCCGCAATAATCCGAACACTCGTCAGAACAATTATCCCAGGAGTGATCAGGATCGCAACCTTCATAGATAGCAGTCTGACAATAATCCGTAATTCCGCCCCCTTTAATCCTGCCCGCCTCTTGTTTGGTAAGATTAGAAATAATAATCTTGTTCAATGTTAATTTTTTCATTCTTGTTAAATTAATTATTAAACTTTGCCTACTCTAAACCCTTTTCGGCATCCGGGGCAATTATATAATAGCGCGCGTTATTGCCTAAATTATTGGCATGAATAGCAATTTGGTTGATGGCTTTTATTAATAATGTTCTTCTAATGATAATACGGTTGAAATCGGTAAAGTCCCTGTTTGAATACACCAAATAAATGACCGCGGGCAAATAATATCTTTTAACAACCCTCAATACATTGTTTTTCAGCGGTAAAAATGTAATTACGACAGCTTTAACACTAACATTACAAAAATCGAACTTCCCCTAATACGAGGCCGCTACTCCATATACTAAGCATAAAGGACTATTATCCTCCAGTGCGTTTACAATTGCGTCAAGTTGCTTTTGTTCGATTTTTAAGATGGGTTCCCAATTTTAAGCTTGCTATCCATTTTCATTTATCTGTAACTGTTGTAACTTTAAAACTACCAGTGCCCATTAAAGGCTTCAATGTGTTTACTTCCAGGCCTTGGGCAATGAGCTCAAATTCCCCTTGCATATCTGAAGTAAAAAAACTGAATGTCGCAGTTCCTTTTGTATCAGTAACGATATTGGGGTTCCAGTAAATGGTTGAACGGGTATCTTCCTTTTCTGATGGATAGGCATCATAATCTGGCAAAGGGAATTCCTCCGGAATCGTGATGTTTTTCATGTCATGGATATACCTGAATTTGGTGCAGCCTAAGTAGGTGGCTACCCTGGGTGTTCCGTTTGCAGTATAGCCGTATGCATAAATTTTACCTGCTATTAGTTGGTTATTTGGATGCATGGTGCAATTATAGGTTCCAAAAGTACACATCCGATCCGGGCAGTCTTTTCTCAACTTTTTCTGTACTACTTTCTCTTTACTCCCTATCCTCACCTCTGCCAGTTGGTTGATCCCTTTAAAACTGAAAGCCGATTGTGCCGGAATTTTTGCGCTGGCAAAACTATTGTTCACTGCTGGCTCTTCCAGTAATCCACTGTCTACTATCCTGCCATCAAACTGGATATCATGGTTCTTCCATTCCACAAGGTAGTTGAAACTAAAATAACTGCGTGGCTCATAAATATCCAACACCCATTCTTCCCCTTTTCGCGACAGAAGAGAAGAAGCCGGCAGGTAAAACCGGTAATTGGCATCCAGGTTAACAGGAACACGGTTGGTAAAAGGCACATCTCCCTGAATAACCTTGCTTAAAGAACCATGGTTCTTTACCGATTGGATATAGATCTTCCTGTGCTTCTTCACATCGCTGTTTATGTTGA
>NZ_JACHCW010000043.1:0-1691 GCF_014200825.1 Pedobacter sp. AK017
ATATTCCACCTATGGATGGTTAGTTAAGTTGATTCTATATAACAAAAAATGGAACAGTTTGAAAAGTTAGGTAAATTTAGGTATAGCTTTCATCAAAGACCGTTGAGTTGATTGATACTTACAAGTTCGGCTATTATTTTGGTTGGGCAGAGCAGTTGCCGATTCCGGCAACGCCAGGAACAATGCTTGGTGAACCCTTTGTGGATATCCCGTATAGAATATTAAAAGTTGCTATCTCTGCCTGTTGAGAGTTTTAAAATTAGGTGCTATGAAGACAAAAAAGCAAAAGGATTTTGAACAGATGCCTGTTGTCAACGCGAAAGCGGCAGGCATTGATGTAGGCAGCAAAACGCATTTTGTTGCCGTTGGACAGCAGAAAGACGAAGTTCGGGAATTTGGGTGCTACACCAGTGAGCTTCACGAGCTGTGTAATTGGTTGATGGAGCATTCCATTACCAAGGTGGCACTGGAAAGTACGGGGAGCTATTGGCAACCGCTGTTCATAATGCTGCAGGCCTATGGATTGGAGCCGATCCTGGTGAACGGCAGGTTTACCAAGAACGTCAAGGGACGCAAGACGGATGTACTGGACTGCCAATGGATACAGAAGCTGCATTCGTTGGGTCTTTTAGAGGGTAGCTTTATCCCAGACCTGTTTACCGAAACCCTGCGCCAATATTGTAGGCACAGGCAGAGCCTGCTGGAGAATGCGGCAAGCTACATTTCCAAGATGCAGAAGGCACTGAGGATGACCAATATCCGCTTGGATGTTGCAGTGAGCGATATCACAGGGGTTTCCGGAAAGATGATCATCGAGGCGATCATTTCAGGGGAAAAAGACCCGGTAGTCCTTGCCTCCCTGGTGAAGTATAAGGTGAAAAAATCAAAGGAAGAGATCATCAAGGCACTTACGGGCGAATGGAGGGAGGAATATATCTTCGAATTGAGGCAATGCTATGAGGTGTACAACTACTTCCATGGCAAGATCGCAGAATGTGACAAGCATATCGAAGCTCACCTGAACCAGCGCATTGAAGATAACGAGAAGCTGGATGGCGAGGCTAGGATTGAGTATTTGGGCAAGGACAAATACCTGAACAAAAACGATCCAAAGATGAACCTACAACGAATTTCCTACCAGTTGACTGGTGGCGTAGACCTTTCTGTGATCGCCGGAGTTGGTTCAACAACCATCATTACACTGCTTTCAGAAACGGGCATAGACCTGAGTGCATTTCCCACGGCCAGACATTTTACAAGCTGGCTGAGGCTTGCCCCCAATAAGAAGGTGTCTGGCGGCAGGGTGATTTCCAGTCGTACGCTAAAGGGAAAGAGCAGGCTTGCTGATGCGTTAAGGCACGTTGCGGTTGCGGTCGGGAACAGGTTGAAAGAAGGAAGTCTGCACCAGTTCTACAGGAGAATTGCCTATCGCAAGGGAAAGCTTGCAGCAGTAACCGCTACGGCACGCAAAATAGCGGTGATCATCTATAACATGCTTACCAAAAGACAGGCCTACAAGCCAATTGCTGAAACAGAATACTTGGAGAAAATCAGGATGGCACAAGTGAAGGCAATGCAAAGACGGATCAACCAGTTGGGCGTAAGGCCGGACGAGCTCATTTTTGCATCATGCTAGTTATACTCACTTTGTTAAACCGATTTTCGGAGGTCTTGGATAATAATAGTTAGGG
>NZ_JACHCW010000044.1:0-1644 GCF_014200825.1 Pedobacter sp. AK017
CCGATGGTACTGCGGTAACACGTGGGAGAGTAGGTCGGTGCCAAATCTTAAAGAAAGCCGGTAGTCCAAATGACTACCGGCTTTTCTTGTTTCAAGCCCCCCCAAACACCTGGGCCAAAACCAAAAACTTGTTTAAACCTCCAAATTACAATACCCCCTTCTGCTCAACAGATCGCGAATGACCTGAAAACCTTATAAATGTTGAGGTAGCTCTGTCTGCTTGAAGATATTTTAAGGTAAGAATTGCACTTAACCTTAAAAACTCAATAATTTTAAGGTGAGTTACTGGCTTTTATGTATATTTGAAATATGACTTATCGCATTAACTCGGACCGAAATAAACCCTGGAACGATTTACCCGATCTTCCTTTAGACCCTAAGCTTTATGAAGACCTGGAAATCTATAGCCAGCTTGGCAATGCAAAAGCGGCACTGGGCAGATTGCAGGGAAGAAGTATAGCCATACCCAATCAGGGCTTGCTGATCAACTCTATCAGTTTACAGGAGGCTAAGGCTTCCAGTGCAATTGAAAATATATTTACTACAGATGATGAACTGTATAAAGCCTATAGTGAGGACCAGGCAAAACAGCTGGATGGGCCGGCAAAGGAAATCCTTAATTACAGGGAAGCTTTATGGCTGGGTTATCAATATTTACAGGAAAACCAGATTTTCGATGCACACTATTTTATAAAAATGTACAGGGTAGTTAGCCAGTTTAATGATGGCATAAGAACACCCATTGCCCAGATATACATTAAAGAAGGTGGTACTGGGCCAAATGCAGGGAAGGCATTTTATACCCCGCCCAGGGGCAAGGGAATCATTGAAGATAAACTGAACAACTTAACCGATTTTTTGAATGATGATCAAAAGTATCCCTTAGATCCCTTACTGAAAATGGCCATCGGACATTTTCAGTTCGAAGCTATACATCCTTTCAGGGATGGAAATGGGCGAACGGGCAGAATTTTTAACATTCATTATCTGACCAAAAAAGGCTTGCTGGATTATCCTATTTTATTCCTGAGCAGCTATATTATGGAACATAAAGAGGAATATTATGCCGGACTGGCGGGAGTTACACAAAGGGGGAACTGGAAAAGCTGGTTGTTATATATATTAAAGGCTGTTGAAGTAACTTCTAACCTTACCTACAATAAAATCAATGACATCATATCAGCTAAAGAAGCCATCCTTGATGCTATTGTTGAAGATGGAAATATTTCCAGGCCCGAATCTCTGGTCAATGCTTTGTTTACGCAGCCCTTTACCAGGGTAAAACATTTCACCAATTCGGGATTGTATTCGGAAAATACGGCAAGAAAGTATTTGGACCAACTGGCCAACATGGGGATTCTTGAAAAAAGAATGATCCAGGGCGGAAGTTATTACCTGAATCTGGAACTCTACAGGATACTTTCTGAATGATCTGGTCATTATAATTCTGTTGTTTTTATAATCAAGAACCTGTTTTTTTAAAGGAGCAGGTGTATGAAGAAAGGAAGAAATAACGGATGTAAGGGTTAAGGGCTAAATAATCTGGCTGTTTTTTTAAATTTTTCTGATTGTAATTAAGGCAGTTAGGATAAAAGTTGATTTAATGGTGTGATATAGTTTGATTGGGTTGATAATTTTCCTACT
>NZ_JACHCW010000045.1:0-1636 GCF_014200825.1 Pedobacter sp. AK017
GGCGCCTTAAAGGAACGTGGGAACTCAGGTGCAAAGACGATAAGAGGGAAAGCACAAGCCGTAGCAAGCGAGGCAAATACCAAGTCAGCACGTGGGGGCGGATCAGATCGTAGTAGTATTGAAGATGCTGTAATGGCATTGGAGCGAAGGGTCTGGACAAGTTCGTGGAATATGATTTAACAACTGTAAAAGGGATGATAGATTACTATGAAACAAAGGCGCATCCAATCACAAGGAAAATGGTATGGGATGCGTACCAAAGGATTAGGAAGAACGGCAAGGCAGCCGGAGTAGATGGAGTAAGCTTTGATGAGTATGAGGAAAAGCTACAGGCAAACCTCTACAAGCTATGGAACCGCCTGACATCAGGGAGTTACTTTCCCTTGTTAACCAGGGAAAAGCGTATACCAAAGAGTGGTGGTGGAACCAGAAGTTTGGGGATTGCAACTGTAGAAGACCGAACAGCTCAACAAGTAGTAAGGGCATATCTTGAACCGCTAATGGAACCTACGTTCCATGACAGCAGCTATGGATACAGACCTAAACGACATGCTCATCAGGCCTTAGCAGCGGCTACTGCCAATTGTTTCACCAATCACTGGGTGATTGATATTGACATCAAAGGTTACTTTGATACAATAGATCATTCATTGTTGATGAAAGCAATAGAACGGTATACTGCGGAAAAATGGGTTCTGATGTACATCGAACGGTGGCTAAAGGCAGGCACGCTGAAAGAAGACGGCAGCGTTGTCGATCGGATATCGGGGACTGCCCAAGGCTCAGTGCTCAGTCCGCTACTCTCGAATGTGTTTCTACACTTTGTATTTGACAAATGGATGCAGAAAAGCTACCCTAGAAATAGGTTTGAACGCTACAGTGACGATATCATTGTCCACTGTAAGAGTGAGAAACAGGCTCTGTACCTGAAGGCCTTAATTGGCAAACGGTTCAGGGAATGTAAACTCACCCTAAGTGAAACTAAGACCAGGATAGTTTATTGCAAAAACTCTGACAATAAAGAAGAAGGGAAACACATGAAGGCAAGCTTCGATTTTTTGGGATTCACTTTTAAACCTCGGATAACGAGGGTCAAAAGTGGCGAACTCAAGCTGTTGAACCTGCCGGCCATGAGCCTGAAGGCGAAGAAGCAAGTAGCTGAGGAGATCAGAAGCTGGAAGCTTCACCTTAAGCAATGGAAACTACCAGCAATTGCTGAAATGATTAATGAGAAAGTACGGGGGTGGATAAACTACTATTGTCATAAGTTGCCAGAAACAACTTGGAAATTGTGGGTACTGATCAACCGGAGACTGTTGAAATGGATCATGTGGCAAAGGCAATGGAGATTTCGCAGAGCAGTGAGGTGGCTGAGAATGACTTTTAAGCAACAACCTAATCTATTCGCGCACTGGGCGATAGCCCGCCCATAGAGATAATTAACTGAATTGTGATTGGAAACTTAACAGAATGAATTATGAAAACTAAACAAACGAACAATTATGTTTACAAAGTTTACAAAACTAATTGCTTATCTGGTAGGCGACCTAACTTGGACGAGCCGTGATAATGCGAGAGTATTACGTCCGGTTCTGGGAGGGACCGAGGGTGCAAATCCCTCGAGTCTACTCGGCAA
>NZ_JACHCW010000046.1:0-1601 GCF_014200825.1 Pedobacter sp. AK017
AGTTAAGGATTGAACCAATTTTTTAAGTATGGCAGCTTCACTTTGTTCAGCCAGTCACTTTTAATGAACTGATCAAATCACATGATAACTCTAGGTGATAATTGAGCACTACGGGGCTAACATCAAATGTTCCCGATACCTCGGCCTTTAAAATAGCATAATTGCCGGTTTGACTTATGCTAAGAGGTTTCATTTGCGTCTGATATTTTGCATTGGCCTGTTTGATCCATTCCCGGATCTCAACCTTTCCCTGATGGACATGTCCCTCGTCATGAACGATGGCTTCATCAATAAAGCAGTCAGCATATGCTTTGTAATCTAAATTATTCTGTGCCTGTACCAGTGCGGCAATTATTGTTGGTAAATTCATAGCTCTCTCTTTTTACTAAATAATTAAACGGTCGGTACAGTTCCGCCATCAATGACATATTCCGTACCGGTTAAATAGCCCGCCCTTGGTGATACCAAGAAACCGACAAGTTCCGCAACTTCTTCGGGTTGGGCAGGCCTGCCGAAAGGAATACCCCCCAATGCGTCCATAATGCTCTTTTCTGCATCTGCAATACTGGAGCCGGAACTTTTAGAGATCCTTTCGACCATCCTGATAGCAGAGGTGGTTTTGATCCAACCCGGCGAAACAGTTAGCACCCGAACGCCTTTAGGCGAAACTTCATTAGATAGACTTTTGCTGTAGTTGATTAGCCCTGCCTTAGCCGCAGCATAAGGCAAGGTGGAATCGTATAAAGGCAGTTTGCCCTGGATGGAAGCGATATGGATGATAACACCGTTACCTCGTTCAACCATTTGCGGTAAAAATGCCCTGTCTAATCGCACAGGTGCGATTAGATTAGTGCGAATCGTTGTTTCCCAATCTTCGTCTGTTAGCACAGCAAAGCCGCCGCCCGGCGTTTCGGAAGAGCCGAGATTATTGATCAGAATATCGAGTCTGCCGTAAGTATTAATGATCCCTTTAACCACATTTTCAGTGTCTAATGCTTCGCTCAGGTCAGCCGCCATGAATTGCAGGTCTTCTTTAGGCTCTTCCGGTTTGTTCCTGGCAGTGATGATCACGGTAGCTCCGGCATTGAGCAGACGTTCGGCAATTGCCTTTCCGGCCCCTTTCGTTCCGCCAGTTACCAGCGCGATTTTGCCGTCTAGTTCGTTGTTGTAATTAAAGTGCTTTTCCATATGAATAGATCTTTTGCGCAAATTTCGGTAGTAAGTGTGGGTTGCGCAAGTAGGGTGTTACGATTCAGATAGGGATAAATTATTCCCCTATTGCTCATAGCCGATCATAGAACTACATTTGTAATATGTATGAAAAAAAGACGTTGCCGAACCTAAACTGCGGACTGGATCTAGTCGGTGAAGTGTTATATGGCAAATGGAAGATCCGGTTATTATGGTTCATCAATGAAGGTTATAAACGACCCAGCGAACTGCAGCGCAAGATCCCGGATGCATCCCGGCGTGTGCTGAACTTGCAATTAAAAGAATTGGAAGGGCATGAACTTGTCAGCAGGACGATCTATCCGGTAATGCCGCCGATGGTAGAATACAATCTTACTGATTTTGGGCAAACACTCATACCTGTTATTGCT
>NZ_JACHCW010000047.1:0-1574 GCF_014200825.1 Pedobacter sp. AK017
TGTCTTATCCGTTTATAGCTATACAGGTTAATGAATTAATTTCAATCTGGTTATACACCCAGTATTTTTATTTTTATTTGAGTTATACACCCTAATTTGTTAATTCTGCCTGAACTATACAAGCTTTTTGCTGTCTCCATCTTTTTTTAAGTATTCCCTGTTCAAGATGCGCTTGTTCCGGGATCATATAGTCACAGCTTGCATGTGGTCTGAGCTCGTTATAAATTCGGATACTCTCTCTGATTCTCAAAGTTGTTTCTTTAATCCCTGTTTTTGATTCATATAGGTCAAATTCGGTCTTTAAGATCCCATTAACCCTCTCTGCTATAGCATTTTCATAAGGGCTTCCATTCTCGGTCATGCTTATGGCTATCTTGTTTTTCAACAGAATATCTACGTATGCCTTACTGCAATATTGCGTCCCCCGATCTGAATGATGTATAAGTACTGTTTGTACATATTTTCTGTTACTAATGGCCATTTCCAGGGCATCTATACAGCCTTGGGTACCGAGATCATTCCTGAATGCCCAACCCATAATTTTCTTAGAATAGGCATCGGTAACCAAACTCAGATAACCCCATTTCTTTTTAAGCTGGATGTAAGTGATGTCACTTACCCATACTTGCTCAGGCTGGTCCAGGGTTATTCCTTTAATAAGATTGTGGTATTTTTTCATCCAATGCCTGGAATTTGTGGTACCCACTTTTCTTCTTCGTTTTCTGACAGTTAAGCCATATTCACGCATTAGGTTAAATAAATAGTCTCTGCCAATATGGATACCATGCTCTTTTAGTGGTTCCTGCAACATAAAATGTAGCTTTAAAGTACCTATCTTTTTTTGTAGCGATCTAATATTCAGGACATGTTGTAAAACGATTTCATCTTTCAAACCTTCATCCTGCAATCTCCATTGATAGTCGTAGTAAGCATGCCTTGTTTTGCCAAACAGTCTGCACAGTAACTTAATCCCCAGTTGGGGAAAGTCCTGTTTCATTTTGATGACTGCCTGGCACCAGACTTTTTTCTGATATCGATCTTTAGCTGCTGTTCTGCAATATCGATCATTGTATTCAAAGCCTTGTTCTTTAAAACCTCTTGCTCCAAAGCTTTTCTCAAAGCCTTGAGCTCTGAATTGTCAGTTAAATCAGCTTTCTTTTTTGGCATTTCTTTGGGAGTGAAAGAACTAAGGTCGATATTTTCTTCCTTAAAATCCTTAGCCCATCTCCTAATCATCGATTCATGGGTAATATTAAATGCAATCTTTGCCTGTTTAAAAGTCATACCACCCGACGCTACTGCGCGTACAACTGTTCGCTTCTCAGCGGTAGAATAACTCTTATACTGTGGTAGATCTGGAGCATACTTTTGTATCCATCTGATCAAAGTATCCTGAACCATCCCGTACTTCTGCATTACCTCCCGACGGGGAACCCCTTCCCTCAATTGGTCAATAACTTGTTTAATCAACCTCTTATCATAAGGCTGACCTTTGCCACGTTCTGAGAAAATAAACTCTTTTTCTGTTGTTTCCATACACTAGTTTTTGTGTATAGCTTTTTTAGGAATGGACA
>NZ_JACHCW010000048.1:0-1434 GCF_014200825.1 Pedobacter sp. AK017
TTTATGCCCAGAATGCTTGAAGAAGGTAAATATACTTTGTATGCCTATACCGATAAGATGCTGAGCTATGGGGATACGAATGTTTTTGTGCAGCCAATCCGGATCAGGAATAAAATTGGGAGGAAACTGGAAGCAGAGGCTTTGGTAAGTGATACAGGTCAGCTGGTGAGAGGCAGCAAAGTACAGGTAATGGCCAGGGTAAGGGAAAGCGGCAAACTCGCCAAAAATGTTGATGGAGAATATGAACTGACCTCGGGAGGAGAAACGATCAAATATGGCCGGCTGAGCACGAATGAGTTAGGCGAAGCCTTTATCAATTTTACTTACCCTAAACTGGCCGATGAGCAGTCGCTGAAAGTAAAGCTGCTCTTTACGCGGGGCAATGATTACGCGGAGCATAGCCTGAACCTACCCCATGAAGGGAACCCTTTGAAAGTAAATATCCATCCCGAAGGCGGGCAATTGTTAGCTGGTGTTGGGGGTAAAGTAGTTCTCGAGGTACTGGATATCCATGGCAATCCTGTTGAAACAGAATTATTGGTCAAAAACACTGGGCAGCTGGTGAGCAAAGTAAAAACCGATAAACAGGGAATTGCTATTATCTATTTGAAGCCGGAAACGGGCTCCAGCTATACAGTTGAAACAACCGGTAAGAAAAAACAAATTATTCCTTTTCCTCAGATTATAAAGCCTGCAGGCTACAGTTTGAAGCTATATAAAAGTAAAGAACAGTGCACAGTAACTGTTTACAACAAAAACCAAAGTGGAAATGCCTTGCTAATACTGCGTTCGGCTAAAGTGGTTTTGTGGAGCAAACTCATCACGGTTACGCCAGGTGATTCTTTAAATGTGGCTGTCCCTGTGGCAGATTTCCCAAAGAACATATTGAGTCTTTCTGTATTTGACCAGGACAATAAGTCTCAGGCCGAACGGCTCTTTCTGAACAGGGAAGAAGAGGATTATAAGGTTACTATCCAGACTGACCGGCAGGATTACGGGCTACAAAAGAAACTAACTGTTACCTTGCAGGTCACAGATGTCCAGGGAAATCCTGTTGTAGCCAATGTTTCGGTTTCGGCTACTGAAAAGTACCGGATCGACAGTGCAGCTTACCGGAATATCCTGGAGTCCTGGTATTACCGTCCCTTTGGACGGATCAACGAGAACCGTTTCCTTTCGGTGAAGTCGGCAACTGAGCTGGATGGACTGTTGATGGCTGTGAACTGGCCTGACAATCAGTGGGAAAGCATCAGCGATTATGTATCCAGGGGACCAGCTTTGCAGCTTGAACACACAGATGGGGCCATTGGACAGGTTGTGTTTAAACATCACCCGCTATTCAACATAAACAGCGATGTGAAGAAGCACAGGAAGATCTATATCCAATCGGTAAAGAACCATGGTTCTTTAAGCAAGGTTATTCAGGGAGATGTG
>NZ_JACHCW010000049.1:0-1041 GCF_014200825.1 Pedobacter sp. AK017
CCTTGTAGGATTTACGGACCAGGTTTTCTGTCAACATGTATTTTCTAACCGTTTCCCTGTGCATACCCAATTGTCTTGCAATTCCTTTTATTGATAAGCCTTCTGCCTGTAATTTCTTCATCTCATCAAACCGTCGCCTTATAATTCCCATAGTAGCCACTTCTTTTTCTCTAACAGGCAATTCGTCAGGTATTTCCACTGGGCTTTCTTCGATCTTGGGGGCTAATGATCTAGTTAATCTGGTATATTCACGGGTCATCATTTTAGTGAGGGCTTCGCCGAGGTTCTTTAACAAATGCCAGCGATCGGTCACTTGTATAGCCTGTGGAGCTCCCTTAGTTGCCGCACGCCTGTACTTGCCATAACGATCTCTGGTTATTATTTCAAGTTTTGGCTGTTTCCGTAACCAGGTAATTAAACTCTTTTCTTCTCTGTCGGGCAGCAGATCTACTACTCTTCTTGTTGTTAAATCTACCAGAATGCTGCCATACCTTTCCCGCTTTTTGTAAGCCCAGTCATCAACCCCTATAGCTGTAAAATTGCCAGGATCAGGTAAAGGAGCCCTATTGATAAGTCTCAGCAAAGTAGTGTCGCTGACAGGTATTGAAAAATGACGACATATTCTTTCCGCTGGTTTGCCGCCCAATTCCAAAACAGTATCTAATAGCTTTTCTTCCAGACGCTTTGTTGTCCGCCTGCATGGTTTGAAATGATCTTCATAGCGTTCTGTAAAAATTTTAAGCGGACACTCATCAGTGAGACAATAATATTTACGAGACTTCAGAAAGATCCTGCAGGCCTTTCCAAAAGTGGGCAAATCATTGAATTTCCGTGTGTAATAACTATGTAATTTGGTGGAGGGTTCACAGCAATTTGGGCATAAACAGATTCTCTGCCGACTTTGCACGTATATATTTATATGATCAGCCTGATTATCGACAGAAATAACTTTAAATACATCAGCAGAAGAGAAAATTAGATTCGTAACGTTCATTAATTTCTAACGAACACTAGCCTTCAATTATCATAATTACCACCAAA
>NZ_JACHCW010000050.1:0-1025 GCF_014200825.1 Pedobacter sp. AK017
GCCGGAATTCCAACCTATACACTGGGTAGTAATTTCAGTGATTTCAACCGTATACAACAGGTTGAAGCTGCCTTGAACTATGATAAGGCGATTGGCATGAACCACAAAATAACCGCGATGGGCATTGCTACCCAGACCACCAAAGAGGCTTCGTTCATTGTTCCTACTATTTTCAAAGGAATGGCAGGCAGGCTTACCTATGCTTATAAGGATAAATACCTTGCTGAAGGAAATGTAGGCTATAATGGTTCTGATGCATTTAGTAAATCGAAACGTTATGCATTTTTTCCTTCCGGTGCCCTTGGATGGGTAGCTTCAGAAGAAAGTTTTATAAAGGATAATGTTAAGTTTCTGGATTTTCTGAAGTTCAGGGGCTCCTATGGTGAAGTAGGGAATGACAGGCTCGGTTTCGGGTACAGCAACTTGTATATCTATTCATTTAGAAACCCGCTCGCGGCTGAGACTCCCGGTACCTCTACTACAGTTAACGGCTATTATAGCCTGGGAACTACGCCTACTCAAATCCTTCCGATCTTAGAAGGAACGTTGGGAAATCCAAACGTGACCTGGGAGGTTGCCCGCAAGGCAGATATCGGGGTGGAGGCAAAATTGTTTAAAAGCCGTCTCAGCTTTGAAGCAGATGTATTTCTGGAAAAGCGTAATGATATTCTGATCAACAGATTCGATATACCGTTGATTTCTGGTTTAGTACCAGCAAAGCTTCCTGCATTGAATGCCGGAAAGGCAACAAACAAAGGATATGAATTATCGCTTAGTTATTCTGACAACATTGGTGGCTTTGGTTTTACAGTAGGGGGTAATTATACTTTTGTCCGCAATACCATCGATTACATGGCTGAAACGCCGAAAAAATACCCATGGCAGGAACAGACGGGCAAACAAATTGGCATGCTTGCACCTCAATTTATCTGGACGGGTAAATTTTACAGTGAAGAGGATTTGACCAATAATGCTGTTCCCAAACCGGTTGCAAAAGTTTGGGCCGGCGAACTGATGTTTAAAGA